>OMID01000001.1 GCA_900299005.1 Oxalobacteraceae bacterium
ATATCGGTCGCTCAGTCTTTGATCGATTTACTGCAACACCAGAGCAGACCATTTGGTACTACGAGACCTTGTCAGAAATTTTTACCGAGCGAGGAACACCGATTGCAAAGCCCCTTGCAGACACGGTATACAGAATGAAGCAATTAGCTAATGGAATTGCGGCTTGAAAATTTGAATACTGTCAACCTCATTCAAGCTATTGACTGCCTTACACGCTATGTCGCTCCAAGCACTGCTCATCTAGATCCATGCCTATTCCTGGGCGATCTGAGACGATAAAGTCCCCGTTTTCCCAAACAAATTTGTACTTGCAGATCTGCTCAAAGAAGCCACCTGCAGTGCCTATGCTTTCCTGGATCAGAAAATTGGGAATATTGGCATCGATCTGAAGTGCCGCTGCCGTGATAATCGGACCACCCCACACATGAGGCGCCATCAGCACATAATTGGCTTCAGCGATTGAAGCAATTTTTTTGACCGCGGTGATACCCCCAGCGCTGCCCAAGTCGGGTTGCGCAAATGCGCACGCCTTTTCAGCAAAAATTTGTTGAAACTCGTGTACGGTAACGAGTCGCTCGCCCGTGGCAATAGGAATTCGAGTCGCTCGGGCGATCTTGCCCATTTCACTGTAATTCTCTGGGGGACAGGGTTCTTCCAGCCAAAGCGGGTCGTATTTCTCTACCCTGGCTGCCAGACGAATCGCCGCCGAGGGTGTGATCTGCCCGTGCGTACCAATCAAAATATCTGCGCGCTCCCCCACCGCCTCGCGAACCGCACCGACCGCCCTTTCAGCATGTCCCAACTCAGCCTGCGACAACTCCCACGGTCTAAAAATGCGCTGCTCAGTCTTGACCTCCACCAGAGGATCAAACTTCAAGCCGGTAAAACCCTGATCCACTAGTTTGGCCGCCATTTCGCCCAAACGTTCCGGTTCTTGTGTCCACATCCGGTTCGTTTCCTTCAAGCTTTGATTGCCCTCAGGATCGTAAATATAGGTATAGCTCCGCACACGATCGCGTATTTTTCCACCCAACAGATTGTAGACAGGCGTTTTAAGATGCTTGCCGGCGATATCCCAGAGCGCGGTATCAATCGCACTCATAATACCTAAGATCACATAATCCGGATGCTGAAACGTTAAGCCAAAATACAGCTTGCTGTAAATATATTCGCGATCAAGCGCTTCCTCGCCCTTTAAATAGGTATCGAAAATATTCTGTACGATTTTAAGATAGGCCGCCGATAAGCCGTTGAGCGTGCCCAAAATCGCGGTCTCTCCCCAACCCTCCAGGCCATTGTCTGTCTCAAGTTTAACGAAGTACCAATACTGCCCCCCTTTATGCGGTGGCTCGGTTTTGATGACGAAGGGTCTGACGTTGACAAGTTTGGGCATGTTATTGATCCTTGTTATTTAGGAAAATTAAATAATACAGATCGCAAGAGGTTATCGATTCACTAGATTGCCCGGGATAAGCAAGGTGGTCAGCGCACCAGTAATCAGGCACGCAGACACTAGATACATCCCGATATGCAAAGACCCTGTCGTCTGCTTTATCCATCCCAGCAGATAGGGTGATACAAAACCGGAAAGACCGCCAATCGAATTAATCACGGCGATACCAGCTGCCGCACCCGTGCCTGCCAGAAAGGCCGTTGGCAAACTCCAGAAAAGAGGATAAGCAGTCATCACCGCGCAGCAAGAAACGGTAAGCGCGATGAAGACCAGAACATGATTCGCCGAAAACAAGGCCGAGCATGTCAATCCCAAAGCAACAAACAACAGAGGAATGATGAAATGCCACCGGCGTTCTCCCGTTTTATCAGCGTGTCTCGACATCAGCATCATGGGGATGAAGGTTGCACACCAGGGAATCGCCGCAAGCAAACCGACCTGAAATACGTCAGTCACACCCATACCCTTGATGATCGTTGGCAGCCACAAGACAATGGCACTCAGCCCCATGCCAACGGTGAAATAAATGACACTTAATATCCATACCCTCGGGCTCTTGAGCACAAGTAAAACTGGTGTCTTCTCTTTTGTGCGCTCATCTCGGGCGATATTTTCTTGCAAAAGAACGCGCTCATGATCAGTGAGCCACGCAGCATGGCAAATGCCGTCGTCAAGAAAGCGCAGCAGAATCAACCCCATAATGATCGATGGAATCGCCTCAACAAAAAACATCCATTGCCATCCCCGCAAGCCCATCAGCTGATCAAAGTCGCGCATGATCCAACCAGAAAGCGGTCCTCCCAGAATACCTGCCATCGGAATACCCAACATGAACAGCGAGATAATGCGGGCACGTCGATGGGCCGGATACCAATACGTTAAATACAAGATAATCCCCGGGAAAAATCCCGCTTCAGCAACGCCCAAAAAAAATCGCAAGACATAAAACGTGCTCACGTTAGCTATGAACATCATACTGGCTGAGATGATGCCCCAGGTAATCATGATGCGAGCAATCCAGATACGGGCACCTATGCGATGCAAAATAATGTTGCTCGGTACTTCGAACAAAAAGTACCCAACGTAGAACAGCCCCGCACCTGTGCCGTAGATCAAATCCGAAAATCCCAGATCAACCGCCATCTGCAATTTTGCGAAGCTGACGTTCACGCGGTCCAAGTAGGCCAGAATGTAACTGGCCAATAAAAGCGGTAGCAAGCGGCGAGTGACTTTGCGATATGCCGCCGATTCAGTATCCGTCGAGCTCAGCGGCCCATTACTGTTTTGATTGGGACCAGATGAACCATGCAGTGCTTTGTCGTTTTCCATTGCATTACCTGCGAATAATCGGCCACGATTGACGTGGATACATGACCCAACAAGGATTGTCAAACGAGGAAATGTTCTCTGCTAGAGTGTTCTTCATAACAGAAATCGGCAGCATTAAAAAAATCACAATACACCAGCTTCGGGGGACTTCACTTATGGCATCAAATTCGAATTCGCGCATCGCCTCGGTAGAGACGTTGTCGTGCAGTGCAGGATGGCGGAATTATTATTTTGTGAAAATAAGCACTGAGGGTGGCATTGCCGGCTGGAGCGAGTTTGATGAAGCCTTTGGCTCACCCGGCGTGGGTTCTATCATTCGCCAGTTGGCACCGAGAGTCGTTGGTCAGTCCGTGATGCAGCACGAAAGAATCTGGTCGGATCTGCATTGTGTCACGCGACCGGGTTCAGGCGGCGTTGTTGGTCAGGCGTTAGGAGCCATCGAGAACGCCTTGCCGGACGCCAAGGCCAAGTTGCTGCAAGTGCCCTGCTACGAACTTTTGGGCGGCAAACTACGCGATGAACTTCGCGTGTATTGGTCTCACTGCGTGACCTGGCGTGCATCGCGCGCACCGTTTTACCAGCCGGTTGTGAAAACCAGAGAAGATGTTCGTGCGCTGGCCGCCGAGGTCAAAGCAAAAGGATTTACGGCTCTGAAAACCAATGTATTCAGTTATGACGATAATCAAATTAAAGGCTGGGGCCCAGGTTTTGGGCGACCTTTTTCGCCTGAACTCAATGTCAGTCGCAAAGTAATACGTGGTTTGTGCGAGCACTTGCAAATCATGCGAGAAGGTGTCGGCCCGGACATGGATATCTTGCTGGACCTGAATTTCAACGCCAAAACAGAAGGCTATCTTGAAATCATTCGTGCCATCGCCGATTTTGATTTGACTTGGGTCGAGATTGACACGCTCAATCCACAGGCGCTCGCCATGATCCGTGCGAGGAGCCCGCATCCGATCGCCTCTTGCGAAACACTGATCGGTTTACAGCAGTTTTTACCGTTTTTTCGCGAGCAGGCGATGGATATCGCGATCGTTGATACGCCGTGGAATGGTGTGTGGCAATCGCTCAAGATCGCCGCCGCGGCCGAAGCGCATGAGGTCAATGTTGCTTGTCATAATTTTTACGGCCACCTCTGCACCATGATGAATGCGCATTTTTGTGCAGCGATCCCGAATTTCAGAATCATGGAAGTCGATATTGATCGTATCGCCTGGGATCATGAGCTTTTCAGTCACGTACCCGAGTTCAAAGCCGGTCATCTGGTGATGCCTGATCGACCAGGCTGGGGGACCGAGCCCGTCGAATCGGCGATGCTTGCTCACCCGCCTCTAGACATCCATGGTTTCATGGCCATCGCTGACAAACCTATCAAATCATGAGTTGCATGATTGCTTGAGTAAAATTCGCACTCATACATCCGGTTTTGCGGGATGATAGCCGATGTGCACATTAGTATTGAATTTTGCAGTGTATGCCATACCGATATTCTCTATGATAAAAATGATCGGGGTCGAACGATCTACCCTATCGTTCCAGGCTATGAAATTGTTGGCACGGTAAAAGCATTGG
>OMID01000002.1 GCA_900299005.1 Oxalobacteraceae bacterium
AATTGCTTTGAATTACATCAGTTTCTGGGAGATTGCGCCACCTCTAAATCGGTCTACAAGTCAGTGTTCATGCGGGTCCACGGAATATTGCAGGTTCGACTCTGTACTGTCTGTGGCGTCCCCGCCTTGGCAGCGAGCGCGCTGTTTCGCGGTGCTCGTTTTGATAGATTGTCTGAGAAGATTCAAAAGATGAGCAGCGACCCTGCCTTCCAGCGATGCTCATTCTTTTATTGTGTGTCTATCCATCGCCACTTCCACTCAAGCTGAATCGGTTTGGTGAGCGATGTTCATCTACCTGCTTATGGCTGCGGTCGTTCTGTGCCCAAGCTTCCCTCGGCGCGCGCTGACAAGTACGCATAAAGATCAAGTATATGCGCGTTCACTGTAGGTTCGCTCTGCCAAGCGGGCATTTCTAATGGAGTATCGCCACGGCGCATGATCTCTTCAATGCGCGTATCGAGTGCTGATTGATTTTCTGATCCCTGCATTACGCCACTACTCAGGTCGTATCGCTTCAATACCAGCGCAGTAAACTGGCGCGCTGAGAGGTTTCTCACGATAGGCAGGAGGTCAGGGGCCTGTTCGCCCCCTGTCGCCGAGATACCGTGACAGCTTGCGCATTGGCTCTGGAAGACTCGCCATCCGGCATACCGATTGCCAGTGCTGGTAAAACCAGGATTGCCTTGCTGCGCCAGTGTGGTGTTGACGAATTCCGTCTTGCAGCCAGATACGAGCGCCGGGGCAATCAGTAGCAGACGAGCTAGTTGTCGAACCCTGTGCATGGTCGTTGTCCTCATGGCTGTCCTTCTCGATAAGGTGATTGAAAAAGCTGAGTGTAAGCGTGCCGTGCCTGGCAGTCAGTCTCCACAGCAATAGGACATGACGAAGATCAGCAGCCTGAGGTGGCCGACCCAGTATTCGGGGGGCAGATCCGGTGAACCTTGCATAGCCCGATCTGTGTGGCGTGCACCTGAGGTAGGATTGTCCTTGCTGTCTTAATCAACCGCCTGTCGCCATTCTTCAGGGCCAATGGCTATTGATTTTTTTATACATCAGCACCTCATGGGGTGCAGTAATGAGGCAAGCGAATGCGAAAAAAATCAACATTCTGGATTCTCACTTTCACCCTTGCCGCTCAGCTAGCCCTGCTACCGGAGGCTAGAGCTGAATGGGAAAGATTCTCCGAAAATGAATTGGGCGATATATTTTTCTACGATAAGAATTCGGTGAAAAAGGATGCCTACGTAATGGTATGGGTTCTCATCAATTACCAGAAACCAGTCAAAGTAGAAAAGTCTGTTATTCAGTCGGCAAAAATAATGATTCAATTGTTTTGCAAAGACAATGTCATTAGATCTTTGGCGAGTTTTGAATATAGTGGCTTCAATGGTGAGGGGAAGCTAGTTCGATCCAGCGAGAGTAACGACGCTTGGACATCCATCCGACAGGAGTCGCCCGAGAAAGATATCGCTCAAATCTTGTGCGAGAACTAGCCACTCATGACGATGGCCTGAATTACCTATTCAGAACTAAGCAGTATTGAATTTACTGCCAATAATCAGTGATCGAACCATTTGGCGTAAAGCGGGTGAACAGCAAGTAAATCGAGGATGCTCTCTCGAAGCGTTTGGCTGCGAATGATCAGAAGCTCAGGTTGGTGCATTGTCTGTTTAAGCCAATAGACTTCTTGGTTGCCGAGTAGGTAAGCAACACCTTCCCGCTTGATGCTGCCATCGAAAAAAGTATACATTCTGGTTACATCAAATTCTTTTGATACGACTGATTGAATGAGCGCAATATAGGGTGCGCGGACGTAATCCCCTTGATAGTGAATTTCAAGCATTGCGGATCGAAGAATTGACATCGCAATATTATGACTTTCGGTAAAAACTAAAATTAAACTATGAACAACGCATCTCGTTAAGTTAAGGCCAGGCGCAATACCGCAGACAGTACCGACGTACGGCACGGTATTGGCAATGTCTTCAGCGACCTAGCAAGATAAGTTTAAAGACCATCACATCAGTGTGGCCAGATTTTTGGTCATCGTTAGTCAGAGTCAATCCCGCCTGAGCGCGGGTGGTGTTGGCAGTATCTTGCCTTATATGGTGGATGTCATTGATGCGGCCGTTCTCTCGCCGACCTGAGAGGATGGGCAGCCCAAAAGGAGGCGAGCGCCTGCCGGGCGCTGCTCGAAAGTCCTGGGGAGGCGCTGTAAAAACCCCATTTTTTGGCGAGTCAGCATCGACTCGACGCGGGAGCCTGCCACGTCACTGGCTTGCCCCTATTTCCCAACAGAGAACTCTTGCGGTGTTTAGAGGCCGTATCAAAATGCCGCAGGCCGCGTGAGGGCCGCCTTGCCAGCGACCGCGCTGCTTCGCGGCGCTCATGTTGAGAGTCTCTTAGCCAGGCTCATTTTTTTGGTTTTTCAGCCTCGGCTGGTCAGTTTTGTGCTGGCTGAAGCTAGGGTTTCAATTCCTTGCGCACTTGCTGCAGCAGTGATGCGCCAATTCTTTCCTCCATTACTTTGTGAACTGGTATGAGGGCATTTTTCCAGAGCCTGATTTCATCAACTGTCGGTTGATATATCTGCGTCTTTCCAGATTTTCGAATGGCCTCCATGGCCGAAGTGCTTTCTCTTTCAGTAAGTGAATCATTCAATTTACCGGCTTCTTGCAACTCAGTTTCCAGCGCTTGTCTCACGTCCGCGGGAAGTCGGTCCCAAAACCGTTTGTTGGCGATAACGGCAAATCCCAAATAACCGTGGTTGGTGATGCACAAATGTTTTTGTACTTCGTAAATTTTTTGGGAGAAGAAATTAAGCGGGGGGTTTTCAGCGCCGTCAACCACGCCTGATTGGAGCGCTTGCGCCATCTCAGAGAAAGACATTACCTGAGGATTCGCGCCGAGCGCGCGCATTTGTTCATCTAAGACTTTGGAGCCTTGTATGCGGATTTTCATGCCTTTCATGTCTGAGGGTACATGAATTGGCCTGTTGGCAGACATCATCTTGAAGCCGTTATCCCAAAATGCAAGACCTTTGATGCCTCTCGTTTCAAGTATGGAGAATAATTTCTGGCCAACGCCACCACGCGTTACTTTCGATACCTCATCTCGGCTGGAAAAAAGATAGGGCAAATCAAATAATTCGAATTCTTTGATGCCAAGAGATCCAAACTTCGACAGTGTGGGGGCGAGCATTTGTACTGCGCCCATTTGTAATGCTTCTAATTCTTCCTTGTCTTTGTAGAGAGTACTGTTGGGATAAACATCCACACGAACCCTGCCATTTGTTTTCAATTCAACTTGGCGTTTAAAATGTTCTATAGAAATGCTCTTGGGTGTCCCCATTGCCGCTGCATGGCTGAATTTAATGACGATCTGTGGTTCGGCGGCATGAGCGACGTTTCCAGAGACCCAGGCCGCCAATATCGATAGGGTCGATAATGCGGCCAAACTTATCAAGCGGGCAGTGAGCAAGACACCGCGCTTCTCGTTGTTGATTGAAACATGAGGGGGAAAACAGGGAAATAAAAATCCTGATGTCATTGTAGCCTGCCAAAATAATGAAGTATCACTGAGATTTCCATTTTTCAACTTGATCTTGGTGAGATGCTATCCAACGTTCTGCAGCTTCTCTCGCAGTCAAATTATGAACGTTCATTATCAAGTCCATTTCGGTAATATCTGCTACGGATAATTGAATATTACCAAGATGCTTGATCGCTTTAGGCGATATCTTGCCTTTCAAACGGTTGTTTGCAATCAGATAAGCGCTGTCCTCTCCGAATATCTGCTTCGGTTCTTGCAGCACGCGAAGCTCGTATGCGGCATTGATCCATTGTGGCTGCCACAAGGGGAAAATTAACCACTTTTTCTCGTCATAGTGAGACTTAAAATTGCCATACCATGCCTTTGGCGTGGTCGGCGTCAGCCGATAGCCTGCGGTATCCAGTCCATAGCTTTGAAGAACCTTGCGACTTAGGATCGTGAGTCCTGTGGATTCCGGTAGGGTGACTATCGTTGTTGGCATACGGGTCATCACCTCCGGCTTCAAAAGATCACTCACTGTTGAAACCTCCGAGGAGGGAATATACGATGGAACCGCCCAATACAGCTTGGCTTGATCATACAGTTTGCATAATTTGAAAACGTCAGCAGCCACTTTCGAATACAACTCAGCATGCGCATTTGGGAGCCACGATGCTGCGAGAATGTCAACTTCGCCCGTGCCAACTTTAGGATAAATATCAGCATGCGAGCCTTCAATCACCTCGACCTTATAGCCTTCGCTCTCCAGCACATGCTGAACAATTCCCCCAGTGACTGCATAAAACGACAAGGCAACTTGACCGAGACGAACGGATTGCGCAAAAGCGAACACGGGAAGTGAAAAAAGAGAAATGACAATGACGAGGTAGTTTTTCAGAGATATTGACATGCGTGTCTTTACTAAGGTGCTCATTTTAAAACCTTGCTTTATGTTGGGTTACCAATGCTGTGCGATACAGGAGCTTTGTGAAGTCAATGCCTGGGTAGCATGTACAGAAAAAAATTGCAGATTTCCAAGAGGCAGCGCTGTCAAAAACTGAGCATCGCGGAGTCGTCCGTTCTCTCTTGAGGTGAGGGAATTTCGGGTAAGGGCGAGGTAGGGCAAGACGCCCCTAACATCGCCGGTGACGTTTTGTTAGATCTTCCAAAGAAGCAGTTCTCTTGCCGTATGGGCGACTTCTGCTGGAAGATCTGTTTATTAAAAAACGCCCGGATAGGCTCCCCCGTCAATCAAAAAATTCATGCCAGTGATATAGGCTGCCTGTGAGCTACATAAATAGGCGCACGCATCGCCAAATTCACTGGGCATGCCGAAACGCCCTGCAGCGATGGGCTGAAGTCTTTGTTGCTGCACTTCTTCAAAAGATTTTCCACTGGCTTGGGCCATTGATTCAGAGCGCGAACGCATCGTCTCAGTGTCAAATAGTCCTGGCAGAAGATTATTGATCGTGACGTTCTTTGAAGCGGATTTTCTGGCGATTCCGGCCACGAATCCGGTCAATCCACTTCTTGCCCCGTTGGAGAGAGCTAGGATGTCGATGGGCGCCTTCACTGCGCTGCTGGTGATGTTGATAATGCGGCCGAACTGTCGGCTTATCATCTGGTCAATCGTTGACCGGATCAAGGCTATCGGGGTGAGCATGTTGGCTTCTAGTGCGGCAAGCCACATCTCATGCGTGAGATCCCTGAAATCACCTGCCGGAGGCCCGCCCGCATTGGTAATTAGTATGTCAGGGCTAGGGCAGTGTTTCAACGCCAGGGCACGCCCCTCGGCGCTGGTGATATCTGCCACGACAGCGGTAACCGCGCCTGAGTTAAGCGCTCTAAGCTCAGCTGCGGTTTCTTCGAGTGTCTGTTGACCGCGGGCGACGATGGTGACATTGACACCTTCTCGAACTAGTGAATAGGCGCATGCCTTGCCTAGACCTTTGCTGCCAGCGCAGACCAATGCCTGTCTGCCTCGTATACCGAGATCCATGGTCACTCCTTCCCTTTGAATAAATCAGTGATGCATTATTCAAATGATCCGGTGACATCGCAAGATAGAATAACTTCAGCGCTGGCTAAGTTAAATTGAGGGAGACTGCAAATCCTGCCGCCATGGTGTTGCCATATCGAGGTGATTTGCCTCCGAGGGGGGCGAGGAATAGCGAGAAAATAGCCATTTTCGGAAAATCGCAATCTTCCGGCTGACTGGCCCGACGGGGTAGACTAAAAAATAGGCATAAGGTGAAGAGAGACTTTCTTCAAAGGGTTTGATTAATTTGCCGGTCACCAAATCATCCAGAACCCATTTTTCTTTTGCAAGCGCGATGCCATCGCCGTGGATGGCAGCGTCAATCGCCAATGTCGCGGGAGAGTACGAAGGGCCTTTTTTTGAATCAATTCCTTCAATGCCGAATTCCCTGTTCCATTGTGCCCAGCTTGGCGTCATCGCGTCGCCATTCCCGTTTTCCGTATGAAGCAAGGTATGAAATTTGAGGTCGCCTAAGGATTGCAGACTGGCGGAGCGTTTCAGAAGTGTCGGGCTGCACACGGGGAAAATCTGCTCATTCATGAAACGTTCTGAGGTTAATCCCTCATAATCTCCACGACCGTAGCGTATGGCAATGTCGATATCTTCGGTTTTAAAATCTATCCAGCGTTTTGTGGCGACAAGATTGATTTCGAATTCGGGATGATCTGCTTTGAATTCGCCAAGCCGGGCTCTTAGCCACCTGGCCGCGAATGTTGGTGGGGCACTTAACTTGATGATTTTTTCGTATTCTTGATCTTGAACGCTACGGCTCGCCTGGTAAATTAGTTGAAAGGCATCAACGATTTGGGGTAGTAAAGATTTCCCCGCGGCGGTGAGAATCAGCGAATTATTCTGTCGGATAAATAACTTTTGCCCCAAGTGTGATTCGAGTATCTTGATCTGCTGGCTCACTGCGCTCTGGGTGACAGACAACTCCTCTGCTGCCCGAATAAAGCTCATATGACGGGCGGCGATTTCGAATGCGCGGAGTGAATTCAGTGGTGGTGGTCTGTTCGGCATGGCAAGCCCTTCAATTCAATTATGCTAGGTGAGCAGTTTTCAGGATGGCGATACGGTTATTTGATGTTAAGGTATTCATTGTCAACGCTTGCGACGTTTTTAGCGGCCCTATCACAATGCCGCTGGCCGCGGTGGGGCCGCCTTGCCAGCGACCGCGCTGCTTTGAGGCGCTCATTTTGACAGAGACTCTCAGAGATCTGCCGGGCGAGCCTGTGATAATTCATGTGTAATAAGTCGATTCGATAAAGGGGTAACACTGATGAAAAAATGTCACATTACAGCTATTTTGTTAACGGCTTTGGTTTTGTTTACAAACACCAGCCGTGCGCAATCGGTAGATTTTTTGGAGCCCGAGAACAACGCTGTGGTGCCGCCGTCGTTCAAGGTGAAGTTCAAAGTGGAGGGTATGACGGTGGCTCCTGCGGGAACGATGACGGAGGGGACCGGACACCATCACCTGTTGATCAATGCCGCTGATATCAATGAGGGGCAACCCATCCCCATGGACGATAACCACCTGCATTTTGGCAAGGGCCAAACCGAGGTCGAGATTTTCCTGCCACCCGGCAAATACACGCTGACCATGCAATTTGCGGATGGCGCGCACCGCTCTCTGGGCGAAAAATTCCGCAAGAAGATCAATATTCAAGTCAAGCACAAGGGTTATTAGCCGCCTGAGCTGGCAACACGGTAATCCGAGCGACGCTGTGAGCTACTGAACGGGTGTTGTAAGCTGCGGCAGCAGCGAGGCTCGGGGACGACTCAACGCTCGACGATGGTCGCTAGCCCGACACGGATCTTCGTTCACAATAGCAGTTGCAGGC
Source organism: Oxalobacteraceae bacterium (assembly GCA_900299005.1). Lineage (GTDB taxonomy): Bacteria > Pseudomonadota > Gammaproteobacteria > Burkholderiales > Burkholderiaceae_D > Pernthalerella. Next base: position 7,414 of record OMID01000002.1, read on the forward strand.
TAGCGCTCTGTCGATTTGGCGCACACGATTTTAAGCATCAGATCGCCAAACGAACCGGGGGCAGGGTAAACCCACCGCTGATCAACGGGCGTATTGTCAGGCGTAATGTCGTTTCCTTTTGCCCAGTGCTCTGTCCACCAGTATTCCGCCAACACCCTGCCACGGTTCATGCCGCAGTCATACTCACACTGGGCCCTCACGGACAGAAAACCTTTGGCCTGCTGCTTGGGGTAATTCTGCAGTACCCACACCCGCCTTTCGCTGCCTGAGATCTCAATATCCTCGAGATCGGCGAATCCTTGAAAGTTTGGCGCTGCAGCAATATGTATCCATTCAGCAGAGGCATTTACGGAATTAGAAATAATTCCCAAAAAAATAATTAGCTCAGATAGCTTCATGAATGCTCACTCGGACAAAAGAAAATATCGATTGGGCAAAAAAATCAACTTGTGCATGCGGCCCATGGCCGCCATTGTTCGAGCAAATTTGGCACCCCGCGCCGCACAATGCCAAAAATAGCCCTTGCACGCCCCGCTAATATGGCCTAGCTTCTCACCTAGGCCTTGTTAACGAGACGAGTCAACACGGCTGCGCATTACCTGGAGCATCCGCGAGTTTTCCCGAATAAGTTAACCGAGGAGTCAGGCAAATGGAATTTAATATTCTGAATCACTTCAAAGGGCTGGAGCATCAGCCTCAAGACCCGCTTAATGCAAATGAGATAGGTACCTCGCTGTTTTTAGGCGGCAATATGGGTGACCGAATCTCGAAAAAAATGGATGGGTATGCGAAATCGGCGGGAATGTCTCGTCGTAATTTCATTACATCCTCTCTCGGTCTTTCGGCTGCCATGTTTGCAGCGAACGAAGCCTCTGGCATGGAATTCTTCGAGGTGACCAAGGACGAGATCTCTGATCTGGATGCCAATAAAGAAATGATGCAGGTGGCCAGAGCCAGCAGCGACTTTATTGTGGATGTTCACACCCACGTCTGCACTCGCCCCGGTCACTATGTTCTCGGGAAAAATACCAGTGAGCGCGGAATGTGGTTTGTTCAGCTGCTCGATGATCTGGGCAAGGCATTTGGCCTGAAGAATGGAACGCTCGACATGAACGTCGAGAACTACGGAAAACTAATACTTGAAAATAGTGATACGACGGTAGGCATTTATAACCCGTTCGGATTTGCGGAACACTATGGCGGTCAAGACATGGTGCCGATGAGTTATCAAGCGGCGGTTCGCAAGCAATATCCAAAAAATACAATTATGCTTGCAGGGGGCTTGACACCCAATCAAGGCTTGTCAAAGACGCTCGATCGTTTGCGGATGTATGCCAAGGACTACCAGATCTCGGGTCTCAAACTGTATACCTTCGATGCCACGCCCAAAAAAGGCTGGTGGTTCGACGATGAAAAGCTTGCCTATCCGATTTGGGAAGAGTGCCGCAAATTGGGTATCAAAAATATCGGATGCCACAAAGGCATTCCCTTTGGCCAGTTCTACGCCAGGTACGCGCATGCGGAAGACTTTGATGCGGTCGCGGATGATTTCCTTGACCTGAATTTCATCGCGTATCACTCTGCCTGGCCGTACCACGCAGAGATCGCGGCGCTGAAGAGCTTCAAGCCGCAACGTAAGAATCTTTACTGTGAAGTTGGCTCGACATTCGCCGCAACTGTATCCAGCCGGCCTCTGGAGTGTGCACATGTGCTTGGAACGCTGCTGCGTGATCTTGGCCCAGACTATGTGTTGTGGGGTACGGATTCTCTGCTGTGGGGCAACCCTCAGTGGCAGATCGATGCCTTCCGCAAATTCCAGATACCCGACGAGCTCGTCGAGGGCTACGGCTATCCAAAGCTTACCCCGGAGATCAAGCGCAAGGTACTCGGCGAAAATGCTGCACGTATCTGGAATATCGACAAACAACAAGCCATGCAAGCAAAGATTGGACTGCGCGCAGAAGCCGTTGCCTGATCTCTTGTCGCCTTCGGAACTGGTCTGCCATGTTTGGCAGACCTTTTTTTGTACGGAGAGAGAATGCCTACTTATGAATATGCCTGCGATTCATGTCACGTTATTTTTCAAACAAGGCATGGCATGAATGAAAAAGGGCTGAGTACTTGTACCCAGTGCAATAGCGCGCTGAGAAAAGTGATTTCAGCGCCGAGGCTCAACGTTAAAAACTTCAATGGTCCAACGGAGGCAAAGTACGCCAACATGACGGTGAAAGAAGAGTTGGTTAAGGAGCGCGAGCTTCAAAAGGTTTATCAGACCATCTGGATCCCGCCAGAGGTAAAGCACTCTCCGTGGGATGATCATCACTCGCATTGAGCGAGTGCCATTATTGGGTATGCGCTACCCTGGGGTTTTTCTTCCAGCGCTACTGGTGTCGACGGTGGTCATAGCGCTGGATACTGATCCTCTGTTTTCTATTGCACGCGCCGAGCTTACCGAGGAGGTACTACTAAGCACGAAGGTGGGTATCGACGCATACCAGACAGCCCGACATGACCTCACTGAAAAAAACAAGAAAATTTTTCAAGAAGGGCACGCGCAGTTTAACGAGGCGTGGGTCTTAGCGCCCGAGCCTGGTGGGGTGTGGGGACTGGGGCCGACCTTCAACGAAGATCGCTGTGCTGCTTGCCACAGAAATAATGGCAGGGCGGCGGCGCCTGGCGATAATACATTTGCCGAGCTGGGCGTGGTGGTACGTCTGAGTATGCCCGGGGAGACGCAGCAAGGTGGGCCCGTACCTCCCCCCACGTATGGCGACCAACTGCAAAACCGGGGTATTGCATCAAGAGTGCCGGCTGAGGGACAGGCCAAAATTCGCTACAGCACAACAAGTGTCAGATTGCCTGATGGCGAAGTCATCGAGCTGAGAAAACCCGAGGTGATATTTGAAGAGCTGGCGTTTGGACAAATTGGCTCGGATACACGCACCTCGATTCGCGTTGCGCCGTCGATGATAGCGTTGGGCCTACTCGAGGCAGTTCCCGAAGCAGTGCTCAAAACAATCCAGGCCGCCCAGTCCAGATACGAGATGGCGGGTCGAACCAATCGTGTGTGGGATATTGAAAAAGACAGTTGGACAATCGGACGCTTTGGTTGGAAAGCTAGCCAGCCTAGTCTACGTCAGCAAATCGCATCGGCATTTCACTCGGATATTGGGGCCACGTCGTACATGTTCCCGGAAGAGAATTGCCCAACCGCGCAGCAGGCTTGTCGGGACCTGCCTTCTGCCAGTAAATGTGGTGGTCAGGGAGGCTGCACAGGGAACTTGTATCGACCGGAGGTCAACCCCGTTCGGTTAAATAGCATCACTTTTTATTTGCAAAACCTGGCTGCTCCCTCGCGACGACAGGCGGAGGATGAACAGATTCGCAGGGGGGAGACGCTATTTGCGGCAGCTCGTTGCAGTGTCTGCCATGTGCCGCAAATGAAGTCTGTTCAAAAATTGGGCAGTACGAACAGAGACGTTATCATTCAACCTTATACCGACTTGATGCTTCACGATATGGGAGATGGGTTGGCAGATTATCGACCTGATTTTTCCGCAAGCGGTTACGAATGGAGAACAGCGCCTCTTTGGGGTATAGGCTTACAAAAAAAGGTCAGCGGCCACACCGACCTGCTCCATGATGGTCGTGCCAGAAACGTACTGGAAGCCATATTGTGGCACGGAGGTCAATCGGAAAAATCAGTCGAGATTTTCAAATCATTGAAGAAATCCGAGCGGGATTCGCTAGTCAAGTTCGTTGAATCGCTGTGATTGATGGAAAATAGCGAGAAGATCAAGTTGGCCGAATCAGTTGGTCTTGTCGTCTTGTCTGCTGGCCTTACAGTCAGGAAAAAAAGGTGCCAGGGTAGGACCAAAGCGGGCGTCGATGAAATCGCAGGTTGATTCGTACTCGCCAAAATATTTGTCATCCGCGTCATTCAAGTAATACTTTTTTTCTTTTTGGATGGCGATAGGCCGAATCCTGAATCCCATTTCATGGCCCTCGATCCGTGCGAGAAATGAACTCGTCTTCGAGGAGATCTTCAGCACTGCGTAGGGGTAGTGTGGCGTCTTGTCGGAACAGGAGCAGATATCACCGCTGATACGCAAATCATGTATCTTTAAACTGGAAATATCAGTATCGCCGAGGTCTTTTCTTAACCAGGCAATAACCTCAGGATGACTTAACAGTTCGCTACCGCGTGAGTCGCCCTGCGCAGGCTCGCTTGCGAGCACAGCGCTCGTTGCCAACATGCTGACCATCACGGCGTTAAAAAATTGACGAATTATTATGTTCACTTGGAGTACCAGAGGGAAGGGCCGAGAAAATAATACCGTCGAATCACCCCTTACGCATTACTTTGCGCGAGTCGGGGCATCGGCGGCAACCCAGCCGCGTCGTCCTGGGTGCAGCAGGGCGGTTGGTGGTGGCTGCGATGGCGAGCATCGCCTGGGTGGTCAAGCCTAGTAGCTCACGGGGCCATTCAATAAGCGTATCGGGCAACGGCAGCCTCGTCCCATTCGATGCCATTGCCGGGACGGTCTGGAACAGTGACATAGCCATCGGTGACTTCGAAGGGTTGCGTGATGATGGGGTTACCCCAGTCGCGGTACTCCAGCCAGTCGGCTGACTCAGAAGCGCGCAAGAGGTGGGCCGACACTTCCGGGTAGAGATGACTGGACAGCGGGAGTCCGGCCGCCCCGGCGATCGCGGCGGCGCGCATCCAGCCGGTGACTCCGCCGATACGCATCAGATCCGGCATATAGAGATCGGCTGCCTTGGCCTGCACTGCGTCGTAAAAGGAACGCGGTCCGTAGATGTTTTCGCCGATTGACACGGGCGTCTTGAGCTCAGCTGTCAGCTGGGCACTCTGCGCATAGTTATCAAAAACCACGGGTTCTTCAAACCAATACAGGCCTTGATCATCTAGCGCATGCATGCGCCAGATAGCTTCTTGCAAGGTCTGACCTTGGTTGAAATCGCACATGAGCGATATATTGTTGCCGATTGCACCGCGCACCAGTTCAAGTGCTTTGAGATCATCGGCTAATTTTTCGCGGCCGAGGCGAATTTTTATCGCGCTGAAGTTCCCTTCGGCGACCAGTTCTTCGGCTTCTTTGGCCAGCTTATCCAGTGGAAGCAGCCATAGACCATTGGTGTTGTAGGTGCGGATTTTGCCAACTGTGCCGCCAAGCAGTCCGGCAAGAGGTAATCCGGCAGCCTTCGCGAGCGCATCCCAGCAGGCCATGTCCAGTCCGGCGGCAGCGATCATGCTGACCCCCTGACGACCCAAGAGGTGTAGCGAACCGATCACGTCGCGGAACATATCCA
>OMID01000003.1 GCA_900299005.1 Oxalobacteraceae bacterium
AGTGCAGGCCTCGCTCAGCGTCGCCGAGGTCGGAAAGCAATCCGGAGTCATTGCCGCCACTCTCAAGGGTACAGAGGCCACGCAGGTCTATCAGCTGATGAGTGAGATCGCGCGCGAGTACATGATGCAGAATGCTGCGCGGCGAACCGAGGAGGCCGACAAGTCGCTCGCCTATCTTAACCAGCGTCTGCCAGAATTAAAGCAGCAGCTGGAGCAGGCAGAGGCGCGCTACAACCAATTTCGTAATGCTCACGGTGCCGTGGACATTGGTGAGGAAGGACGATTGACGCTGCAACGCTCATCCGCTGCGCGCACCCGTCGCATCGAGCTGGAACAGAAGCGTAGCGAGCTGCTGTCTCGCTTCACGGTTCACCATCCGTCGGTGGTAGCCATCGATGAGCAGCTGCGAGAAGTCGATCGAGAGATGCGCGAATCGGCCAGCCAGCTCAAGCGGCTGCCCGTGCTGGAGCAGGACATGGTGCGTCTGGCGCGCGAGGTCAAGGTAAACAATGAGTTGTATTCGGCCTTGCTGTCCTCTGCCCAGCAACTGCAGCTGATCACCGTTGGCAAGACCAGCAATGTACGTCTGGTCGATGCGCCCGAGAGGCCGGAACGGCCTGTTGCACCGAATCGACCGCGCGTCATTGCCATTGCGGCGTTTGTCGGTATCTTCCTTGGCTTAATGTCTGCCTTGATGCGGCGTTCGCTGCAGACCACGCTGAACGACCCGGCCGAAGTCGAGCGTGCTTTTGGTGTGCCAGTCTATGCCAGCATTCCTCACAGCCGTTTGCAGCAGACACTCGTCATGCGAGCCAGCGATCCGGCGCGGCTGCCGCTGCTGGCGCGGGTTGCTGGCATGGATGCGGCCATCGAGAGTTTAAGAGGGTTTCGCAGTGCGCTGCAGTTCTGCATGACGCAGTCGAAAAACAATATCGTGGTCATCACCGGCCCGACCGAGGCTCTGGGCAAGTCTTTTCTGACCGCTAATCTTGCTTGCGTGATGGCGGCCAGCGGCAAACGCGTCCTGTTGATTGATGGCGACTTGCGTAACGGTCATCTGCACCGTTATTTTGATCTGGAGCGCGCGTTCGGCCTCGCTGATCTGCTCGCAGGTGCGAGTGCTGAAAACGATTTTCGTCAGAGCACTCTGGAGAAGCTTGATTTCATCTCTACGGGCAACTTGCCGCCCAATCCCTCGGAGTTGTTATTGCGCCCCGAGTTGGCTGCGCTGATTGCCAGGCTGGCGGGCGAGTACGACATGATCCTGATCGATACCCCACCCCTGCTTGCGGTGGCGGACGGTTTGATCCTCGGTGCGCATGCAGGCGCCATCTTTATCACGGCACGCGCTGGCCTCACGCGTGCTGCCGAGATCACAGAATCACTCAAACGGCTGGCTCGCGCCGGCTTAAGCGCAAGGGGAGTGCTGTTCAATGATTTCATGCCGCGCCCCGGGCATTACAGCTACGGCTATGGGCAGTATGCGCCTCGGCAGATCACGTACCGCCCGAGTTCGGGCGGGGATGTGCCGGACACGGTACGCGCATGAATGATTCGTCGATACTGCCTGGCGCAGGGCAGCTGATTGAGTTATCCGGACAGTCCGACCACCCCGACCACCCCGACCACCCCTATCAGTTCATTGATGCGCCATTTGCCGACAGTCTGTGGCACATGCTCGAATTGCTGTATGCCAGTGTGTATTCCTCGCGCGTGTTGCTGGAGCCCTTGTGCAGACATGAACCACGCTCTGGTGTGACTCGAGCCTGGGTGGAGCGCACGGATGGGAAGATAAGTACGCTGTTGCTATTCACGCAGGAAGGACCCTTGATCAGGGTGCTTAACGAGGTGCTGACACTACCGGTGAGCGTGATCAACCGATTTGCATCGGCAATCTTTGTCAATCATCCTGGAGCGCATCTGGTTCAGTTGCATGCCATCGTTCTGCACAGGGATCAGACTCATCCTCGGATGTGGTGCAGTGCTTTTTCCGAGGATTATGTACTTGATCTGCCTGCCCAGCGCGATGCCTGGTTTTCATCGTTGTCGCGACATTCACGAGAAAAAATGCGTTATTACCTCAGGCGTGGCTTTCGTCTTCAACCGGAAATGCAGTTTACTGCCACTTTTGGTGCGGACATCGTCGAGGACGAGGTCAAGATCGTGCTGCGTCAGAACCGTCAGCGCATGGAACATAAAGGAAAAACGTTTTCCATGAGTGACGCTGAAGGAGTCCAGATCTGCAGACAGATGCAACAGGTTGGCATCTTGTTTGCTCTCCGTTTAAAGGGTCAGATATGCGCGGGTCTACTGTGCTCTCTGACGGGGCGCGACCTCTACGTGCATGTGATCGCGCACGACCCTGCCCACAACGAGCTGCGACCGGGGCTGCTCTGCTGCTGCCTCGCGATTCAACATGCTATTGAACTCAGGCTGGCGCGCTTCCATTTTCTGTGGGGACACTATGACTACAAGCGACGCTTGGGTGCGCGCGCCAAGCCTTTACATCGCCTGTTGGTACCGCGCACAGCAGGCCATCTGTTCAGGCATCCGGTCCACTTGTCGCGATGGGTCGCAGCCATCACTCGTGACGCCGCACGTCGCTGGCGTCGACCGGCATTGGCAGGAGAGATGTCATGCTGATCGACTTGCGCAACCTCGACGATGGCCGCGTGCTGGTGTCCACGGTATGCATTATTGGTGCAGGGGTAGCCGGGATCACGCTCGCCCGAGAATTGGAAAAACAGGGCATAGACACCTGTCTTCTGGAGAGCGGGGGATTAGCGGCTGACGATGCCACGCGTGATCTCGCGCGTGGCGAAGCGGTAGGATTCGATTACCAGTTTGCGGACGGTTGCCGTGGACGCTTCCTGGGGGGCAGTAGTAATTGTTGGGGCGGCTGGTGTCGTCCTCTGGATCCCTGGGATTTCGAGAAGCGTAGCTGGATACCACATAGCGGATGGCCTTTCGGTCTTGAAGAACTTCGTTCGTGGTACGAACAGGCGCATCAGGTACTGAAGCTGGGACCGGTCAATTTTGACCCGCTGTTCTGGGAGCGCTCGATAGGCCGCAGAGATGTGCGGCGCATGCCACTGTGCACGGGGGATGTCAGGGATACCATCTCCCAATTCAGTCCACCGGTGCGCTTCGGGCGCGACTACCGCAGCGAGCTGCGCAGAGCGCGCTTTGTGCGTATTTTTTTGCATGCGACGGTCACACAGATTGTGCCCGACAAGATGTGCACCCGGATAGAACAGGTCCGTGTGCGCACGTTGACCGGCAGACAAATGAGCGTGTCAGCGCGCCTGTTTATCTTGGCTACCGGAGGCATCGAGAATGCGCGCCTGCTGCTGGCTTCTACCGAGGTGGCCGCTAATGGGCTGGGTAATGGCCATGGCTTAGTTGGGCGCTACTTCATGGACCACCCGCGCATGCTCAAGGGGTACATTCGCTTCCACCCTGACTGGACACGTAACAAGCTTTACGACATCAAGTATAACTACATGAACCGCGCAGTGTCGGCGCATGGCACAAAGATCGCAGCCCAGCTGGCACTGACGCGCAAGGCACAGACTCGCGAGCAGCTGCTTAATGCAAGGCTGTGTTTCTGCTCCGAGTTTCCGGGCGAGGGCAGCACCGGCGCGCAGGCGCTATTTCGCCTGAAGCAGGCCCTGCTAAAAAAAGAGCAGCCAGGATGGCGGCTGTCAGAGGGTCTCGGGATCATGATGAGAGATCCGGTCAATACCTTGGCCTATGGTTTCACCCGATGTTTTCATCCGAGGGCCTTGATCAGCCGGGTGAGCTTTCAGGTCATCGTCGAGCCCGCGCCAAATCCCGAGAGCCGGGTCACACTATCTGCCGAACAGCGCTGTCTCTTATACAC
>OMID01000004.1 GCA_900299005.1 Oxalobacteraceae bacterium
CATGATCGACTACCACTAGCATAAAAAGCGAACACCAACCACGATCTGTATGCTGGCAGAACAATTTGGAAAACCTACTCCAACAAAACCGTCATCCCAGCGAAAGCTGGGATCCATGGTCGACTACCACCCGCATAAAAAACGAACATCAACTCCGAGCTGTGTGCTGGCAGAACGATTTGAAAAGCCTACCCCGGCAAAACCGTCATCCCAGCGAAAGCTGGGATCCATGATCGACTACCACTAGCATAAAAAGCGAACACCAACCACGATCTGTATGCTGGCAGAACGATTTGAAAAGCCTACCCCAACAAAACCGTCATCCCAGCGAAAGCTGGGATCCATGGTCGACTAACACTAGCACAATAACTAGCGCTGCGATACTGCGTCTACCACGGCCAGCGCCGTCATGTTCACGATTCGACGTACCGTGGCGGATGGAGTCAGCACGTGCACCGGACGCGAGCAACCAAGCAGGATGGGGCCGATCGCCACCCCATTACCTGCAGCAATCTTCAACAGGTTGTACGCAATATTGGCCGAGTCGATATTCGAGAACACCAGTAAATTTGCATCGCCCTTGAGCGGCGTGTCGGGCATGGTCTGCTTGAGCAAGTGTGCATCGAGCGCGGTATCGCCATGCATCTCGCCATCGGCTTCAAGATCTGGCGCAAGTTCGCGAATGATCGCCAGTGCTTCGCGCATTTTTTTGGCAGATTCGCTGTTACTGCTACCGAAATTCGAGTGAGACAGCAGCGCAGCACGCGGGTGCAGGCCGAAACGACGCATCTCTTCAGCTGCCAGAATCGTGATCTCGGCAATTTGCGCCGCTGTCGGGTTCTCGTTGACGTGTGTATCGACCAACACCACCTGACGATCATGCAGTACCAGCGCATTCATCGCCGCGTAGGTATTGACGCCTGCACGTTTGCCCAACACCTGATCAACGTAGTGCAAATGCAAGGTGGTGGTGCCGAAGGTACCGCAGATCATGCCATCGGCATCACCTTTGTAGATGGCCATCGAACCAATCAGCGTGTGGCGGCGGCGCATTTCCAGTTTTGCGTACTGCTCTGTCACGCCTTTGCGGCGGGTCATCGACAGGTAAGTCTCCCAGTAAGCACGATAGCGCTCGTCACGCTCGGGGTTGATGACATCAAAATCCACATTAGGGCGAATGCGCAGGCCGTAGCGCTCAATGCGCTGGGCAAGCACTGCCGGACGGCCGATCAGTATGGGCTTTGCCAAGCGTTCATCGATCACGACCTGCACCGCGCGCAACACACGCTCTTCCTCACCCTCGGCGAAGACGATGCGCTTTTTCGCTGCGGGGGCCTTTTTCGCCATCGCAAACACCGGCTTCATGAAGCTGCCGCTGTGATAAACAAACTGCTGCAGCTTGTCGATGTAGGCGGGCATGTCCCGAATCGGGCGCGATGCGACACCAGAATGTTCGGCAGCCTTTGCCACTGCTGGGGCAATCTTCAGCATGAGACGTGGGTCAAAAGGCTTGGGAATGAGGTAATCCGGACCGAATGACAGATTGGTGACGCCATACGTGGTGGCAACCACATCCGACTGCTCGGCCTGCGCGAGCTCGGCGATCGCATGAACTGCGGCGATTTCCATTTCGCGCGTGATGGTCGTCGCACCACAATCTAGCGCCCCACGGAAAATATACGGAAAACACAGCACGTTATTGACCTGATTGGGATAATCCGATCGCCCCGTCGCAACCACGGCATCATCACGCACTGCGCGCACCTCTTCCGGCAAGATCTCAGGCGTGGGGTTGGCCAGCGCCAGTACCAGCGGACGCGCCGACATGGCGCGAACCATCTCTGCCTTGAGACCCCCCCCTGCCGATAGCCCCAAAAAGATATCCGCGCCGGGAATTACTTCAGCCAAGGTGCGCGCTTGAGTGTCTTGTGCAAAGCGCTCTTTGTCCGGATCCATCAATTCGGCACGACCCTTGTAGACTACACCGGCGAGATCGGTGACGGTGATGTTCTCGATGGGGAAGCCGAGATCGACAATCAGATCCAGACAAGCAAGCGCCGCGGCGCCTGCACCCGAGACTACCAGCTTGCACTTCTTCAAATCCTTGCCAACCACCTTCAGGCCATTGAGAATTGCCGCACCCACGATGATCGCCGTGCCATGCTGATCATCATGGAATACCGGTATCTTCATCCGGTCGCGTAGCTTTCGCTCAATGTAGAAGCATTCCGGCGCCTTGATATCTTCCAGATTCACGCCACCGAAAGTTGGCTCCAGCGCAGCAATGATGTCGCACAGCTTGTCGGGATCAGTCTCATTGATCTCTATATCGAAAACATCAATGCCGGCAAACTTCTTGAACAGCACACCCTTGCCTTCCATGACTGGCTTCGCAGCGAGTGGGCCGATGTTGCCCAGACCAAGCACCGCTGTGCCATTGGTAATGACAGCGACCAGATTACCGCGCGCGGTATAGCGAAATGCATTCGATGGTTCGGTAGCGATCTCTTCGCATGCCGCTGCGACCCCCGGCGAGTAAGCAAGTGCCAGATCGCGCTGATTGGTAAGCTGCTTGGTTGGCGTAACGCTGATTTTGCCGGGCGTGGGGAATTCGTGGTACTCAAGGGCTGCCTGACGAAATTGCTGACGAAGCTCTTGCTGGTTGTGATCGGAATCCATTCGGGAACGCTTTCAGAGATGTGCACCGTGGTGCGCAATGTGCATGTCGAAGGCGATTGATTCTAACAGACCATTGCCTTGGTTATCGGCGACAGTCCTGATCATGGACACGCTATTGCACACTCCCCACTGGGGTATCCGCCTTCGGTACAATCGTCTGATGATGTCTGAATTCCAGCTGATCGAGCATTACTTCCGCCGTGAACCGCGAGCTGCCGGACCGGTGCGCCTCGGCGTGGGCGATGACTGCGCTTTGTTGAAAGTACCCGAGGGAGAGACCCTTGCGATTTCCACCGACATGCTGGTGGAGGGCCGCCATTTTTTTGCGGGCGCCGATCCCTTCGCGCTCGGCCACAAGACACTGGCAGTGAACCTCTCGGACCTGGCCGCGATGGGTGCGCGCCCACTGGGCTTCACGCTCGCGCTGTCGCTGCCTGCGGCAGATGCCGACTGGCTGCGCGCTTTTTCAACCGGACTTTTAGGGCTGGCTGATACCCACCAAATTGAATTGATCGGCGGCGACACGACTCGTGGGCCCTTGAACCTGTGCGTCACGGCGTTCGGCAGTGTGCCTGAGGGCGAGGCTCTCAGGCGCAAAGGCGCGTGTCCGGGTGATGAGATCTGGGTCTCGGGCAGTCTGGGCGATGCAAAGCTGGCGCTGTCTATGCTGCTCGGCGACATTGCGCTCGAGGCTGACCTGCTGACGGTCGCCGCCAAACGCCTGCACACGCCAACACCGCGCACTGCACTGGGCATAGCGCTGCGCGGCATCGCGAGTGCAGCGATTGATATCTCGGATGGCCTCTCGGGCGATCTGGGCCACATGCTTGCACAGTCCGGGGCGGGTGCCATCGTCAATGCAGACGCGCTACCCCTCGGACAAGCGCTGTCGCGGCGCGCGCTGCGGGAAAAGCGTGAATTCGCGGCTAGCGGCGGTGATGATTATGAACTGTGCTTCTGTGCACCCGCTCAGATGCATTCAGCCGTTCTGGAGGCTGGTCGCCGTAGCCAGACAACGGTGACGTGCATCGGCCGCATAAGCGCGGAACCTGGGTTACAGTGGCTTGACGATACCGGACAAGCACTCACACTTTTCTGTCGATCTTTCGATCACTTTGCTTCATGACCCATCCCGAACCAACCGCAGGGGACATCTCAGACAGACCCCCGACTTATGCGCCACGCAGACCGACCGGGGATTTCATGCTGTCGCATCCAGCTCACCTGCTGGCAATCGGGTTTGGAAGCGGCTTGTCCCGCTGGGTACCCGGCACTGTGGGTACCTTGTTTGGCTGGCTGGTGTTTCATGCGATGTCGGTTCGCTGGCCCGACGTACTCACCCCTGCCGTCTGGGGCGTGCTGATCGTTACGGGGTTCGTGATCGGCATCTGGGCATGCGAGCGTACCGGACGGGCACTCGGCGTGCCCGACCATGGCGCGATGGTGTGGGACGAGATTATCGCAATCTGGCTGGTGATGCTGTTCGTGACGCCGGCCAGCTTTAAGTCACAGCTGGCAGCGTTTCTCGTATTTCGCTTCTTCGACATGGTCAAGCCACCGCCCATCCGACTCTTCGAGAAGCGTTTCAAAGGCGGGTTTGGGGTAATGGGCGACGACATCATTGCCGCATTCTTTACATTGATCACGCTTGCACTATGGCGGTTTTGGTGAATACCTGACACCATTAAGGCATCGCACGACAGGAGGCCATCATGGACACGCTAAACCAACTCTCACTAGAGGTCGGCCAGACCCTAAAGCAAAAAGGCTGGCTCCTGGCTACCGCAGAATCAGTGACTGGCGGCGGTATCTCTCAGCTGATCACAGATATCGCTGGGTCTTCGGAATGGTTTGATTGCGGCTTTGCCACGTATTCGAACAGTTCAAAAATACAGTTCCTTGATGTGCCCGAGGCACTGATCGCCCAACTAGGCGCAGTCAGCGAAGAAGTTGCCGCAGCGATGGCCAAAGGGGCGCTTGTCAATACCAATGCCGATGTCACACTCTCGACCACAGGCATCGCCGGACCTGCCGGCGCCGTACCCGGCAAACCCGTAGGCACCGTTTGCTTCGGATGGGCGCATGGCACGGTCGTTCACACCGAGCGACTAGTATTCACTGGAGATCGTCAGTCCGTTCGTCAGCAGAGCATTGTTCATTCGCTCAAAGGACTACTCAAGTTTATCGAGCGATTCTGACGAGACCAATTACCGGTCATGCTTACTCGGCATAACCACCGAATTGCCTGAAGATCGCACCGCAGTCCGAAGATAGATTAACTGACGACTGCTTATCCCATTTCGCGAATAATTTTATTAAAAAATTCGCAGTCGCTTCACTTCTCAAACGCATACCGACACACTGCGCATTCCGTTGCCTTGGGAAGCTCTCGGTAGGCTGAGCACCGTTTCCCGATCCTCGTGATCTCTGCTCGCTCTTCCTGCCGGGGGCGGCTCAAGGCGCGGACCCTTCGGGGTTGATGTATCTATGAAATCGCAAAGCCAAGATCAAAAAATTGAATGAAAACAGAAAATTTCCTAATCCACAAACTCATGCCAAACCTTTGGCTTATGAAAAATTTTTCAAGCGCAGCTTAACCAGTCAATAGATGAGGCCGATCCGTTCAGTCTGTTTTTTATTTCGTTAATTGATGGCGCATCATAAATTTATTCGTGACAAAACAGATTCTTCAGTGGCTAACGGCTTTTTTTTCACTGCTCGCCCCCGCAGCTTCCGGAGCGTATGACAATTCACGATTTCCCCCATTTGATACCGCAATAGAAGGGAGAGGATTTCAGGATATAAGCATTCATCCAAACGAAGAGGAATGGCTCATCTCCGAATGCAGCAAAGTCATCACAAATTTTCCATCGTGCCATTTATTCATTTATAGCTTAAAAGATAAAACCTATCGCCGACTGAATCTCTCTCGAGCGTACAGCTATATCAATGGAAAATTTTCATCCAATGGAAAGCAAATTCTTGCTGTTAGACAACCACCTCCAAAAAGCAATCATTACGACGAGGTATTAAAAAGCTACGCTCAGGGGGAAATATTTATTATGAACCGCGATGGTAGCGACTTCCGAGTACTTCCAATTCCCGCCAACCGAATAATGAATCCAGTGATGTCACCAGATGGGACAAAAATTGCGTACCTGATTGCGGAATCCGACAAGCCCTATGTTTCGTCTGTTTCGTTCGCTTATTTCGAAATCTGGGAATATGACCTAATGAGCGGCGAAAATAGGCTCTTTGCTGGCCCCATGCGCTTCTATCACGCGACGATGATTAATTACTTGTCAGATTCAGAAATCATTGCAGGAGCCCTGGCCCCCGAATTTACAGGAGAAGGCCAAAGTAGAGACTATCTTGGAAAATATCAAGGAAGTGAAGTTTTTAAAATAAAGCGACAAATGCGTTTTGCCCCTGAGCCAAGTTTTTATGATTTGCCGTTCGCAAGATATCCCAGCACAGATATTAGAGGCAATGTTTTCTTCGAAGCACAACCAGAAAAAATAGGCTTTTCACTGGTAATGAGAACTGCAACAGGGTCAACCAAAATCTGGCGTGCGCCGCAGAAAAACTTTTGTGTCGCCAGTAAATATATTTCAGCCGCATCCGGAAATTACGTTGCCTTTATCTACGGGGGTGATTCACTAACATCAGCGGAGGGAAAGAGAGCGCTCGGCTATTTTGATGTGCAAAACGAAACATGGCATTCCATATCCCCACCAAAAATCAATCAAGATCTATTGCATAAATAAGAAAATAAAAATCCGAGATTCGATTTCGTAACTCACTTATTTTCAAAGGAACATGAACACGAATTTTGGACTCATCTCTTTCAGAGAATTTAGCATCTTTTCACCCGAATCCATTGTTCCGGTTGTTTTTTATAACTGCGGTCCAGGTTATACCGATGGCAGGCGTAATCCAGCCGGCACCTTGGAAGATGCCCAAAACGCAAGAGTTTAGTATTTCTCCAACCCAGACGGATCGGCTTCAGAGATCAGATTGGATCACGCCTGCAAATTTCACGATATCAAAACAGCCTATGCGATCGGAAGGTCCGATGAGCGAGATTTAATTTTCAAAGCAGATATGGAATTTGTATCTGAACTTATAAAGAGTTTTCCTTCATTCCAGCCTGTCGAAAAAGAGAAGTGGCTCGGTTGATCTGAACAGACATACCCCGATAGATAAGTGCGATGGGGTGGGTTGAGAACGGTGCAGAGTTGTCCATGGCGGCGGTCGTGGTCAATGCAAAGACCATGAACGACCGACGCTGTGGACAACTCGGGGCGCACCGGAAACTGCATTTTATGCCGCCTCTTTCAATAGCGGCAAACCAGCCAGCCAAACCTGCTCCGGCGTTTTGTCCTCCAGACTCGAATGACCGCGCTCAAAGTTATACCAGTCGATGTACGCAGCGATATCCGTTCTGGCAGCGGCAACGCTGCCATAGGCTCGCAGATAGACGCGTTCGTATTTGACCGATCGCCAAATTCGCTCGACAAAGACATTGTCACGCCAAGCACCGCGACCATCCATGGACAGCTTCACCTCATTGCCCAAGACCGCGTCGACGAATTCCTGCGCGGTGAACTGACTGCCCTGATCGGTATTGACAATGTCAGGCTTGCCAAACCGGCGATAGGCCTCTTGAAGAGCGTCCACGGCATGGACAGCCTCGAGCGTGATCGCTATCAAGGCAGGGATGCCGAAGACTGTACAGAGGTACGGCAAGGCGGCCCAACTCAGCCAGCGGCGTATTGATAGGGCCTCTAAATCTTTCAGAATATTTTGGAAATCAGATTGAGCAGCCTGATCAAACAATGTTCTTCTTGATTCAAAAATTTTTAAACAAATCTTGCTCAATAAAAAATCGGGAACATAAATTTTCTTAAAAAAACAGGCGAAAAATGCTCAAAATTTCAAAATTTTATTGAAAAGAAAACCGCACTCATGAGCATTCGAACAAAGGTATTCAAATTCTTTTTCACCAGTCTGTTGCTATTGGCGATGCCTGTTGTTAGTGGATATGACAATACGAAATTTCCTGACTTCGAATTGGAAATACCAAACCGCGAATATGAATTTCTCAGTATTCATCCAAATGGAGAAGACTTGCTCATTTCAGAGGGAGGGAAGAACAGTGGTCTATTACTCTTCAATCTGAAAAAAAGGTCTTTATTTAAGTACAATATTTCGGGGAATTATCAATATACATTTTCCATTTTCTCTTCAAGCGGAGAAAAAATTGTGATGGTAAGACGATCACTATCCAAAAGCAGATTGATCAAAGATCAGCTGGAAGCTCTGAGAACATCTGAAATCGCAATTATGAATAATGATGGCAGTAATTTTGAGGTACTACCAATTCCGCAAGACATGATTGTAGCCCTTGCCATGTCGAAAGATGAGAAAAAAATTGCTTACTGGTTCGCTAAGACAGTAAGAGGCCCCGGAAGTCAGACCTTTATCAGTGATTTTGATATCAAGGAGCTCGATCTAACTACAAAACGCGAGCGCCTATTTGCTGGCCCATTCAATTTTTTTGAAATTGGCAGCATTAATTATCTCAACGAGTCTACTTTATTAATAAGTGGCTTTGCCCCAAGAGACATAAATACAAGTATTCAAGATTATGCAAAAAAATTTAATTACAGTCATATTTATAGGATTCAACGGGATCAAAAAGAAACCCCTACACCTATTTTTACAAAAAATAGAAACGCTAGAAATCCCGTCATTGATAACCATAAAAATACCTATTTTGTTGATTATCCAGAAACTATGGGAAGAGCAATTTCCAAAATTTCTCACGACGGACAATATTTATTTTCTTGGAGAATGCCGGACTTAAAAAATTATAGCTTTTACCGCTTGGCAGTTTCCCCCGAAGGAAGATATTTGGCTTTTACATATGGTAATCAAAAGTCGGCAATTGGATTTTTTGATTTCAAAAGTGAGATATGGACCACGATTCCAATACCCCCCGCATCTCAAGCCTCAATCATCGATATAAAGCCAGTCAGATAAAAGATAACAATTGAAATCTAGATTTTGTTTAATCTTGCAAGGAAGAGTATGCCGTCAAGTAAAGATTCGTTTGGTTTAAGTGGATTTGAGTTTTTAAAAATAGAAACCTACATCCCGACTTTTGGAAAATTTTGTGGCCCAGGATGGACTGCAGGAACAAGAGAGAATTTATCCTTAAAAACTTTGCTAGAAACTGATCCCATTCAAATTCAATTGCCGAATGGTACGATCCAAATAAGCAATTTAGATTATCAATGTAAATTTCATGATAGAGATTACTTTCTTGCACAAGGACGACCAAATAAGGCAGAGCTGATAGCAGAAGCCGATTTGAAATTTATTAATGGCGTAAAAGAAAATTATGAATCAATGACACGGTCTGAAAAAGATTACGCAATACTCGCGTTGACCATTTTTAATGCAAAATATCAAATATGGGATTCATTTGTAAAAGGAATTGATTCCGTGAGAGAAAAAATAATTGAATCTATATCGGAGTTTAATAAAAAAGCCGATCTTCCAGGCGATGTGCAATACTTTGATGCAAACGATAAACAAGTTTTCTGCAAAGTGAATTTAGATGGCAGCATCATGCTTGGCTGCAGCTCCGAGGATAGGTCTGAATTTTTGATGTTTAATAAAGCGAGGCAACTGATAGGAGTAGAGTTAAACAGATATGATGAAAACGAAGGCTCAAAAGAACAAACCACTATTGGGATAAACGGCATCAGCAAAATTTCAGAGATAACCCACAGTATTGACGGTCAAACGGATGTGCGGGCCATCATGGTTGGTGCCCCAACTCAAGAAAAACTAGATAAATTTTTCGAACTTGCGGGTAACTCTGCGGCTCAAAATATCGGCGATCGTCTTTTTTCATCAGATGACCAGACGCTGGCACCAGTATTAAGTGCTAGTGCAGTCCTGTCTTCGATCGACGTTCCAGTAAACAACTATATTGCGGATGAGATTGACCAGTGGTTTGCTCAATCCGAAGCTATCTGCTTACAGGCTAAGCGCTGGGAGATGGCTGATGAAAGGCTCCGGAATATCTGGCTATCTGAAAATGACACTTCGCTGGTGACCTACGATTTACAGTCGGTAATATCAACCGAGAACATGGAATGGAATGAGAGTTCCCACAGTTCGAATTATCTTGATTCACATTTAATGACTGACTACTCAGGATCGGCTACACAATTATCGACGGATACTCTCACTAGTTATCAGCACAGCCTCTCTGACATTGATCTGGGATCAGACAATAGCTATTATAAAACGACTCAATACACCCGCGATAACTTGGAACTCAATATCGACAGCCTTGGGTCAGGATGGTCAAACAGCTATATTGACCCACTCGTACTGAAGCTGGGTGGTGGTGCCGTCCATACGACGAATCTTCAAGGCTCCACTGTTATGTTCGACATGCAAGCCAACGGCAATAAAGTGCGCA
>OMID01000005.1 GCA_900299005.1 Oxalobacteraceae bacterium
CAAACTTCGCCGACAACACCGTCGCAATCGCCGCCGTCAGCGTCGTCTTGCCATGATCAACGTGGCCAATCGTGCCCACATTCACGTGCGGCTTGGTCCGCTCAAACTTGCCTTTTGCCATGATTATTTTTCCTTCAAAAAGAACGATTTGCTTTATTTATCTGACATCCCGTTCAGAATGTCACGTCGTGCTTGCTTGATTATTTCCCTTTGGCGCTGATGATTGCGTCAGTGACGTTCTTCGGCGCTTCAGAATAATGTTTGAATTCCATCGTGTAGGTTGCACGACCCTGGGTTGCGGAACGCAGCGAGGTCGAGTAGCCAAACATTTCAGATAGCGGCACTTCAGCACGAATGATCTTGCCTCCACCGCCCGGAATTTCATCCATACCCTGAACCATGCCACGACGGGAGGAGAGATCTCCCATCACCGTGCCAGCGTAGTCTTCCGGCGTTTCAACCTCAACTGCCATCATCGGCTCGAGCAGCACGGGGCTGGCCTTGCGGCAGCCATCCTTGAATGCCATGGAAGCCGCCATGCGGAACGCATTTTCGTTGGAGTCAACGTCGTGGTAAGAACCGAAAAACAGCGTGACCTTGACATCCACGACCGGGTAACCCGCCAGAACACCGGAGGGCAAGGTCTCTTCGACACCCTTTTCAACGGCAGGAATGTATTCGCGCGGAACGACCCCCCCCTTGATGGCATCCACGAACTCAAAGCCCTTGCCTGGCTCTTGCGGCTCGATCTTGAGCACGACATGGCCGTACTGGCCGCGGCCACCCGATTGCTTGACAAATTTGCCTTCGACTTCTTCGCATACCTTCCGGATAGTTTCACGGTACGCTACCTGCGGCTTGCCGACGGTAGCTTCGACGTTGAATTCACGCTTCATACGGTCAACCAGAATCTCGAGGTGGAGTTCGCCCATGCCCGAAATGATGGTTTGGCCAGATTCTTCATCAGTACGCACTCGGAAAGAGGGGTCTTCCTGCGCCAGGCGATTCAACGCCAGACCCATCTTTTCCTGATCGGCCTTGGTCTTAGGCTCAACGGCCTGAGAGATCACAGGTTCCGGGAATACCATGCGCTCAAGCGTGATTACGGCGCTCGGATCGCATAGCGTGTCTCCGGTGGTCGCCTCCTTGAGGCCAACAGCTGCAGCAATGTCGCCTGCGCGAACTTCCTTGATCTCTTCACGCTGGTTGGCATGCATCTGCAGGATCCTTCCAAGACGCTCTTTTTTTCCCTTCACCGGGTTGAAGATGGTATCGCCCGAATTCACCACGCCCGAGTAGACACGGAAAAAGATCAGCTGGCCGACGAAGGGGTCGGTCATGATCTTGAATGCGAGAGCCGAGAATTTCTCGCCGTCTTCGGCCTTGCGCGACGCCGGCTGTTCATTTTCGTCGGTACCAGTGACAGGCGGAATATCAGTTGGCGCGGGAAGGTATTCGATCACGGCGTCGAGCATCGCTTGGACGCCTTTGTTCTTGAACGCGGTACCACACATCATTGGAACGATCTCGCCACCAATGGTGCGCAAGCGCAATGCCATCTTGATGTCTTCCTCGGTGAGGTCGCCCTCTTCAAGGTACTTGTTCATCATCTCTTCATTCGCCTCGGCTGCCGCCTCAACCATTTTTTCCCGCCACTCCTTGGCCGTATCGGCCAAGTCCGCCGGGATATCCCGATAGTCAAACTTCATGCCCTGCGAAGCATCGTCCCAAATAATAGCTTTCATCTTCACGAGGTCGATCACGCCGGCGAAATGGTCTTCAGCACCGATGGGAACCTGAATCGGCACAGGATTAGCCTTCAGGCGGGTGCGCATCTGCTCATAAACTTTAAAAAAGTTGGCCCCCGTGCGGTCCATCTTGTTGACGAAGGCCAGACGTGGCACTTTGTACTTATTTGCCTGACGCCAGACGGTTTCGGACTGCGGCTGGACGCCGCCTACGGCGCAGTACACCATGCAAGCCCCATCGAGGACGCGCATCGAGCGCTCGACCTCGATCGTGAAGTCAACGTGACCTGGCGTATCGATGATATTGATGCGATGCTCCGGGAAGTTGTTAGCCATGCCCTTCCAAAAGCAGGTGGTGGCAGCCGAGGTAATGGTAATACCCCGCTCCTGCTCCTGCTCCATCCAGTCCATCGTAGCGGCGCCATCATGCACCTCGCCAATCTTGTGATTGACGCCGGTGTAATAAAGAATGCGCTCGGTCGTGGTGGTCTTGCCGGCGTCGATGTGAGCAGAGATACCGATGTTGCGGTAACGCTCAATGGGAGTCTTGCGGGCCATAATTGGATCCTAAGATTGCTAAATGAACGAAACCGAGCGCCCCTGACATCAGCGAAGCACCCGGCTTTTCGTTGGGTTGAGGCGGGCGTATCTGCCCAGCCCCAGCTATCAGAAACGGAAGTGCGAAAACGCCTTGTTCGCTTCTGCCATACGGTGCACCTCGTCGCGCTTCTTCATTGCACCACCGCGGCCCTCAGCCGCTTCAAGCAGCTCACCTGCCAGGCGCTGAGGCATCGATTTCTCGCTGCGCTTGTTAGCTGCCTCACGCAACCAGCGCATCGAAAGCGCCATACGACGAATCGGACGAACCTCAACTGGTACCTGATAGTTCGCACCACCGACACGACGGGATTTGACCTCAACCATCGGCTTGCAGTTGCTGATTGCCGATGTAAAAACTTCCAGCGGATCTTTGCCAGTCTTGGTTTGGATGTGCTCGAACGCTCCGTAGATGATGTTTTCGGCGACCGATTTTTTACCGGACAACATCAGAACATTCACGAATTTGGCGACATCGACATTACCGAATTTCGGATCTGGAAGAATCTCGCGCTTGGGAACTTCACGACGACGTGGCATTGCTTTTCCTTTCTTGTCTTCAGTTGGCCGCAGGTGTTGTTGATTCGGCGGCCGCGGTCAGCCATCAGATTGACCACTTACTCGACCTTCCGGTCGACTCACTCTGCGCTGTGAACGCAGAAATTCATTGAGTGTTGCTATACGAGCGAACGATTATTTCGCCGCAGCCTTGCCGCGCTTGGCCCCGTATTTCGAACGCGCTTGCTTCCGGTCTTTTACGCCCTGCGTGTCAAGGGAGCCGCGGACCATGTGATAACGAACACCCGGCAAATCCTTCACGCGACCTCCACGGATCAGCACAACGCTATGCTCCTGAAGGTTGTGACCCTCGCCACCAATGTACGAAATCACTTCGAAACCGTTGGTCAGGCGTACCTTGGCTACCTTACGCAGCGCCGAGTTGGGCTTTTTGGGCGTCGTTGTGTAAACACGGGTGCAAACACCGCGCTTTTGAGGGCTGTTTTGCAGTGCAGGCGATTTGCTCTTCACGCGCATCGATGTACGCGGTTTGCGAATCAGTTGGCTAATGGTTGGCATCGGTCTAAATCCAACAAAATGTAAGGCAATAACAAACCCCAAGTCAGAACGAGGGGACGCGATTCGTGCAAACGACCGTCAACCGGCGTTTGCGCAAAGCAGGCATGGGAAAGCGAAGCAGGGACTGCAAACCAGACCAAAGAACGCTTAAGCCCGAGCGAGCTTAAATTCGAGAACTCGCGAGTATAAAGCTCGCCAGCGATTGCGTCAACTCAGCGCACCCTAGGATGGCGCTACGCTTTAAATACTGCAAAAAAAGAAATAGCCCCGATCAACCGGGGCTATTTCTTTTGTTATCACAACAGCAATCAACCTTCGCCGCCGACATCGCCCGACGCGGTTTCCTCAGCCTCCTGCAGTGCACGAGCCGCCTCAGCCTGAAGCATCGCCGCGCGCTCCTCAGCTTCCCAGTGCTCCTTCTCTTTACGGGCTCGGTGGTATGCCAGACCGGTACCTGCCGGGATGAGACGGCCAACGATCACGTTCTCCTTCAAGCCGCGCAGACCATCTTTCTTGCCCATGATGGCAGCTTCGGTAAGGACGCGCGTGGTTTCCTGGAAGGACGCGGCTGAGATGAAGGAATCAGTAGAGAGCGACGCTTTGGTAATACCTAGCAGCACGTTTTCATAGGTCGCGGTCCGCTTATCCTCGCGAATGACGCGATCATTCTCGTCCAGCAGTTCAGAGCGTTCAACCTGCTCGCCCGGGATATAGCTCGTATCACCTGCATCCACCACCTGGACGCGACGCAGCATTTGACGAACGATCACTTCGATATGCTTGTCGTTGATCTTCACACCCTGCAGACGATACACATCCTGAACTTCGTCAACGATATAGCGCGCCAGCGCCTCAATGCCAAGCAGGCGCAGGATGTCCTGCGGATCAGCGGGTCCATCAACGATCATCTCACCTTTGTTCACGACCTGTCCATCGTGCACCAGCACTTGCTTGTCCTTGGTGATAAGGAACTCGTGCTTGTTGCCGTCCATATCGGTGATTTCCAGGCGCTGCTTACCCTTGGTCTCCTTGCCGAAAGCAACCGTACCCGTGACCTCAGCGAGCATACCGGCATCTTTCGGGGATCTTGCTTCGAACAGCTCAGCGACTCGCGGCAAACCACCGGTAATGTCACGTGTCTTCTGCGACTCCGTCGGGATACGCGCAAGCACTTCACCCACCGAGACTTGCTGTCCGTCTTTAACGGTGATGAGTGCGCCGACCTGGAAACCGATAGTCACAGCATGCTCCGTGCCCGCGATCTTTACTTCCTGACCCTGCTCGTTAAGCAATTTAACCTGTGGACGAAGGGCGCGACCACCGGCACTGCGCCGTTTAGCATCGATCACCACCAGCGTGGAGAGCCCTGTGACTTCATCAATCTGTTTTGCAACAGTGGAGCCTTCCTCGACATTCTCGAATTTCACCGTACCGGCATACTCGGTGATGATGGGGCGCGTCAGTGGGTCCCAGTTCGCAAGTACTGCACCCGCCTTGATGGCCTGGCCGTCTCTTACGATCAGGGTCGCGCCGTAAGGCACCTTGTGACGCTCACGCTCACGACCGTGATCGTCAGTGATGAGTACCTCGCCGGAGCGTGAAATTACGATCTGATCGTTTTTGCCATTCGTGACGTAGCGCATTGTCGGAGTGAAGCGGACATTGCCGTTAGACTTCGCTTCCACAGAGGATGCAATCGCCGCACGCGATGCCGCACCACCGATGTGGAAGGTACGCATCGTCAACTGGGTGCCTGGCTCACCAATTGATTGCGCCGCGATCACGCCAACAGCTTCGCCAACGTTCACCATGCTGCCACGGCCAAGATCGCGGCCATAGCAACGCGCGCACAAGCCATAGCGTGTGTCGCAAGTAAGTGGCGTGCGAACCTTCACCTCGTCGATGCCAAGGCGCTCGATCTCTTCGACTGCATCTTCGTCCAGCAAGCTACCTGCTTCATAGAGGGTTGCCTGCGTGTCGGGGTCCACCACATCGGTCGCCGCGACACGTCCAAGAATACGATCGCGCAGCGCCTCAATGACCTCACCACCCTCGACCAGCGCCTTCATCGAAGCACCATTCGAGGTACCGCAATCGTCTTCCACCACCACCAGATCCTGAGTGACGTCAACCAGACGGCGCGTAAGGTAACCCGAGTTCGCCGTCTTCAGCGCGGTATCGGCCAGACCCTTACGGGCCCCGTGCGTTGAAATGAAGTACTGCAGGACGTTCAAGCCCTCACGGAAGTTAGCGGTAATTGGCGTCTCGATGATTGAACCATCCGGCTTGGCCATCAGGCCGCGCATGCCTGCCAACTGACGAATCTGCGCCGCAGAACCGCGCGCCCCGGAGTCGGCCATCATATAGATCGCATTGAAGGACTCTTGCGTGCCTTGGCTACCGTCACGCTTGGTAACCTCTTCAACCTTTAGCTGCTCCATCATCGCCTTGCCGACCTCATCGCCCGCCTTACCCCAGATGTCTACTACTTTGTTGTAGCGCTCACCGGCGGTGACGAGACCGGAAGAATACTGCTGCTCGATCTGCTTGACCTCATGCTCGGCAGTCGCAATCAGCGTAGTCTTCTGCGGCGGCACCAGCATATCGTCAACGCAAATCGAAATACCTGCACGTGTCGCCAAACGGAAACCGGACTGCATCAGCTGGTCAGCAAAGACAGCCGTGGCACGCAAGCCGCACTTTCGGAAAGAAATGTTAATCAGTTTGGAAATTTCTTTCTTTTTCAGTGTGCGATTGATGACTGAAAAAGGTAGTCCCTTGGGCAGAATTTCGGAAAGGATCGCACGACCTACGGTCGTCTCGTAACGGTTGACGGTTCTCACGAATTCGCCGTTCGCCGCTTTCGGATACTCCGCAACGCGAACGGTGATTCGCGTGGCCAGCTCGACCTCTTTGTTGTCGTACGCTCGGATAACCTCAGACACGTCCGAGAGCATCATGCCCTCACCCTTGCCATTGACTTTTTCACGTGTGGCGTAATACAGCCCAAGCACAATATCCTGTGACGGAACAATCGATGGCTCCCCGTTCGATGGGAACAGAATGTTGTTGGAGGCCAGCATCAGCGTGCGGGCCTCCATCTGCGCCTCGATGGATAGCGGTACATGGACGGCCATCTGGTCTCCGTCGAAGTCGGCATTGAATGCGGCGCAGACCAAGGGATGGAGCTGGATTGCCTTACCCTCGATGAGGACTGGCTCGAACGCTTGAATACCAAGCCGGTGCAGCGTGGGGGCACGATTAAGCATCACTGGATGCTCACGGATCACCTCTTCCAGGATGTCCCAGACGACCGGTTCCTGAATCTCAACCAGTTTCTTTGCAGCCTTGATGGTTGTCGCCAAGCCCATCAACTCCAGCTTGTTGAAGATAAAGGGCTTGAACAATTCCAACGCCATCAATTTTGGCAGACCACACTGATGCAGCTTGAGCTGAGGACCGACGACAATCACGGATCGTCCTGAATAATCGACTCGCTTGCCCAACAAATTCTGGCGGAACCGGCCACCTTTACCCTTGATCATTTCCGCCAGCGATTTCAGTGGACGCTTGTTGGCGCCAGTCATGGCCTTACCACGACGGCCATTATCGAGCAGCGAGTCCACTGCCTCTTGGAGCATTCGCTTTTCGTTGCGGGTAATGATCTCCGGCGCGCGCAACTCCATGAGGCGCTTGAGACGGTTGTTGCGGTTGATAACCCGGCGGTAGAGATCGTTCAGGTCCGAGGTCGCAAAGCGTCCTCCATCCAGAGGTACCAGCGGGCGAAGCTCGGGCGGCAGTACTGGCAGCACTTCCATGATCATCCACTCAGGTTTGATACCCGAACGTTGAAATGCCTCGAGCACTTTCAGCCGCTTCGCATATTTCTTGATCTTGGCCTCGGATTTCGACTCGCGTAGATCGGTGCGCAACTGCTCTGCCTCACGATCGATATCAATCGTGCGCAACAGCTCGCGCACGCCCTCGGCACCCATATGCGCCACAAAATCATCACCATGCTCTTCGTACTTCGCCGCGTAATCGTCCTCGGACATGATCTGGCATTTTTTCAGCGGCGTCATGCCGGGGTCAGTCACGACATAGGCCTCGAAATAAAGCACTCGTTCGATGTCGCGCAGTGTCATATCAAGTACCATGCCCAGACGCGAGGGCAGTGACTTCAAGAACCAGATGTGCGCGACCGGCGAAGCCAACTCGATGTGGCCCATGCGCTCGCGGCGCACCTTGGCCAAGGTCACTTCCACGCCGCATTTCTCGCAAATTACGCCACGATGCTTCAGACGCTTGTACTTCCCGCACAGGCACTCATAATCTTTGATCGGGCCAAAGATCTTTGCGCAGAACAAACCATCGCGCTCTGGCTTGAAAGTACGATAGTTGATCGTCTCCGGCTTCTTGACCTCGCCAAACGACCAGGAGCGGATTTTGTCGGGCGACGCGAGACCAATCTTGATCGCGTCGAATTGTTCATTTTGCTGAACTTGCTTGAATAGATCGAGCAGTGCTTTCATATATCACTCCACAGTGGCGTGAAAAATTAATCTTTACGTACATTCTCCGAGGGGACCGAAAGAACTTGGGCCTTACTCGCGCTCGAGGTCGATGTCGATACCCAGCGAACGGATTTCCTTGACCAAAACATTGAAGGATTCCGGCATGCCTGCATCAATCACGTGATCGCCTTTGACCAGATTCTCATACACCTTGGTTCGACCGTTCACGTCATCGGACTTCACTGTCAGCATTTCTTGCAGAACGTAAGAGGCCCCGTAAGCTTCGAGTGCCCACACCTCCATTTCACCGAAACGCTGGCCGCCAAACTGCGCCTTGCCACCCAGCGGCTGCTGGGTAACCAGTGAGTAGGGGCCGGTGGAACGGGCGTGCATCTTGTCATCGACCAGATGGTGCAGCTTCAGCACATGCATGTAACCGACGGTGACAGGGCGCTCGAATGCCTCGCCCGTACGCCCGTCGAACATGGTGACCTGATTCTTCGATGGGGTCATGCCAAGGTTCTTCGCGATCTCATCCGGATAAGCTAGATCCAGCATACGGTGGATCTCGGTCTCATGCGCGCCGTCGAAGACCGGCGTGGCGAAGGGCACGCCTTCTTTCAGGTTCTCGGCCAACGCAAGAATTTCTCCATCGGTGAACTTGTCCAGCGCTTCAGTGCGGCCCGATTCGTTATAGATTTGCTTGAGGAAACCGCGAACTTCAGCCGCCTTCGCCTGAACTCTCAGCATTTCGCCGATGCGCAAACCAAGACCTTTTGCTGCCCAGCCCAAGTGCACCTCGAGTACCTGACCCACGTTCATTCGGGATGGAACGCCGAGCGGATTGAGTACAATGTCGGCGGGGGTGCCATCGGCCATGTAAGGCATATCTTCAACAGGGACAATACGCGACACCACGCCCTTGTTGCCGTGACGGCCCGCCATCTTGTCGCCAGGCTGCAAACGACGTTTCACTGCCAGATATACCTTGACCATCTTTTGCACGCCCGGCGGCAATTCGTCACCCTGCGTGAGCTTCTTGCGTTTTTCTTCAAAGGCCAGATCGAACTGGTGACGTTTCTCTGCGATCGACTCCTTGATCGCCTCTAGTGCCGCTGCGGCATCTTCATCTGCCGGACGAATATCGAACCAATGATATTTGTCTAGGTCATCCAGGTAGGCCTTATCAACCTTGGTGCCTTTCGCCAGTTTCTTCGGACCGCCGTTGGCGACCTTGCCGATCAGCATCTTCTCCAGACGCTGGAAGGCATCGCCCTCCACGATACGAAGTTGATCGTTCAGGTCAAGGCGATACCGTTTTAGCTCGTCGTCGATAATCTGCTGAGCACGCTTGTCGCGCTGAATGCCCTCGCGCGTGAATACCTGCACATCGATCACCGTACCAATCATCCCCGAGGGTACGCGTAACGAGGTGTCTTTTACGTCCGATGCTTTTTCACCAAAGATCGCGCGCAGCAGCTTTTCCTCTGGGGTCAGCTGCGTCTCGCCCTTGGGCGTTACCTTACCGACCAACACATCGCCGGCCTCGACTTCGGCACCGATGTAAACGATGCCGGATTCATCAAGACGCGCCAACTGATTTTCTGCGAGATTGGAAATATCGCGAGTGATTTCTTCGGGTCCAAGTTTGGTATCACGGGCGACGACCGACAGTTCCTCGATGTGAATCGAAGTGTAACGATCATCAGCAACCACCCTTTCGGAAATCAGGATCGAATCCTCGAAGTTGTAACCATTCCAAGGCATGAACGCGACCAGCATGTTCTGCCCCAGAGCGAGTTCACCCAAATCCGTCGAGGCGCCATCGGCAATCACATCATGCTTGGCGACGCGGTCGCCCACCTTTACGATCGGGCGCTGGTTGATGTTGGTGTTCTGGTTGGAGCGCGTGTACTTGATCAGGTTGTAAATATCAACGCCGACCTCGCCTGCCTGCGCTTCATCGTCATTCACGCGAATGACGATACGGCCAGCGTCAACGTAGTCGACAACGCCGCCGCGAAGCGCCTGCACGGTAGTGCCAGAGTCGACAGCCACGGTACGCTCAACACCGGTACCCACGAATGCTTTTTCAGGACGCAGGCAGGGCACGGCCTGCCGCTGCATGTTCGCGCCCATCAACGCCCGGTTTGCATCATCGTGCTCAAGGAAAGGAATAAGCGAAGCAGCAACGGAGACGATCTGACCAGGGGCAACATCCATGTACTGTACCCGCTCAGGAGATACGAGGATGGTTTCGCCCGCCTCACGCGCAGACACCAGTTCGTCGGATAGTTTGCCGTTCTTGTCGATAGTGGCATTAGCCTGAGCGATGATGTAGCGGCCCTCTTCGATCGCAGAAAGGTAGTCAATCTGATCGGTGACCTTGCCATCAATGACTTTGCGATAAGGTGTCTCGAGGAAGCCATACTCGTTCAGGCGAGCATATAGCGCCAGCGAGTTAATAAGGCCGATGTTCGGGCCTTCAGGTGTCTCAATCGGGCACACACGACCGTAATGGGTAGGATGCACGTCACGCACTTCGAAGCCGGCACGTTCACGGGTCAGGCCGCCCGGACCAAGTGCAGAGACGCGGCGCTTGTGCGTGATCTCGGAGAGGGGGTTCGTCTGATCCATGAACTGAGACAGCTGCGAAGAACCGAAAAATTCGCGAATCGCAGCCGAAATCGGCTTGGAGTTTATGAGGTCGTGCGGCATAAGGTTGTCGGCCTCGGCCTGCCCAAGACGCTCTTTGACTGCACGCTCGACACGCACCAGGCCGGCTCGGAACTGGTTCTCCGCCAACTCGCCGACGCAACGTACCCGACGGTTACCCAAGTGATCAATATCATCAACCTCGCCACGGCCATTGCGCAGCTCGACGAGGATCTTGATCACGGCGAGGATGTCTTCGTTCGATAATGTCATTGTGCCGGTGAGCTCTTCGCGCCCGACGCGGCGATTGAATTTCATGCGGCCAACGGAGGACAGGTCGTAGCGGTCTTCGCTGTAAAACAGTCCATTGAATAGGGCTTCCACCGATTCCTCGGTTGGCGGCTCGCCCGGACGCATCATGCGGTAGATCGCGATGCGCGCGGCCATCTGGTCGGCGGTGTCGTCTGTGCGCAGGGTCTGCGAGATGTACGCTCCCTGATCAAGATCGTTCGTGTACAACGCCTGAATGCTGCCAACCTTGGCATCGCGCAGGCGACCCAACAGCTCGTCAGTCAGTTCATCATTGGCATTTGCGATGATCTCGCCCGTCTCTGCATCGATGATATTGGTTGCAAGCACCCGGCCTTGAAGATAATCCTCGGGTACAGAAATATGCTTGATTCCAGCCGCTTCAATGTCGCGCACATGCTTGGCATTGATTCGCTTGTCCTTGGCGACGAGCACCTTACCGGCTTTGTCGGTGATGTCAAAACGCGCGACTTCGCCACGCAAGCGCTCAGCGACGAATTCCATCTCCGCACCTTCCGACCGCAGAGTGAAATTGTCAAACACGAAAAAATTGGCCAGGATCTGCTCAGCCGTCATTCCGATGGCTTTGAGCAGAATGGTCACCGGCATCTTGCGGCGACGATCAACGCGGAAATAGAGGATATCTTTCGGATCGAACTCGAAATCCAACCACGAGCCCCGGTAAGGAATGATACGGGCCGAAAAGAGCAACTTCCCAGAGGAGTGCGTCTTGCCGCGATCATGCTCGAAGAATACGCCCGGCGAGCGGTGTAGCTGAGAGACGATGACACGCTCGGTTCCGTTGATCACAAACGAGCCGTTCACCGTCATTAGCGGCAGCTCGCCCATGTACACTTCTTGCTCCTTCATTTCCTTGACGACGGGTTTGGTCGGAGATTCCTTGTCAAGGATCACCAGCCGCACTTTCGCGCGAAGCGGTGACGCATAGGTCAAACCACGCTGCTGACATTCCTTGACGTCGAATGGCGGGTCGCCAAGTACATAGGACAAGAACTCTAGACGTGCGAAACCATTGTGCGAAACAATCGGGAAGATCGAATTGAACGCCGACTGCAAGCCTTCATTCTTGCGAGCGGCAGGACCCATCTCTGCTTGCAGGAAAGCTGTGTAGGACTCCAGCTGGGTAGCAAGCAAGTAGGGGACATCGTGAACGTTAGCGCGTTTCGCAAAGGATTTGCGGATGCGCTTCTTCTCAGTGAATGAGTAGTGCATGAACACTCCGTGAGTGACAGGAAGGATAGAGAATTCAGGACTCGACAACGATCAATTCGATTGTCTGCGAACCCTCAAGTCTTTGCCCTTTTGATACAACTTGTACGACCATCGACAGTGATGAATGTTGCAACTATCTCCGGGCCTCGCTGCCAAAATACCGAAACGCCAAAAGAGTCAAGGCAGGACCCTGTCTTACAACAGGATCCTGCACGTTGACTCGGGCGCGGCACGCGCTGTGAATCCGGATTACTTCAGCTCGGCCTTTGCGCCAGCTTCTTCCAGCTTCTTCTTCGCGGCTTCTGCGTCTGCCTTGGACACACCTTCCTTGACAGGCTTAGGCGCACCATCGACCAGATCTTTTGCCTCTTTCAAGCCAAGGCCGGTGATCTCACGCACTGCTTTAATCACACCCACCTTGTTCGCGCCGACATCAGCCAGAACGACGGTGAATTCAGTTTGCTCCTCGGCCGCTGCTGCACCGCCGCCACCGCCTGCTGCGGGGCCTGCCACCGCCATCGCTGCGGCGGATACGCCAAACTTTTCTTCGAAAGCCTTGACCAGATCATTCAGATCCATCACGGACATTTGGCCAACGGCTTCGAGGATGTCTTCTTTAGTGATTGCCATTTAAAACTCCTATAATTTCGGTAATTGCTTCAGTGATCCGGACGAGAAACCCAAGCTGACTGCTTGCGTAAATCAAGCGACTTCGGTTTCTTTTTTCGCTGCGAGGGCGGCCAGTGCACGGGCAAAGCCGGAGACCGGAGCCTGCATTACACCCATCAACTGGGCGATCAGGACTTCCTTGCTCGGGATATTTGCCAGAGAAGTGACCTCTGCCTTGTTCAGCGAATTGCCTGCGTAGTTACCTGCCTTGATGACCAGCTTGTCATTGCTTTTGGAAAAGTCATTGATGACCTTTGCCGCAGCAACCGCGTCATCCGAGATCGCATAGATCAACGGACCGGTCATTTCAGAGGCCAGTGCAGAAAACGTTGTTCCTTCCACAGCGCGCCGAGCAAGGGTGTTTTTCAACACTCGCAAGTAAACGCCGCTGGAACGCGCTTTCGCACGCAGTTCCGTCATGGGACCAACCTCAATGCCACGGTACTCGGCCAACACGATTGTCTGCGCCGAGGCAATCCTGGCGGAGACTTCGGCTACAACGACCGCTTTGTCATTGCGATTGAGACTCACGTTCAACCTCCAAAAGTGATGATCGGCGCCCGCACAGCCAGGTGGCTGCCTGCCTAACATCGATTCGAACACGGCGTCCGAAGTCAGGAGTTCTTGCGCGCACGCGATGAGGCATACGGCGGAGAGACTGCAAAACTTGTTCGGGCTCGCCATCTGCGTTGGGCGCTTCTGGATAATTCCTTCAGCTCATTAACCCTTGGCTGCTTGCGGCTGCAGCCTTGAGCCCAACGGTCTTTGATTGCCTGGAGTGTCAATTACCCACTCCAGCCCAAAGAGCTGCCCCGCGCCGTTTGCACGGGGACTTGATTTCTACTGTCAGCCAGCCAGCGAGGCCTGGTCGACACGTACGCCGGCGCCCATTGTCGAGGACACCGAAACCTTGCGCAGGTACACGCCCTTGCTCGATGCAGGCTTGGCTTTGTTTAGCGCATCCAGCAGTGCCAACAGGTTCGTCTTGAGCTCTGCATCGCCGAAGGATTTGCGGCCAATGGTGGCGTGCACAATACCGGCCTTGTCGGTGCGGTACTGTACCTGACCTGCTTTGGCGTTCTTTACAGCGGTCGCAACGTCAGGGGTCACGGTGCCGACTTTCGGATTCGGCATCAGTCCGCGTGGACCAAGCACCTGACCCAGCGTGCCCACGATGCGCATGGTATCGGGCGAAGCGATGACGACGTCAAAGGGCATGTCACCCCCCTTGATGCGATCTGCCAGATCTTCCATGCCGACGATGTCTGCACCTGCCGCTTTCGCCTCATCAGCTTTTGCGCCCGTGGCGAATACAGCCACGCGCATGGTCTTGCCAGTGCCCGCAGGCAGCACAACGGAACCGCGAACGACTTGGTCAGATTTCTTCGCGTCGACACCCAGCTGGATAGCGACATCAATTGATTCGTTGAACTTGGCAGTCGCTAATTCTTTTACGAGAGCGATAGCATTATCGAATGGATAAGGCTTGGTCCGATCAACCTTTGCCTTGATCGCCTTTGCGCGCTTGGACAACTTAGCCATTACAGACCCTCCCCCGTGATGCCCATCGAACGAGCGGAACCTGCGATCGTGCGCACAGCCGCCTCAAGATCGGCCGCGGTCAGATCCGGTTTCTTCTGGGTAGCGATTTCTTCAGCTTGCTGGCGAGTGATTTTGCCCACCTTGTCGGTGTGTGGCTTCGCCGAGCCCTTTTGGATGCCCGCAGCTTTCTTGATCAAGATGGTCGCTGGCGGGGTCTTCATCACAAAAGTGAAGGACTTGTCCGCGAAAGCGGTGATCACTACCGGGATAGGGAGGCCGGGTTCGACGTTCTGGGTCTGCGCGTTGAACGCCTTGCAGAATTCCATAATGTTGAGGCCACGTTGACCCAGCGCAGGACCAATCGGGGGGGAGGGGTTCGCCTTACCAGCTGGCACTTGCAGCTTGATAAAGCCTATGATCTTCTTTGCCATGAGGGCTCCTGTTGGTGAGTGATAGCGCCTGTTCGCCGGTCTTGCGACCGATTACTGAGGCTCCTCGGTTTTACTGCTGGTTTGCTGCAAAAACTTGATGACAGCTTACTGGCCTTCTTCGCATCAGGCTTTTTCGACCTGCCCGAACTCGAGCTCAACTGGGGTGGCGCGACCGAAAATGGTCACTGACACACGCACACGCGACTTCTCGTAGTTCACCTCTTCGACATTGCCGTTGAAATCAGTGAAGGGGCCATCTTTGATGCGCACCAGCTCACCTACTTCATACAGCACTTTCGGCCGCGGCTTCTCCACCCCTTCCTGAATCTGATGAAGGATCTTGTCGACTTCGTGGGGGGGAATGGGTGTCGGCTTGTTCGACTTTCCACCGATAAAACCTGTGACCTTGTTGGTGTTTTTTACCAAGTGCCAGGTGTCATCGGTCATCTCCATCTCAACGAGCACATAACCCGGGAAGAATCGGCGCTCGGTCACTGCCTTGTGTCCGTTTTTCATCTCGATCACCTCTTCGGTGGGCACGAGAATCTGGCCGAACTTGTCTTCCATGCCCGCACGTGCAATGCGCTCGGCGAGCGCACGCTGAACGCTCTTCTCCATGCCGGAATAGGCATGGACTACGTACCATTGTTTTTTGCCGCCAGCACTGGAAATGGCGGGCATTGCGCTTGGTTGCGTGTTGTCCGTCATCACTACCTCCAACCAAGAATCAGGTCATACAGCACCACTTCGAGCAATTTGTCCGTGCCCCATAGAAACAAGGCCATGATGAACACGAAACCAAACACAACCCCGGTGAGTTGCATCGCTTCCTTGCGAGACGGCCAGACGACCTTTTTGGTTTCACGAACCGACTCGCGCGCAAAACCGATGAAGCTCTGCCCAAGCGCTGAAGTCCACGCAGAGGCTGCCGCGACCACCAAACCACCCACTAGCGCCGCGGCACGAACCAGCGTCGGTTGACCGGCCAGCATGTAAAAACCGATCACACCGGCGAGGACTGCAATCAGCGCCATGCCAAGCTTGGCCTTATCGGCCGAAGTCGTCACGGTCTCCACGGAATGATTCGACATTTGCTTTTACTTTCGGTGTCAGACACCTGATCCGGTGGCAGGGGCGGAGGGCCTCGAACCCCCAACCTACGGTTTTGGAGACCGTCACTCTGCCAATTGAGCTACGCCCCTGCGGAAACTTGGCAATTAAATTGCGAACTACAAATGCGATGCCCGCGCTCACGCGCGGGCATCGCAAACACCTGTTACTCGATGATTTTGGCGACGACGCCGGCGCCAACGGTACGGCCACCTTCGCGGATCGCAAAGCGCAGACCCTCTTCCATTGCGATCGGATTGATCAGCTTCACCGTGATCGACACGTTA
>OMID01000006.1 GCA_900299005.1 Oxalobacteraceae bacterium
CAATTGCCAGCTGCTCGGCTATGTCGACGAATTCGCAGCCGCCGTAGTAGCGCTTGCCTGGGTACCCTTCGGCGTATTTGTTCGTTAATTGCGAGCCCTGCGCTTCCATTACCGCAGGCGAAGCATAGTTCTCGGAGGCGATCAGCTCGATGTGATCCTGCTGGCGCTGGTTTTCTTTCTGGATGGCTGACCACAGTTCGGGGTCGATGCGGGCAACGGTATGGTCTTTCGAAAACATCAAAAATGCTCCTATTACTCAGCAGTGCGAGTCAGTCAATGAGAACCCGGCAGAGGGAACACGGGCAGCCTCGGTTCATTCCATCGGGCTGCCCAGGCGTACGGCGGTAGAGAATCTCGCGCTTCACGGTGGTGTTCCACCCCGTCGGACCCTTCGCAGGCCTGAAGTTTCGCCAGTCACGCGAGACAAAATGGTAAGAAATTTTAGAGGACGCAGGCTTTTTGAGCAAGAAAAGCCGGGAAAGCGCTGATGCATTAAACACCGCCAGCTTTCTCTTTTGAGATATGGCGGCAAGCCTTTGATTCGGCTGTCTACCGCGTCGCACAGCGATGCTGGCTCGCCATCAGATGGGGGCTTCTTTAGCGTCTTGCTGGCCGAACGCACTGGGGGTTTCCGCTAAAATGCGGCGGTCCCGGCCCATGGCGCGGATCGCAACGCAGGCCATGCTCATAACTTACTTCAGAAAGAACCGTGATGATCGTCTTGATTACTGGCGCCAGCTCCGGATTTGGCGCCGAAATGGCCCGCAAATTTGTCTCCCACGGTCAGCGCGTGATCGCGGCCGCCCGCAGAACCGACCGGCTGACGGCATTAGCGCAAGAGCTCGGCCCCGCCGTACTGCCGGTCGAACTGGACGTGACCAGCAAGGCATCGATCGATAGTGCGCTGGCCTCCCTGCCCGCCGGCTGGGAGAAAATCGACGTGCTGATCAACAACGCCGGCCTCGCACTCGGTCTGGAGCCCGCGCATCAGGCCCACCTGGACGACTGGGACACCATGATCGCCACCAACTGCCAAGGGCTGGTCACGATCACCCGAGCGGTCCTGCCGCAAATGGTAGAGCGTGGCGCCGGCTTGGTGATCAATATCGGGTCGGTGGCCGGCGCCTACCCTTACCCGGGTGGCAACGTGTACGGCGCGACCAAGGCATTCGTTGACCAATTCACGCTCAATCTGCGCGCTGACCTGGTGGGCACCGGCGTTCGCGCAACCAATATCGCGCCCGGGCTGGCGGGCGGTACCGAATTCTCCAATGTGCGCTTCAAGGGCGATGACGCCGCCGCAGCCAAGGTATATCAGGGTGCCGTGCCCCTTACTGCCGCAGATGTAGCCGAAGCCGCCTACTGGGTCAGCACGCTGCCCGCGCATGTGAACATCAATGGCATCGAAATGATGGCCACCTGTCAGGGCTTTGCTCCCTTCACCGTCAAACGTCACACCTGATGAATGCGACATTCCGCTGGCCGGTGCGAATTTATTATGAAGATACCGATACGGGCGGCGTGGTCTACTACGCGAACTACCTGAAATTCTTTGAGCGAGCACGCACGGAATGGCTGCGCAGCGCCGGCATCAGCCAGCAGCTAATGATCGAGCAAGAGAATGTAATGTTTGTAGTCAAAAGCACGGCCATCGATTACCATGCGCCAGCAAAACTCGATGACGCTGTGGAGATCAGCCTGACAGCCGAAAAACTCGGCCGCGCATCAGTAAATTTTTCGCAAGCCGCCTGGCGGATCGGCGACGCTGGCTCCGAGTTGCTGTGCTTCGGGCAGATACGCATTGGCTGCATCGATGCCGTGTCATTGCGCCCAACTGCCATACCGGCGATCGTGCTGCAAAAAATCAAGGGCCTGATCACCAAGGGGCCCCACCGAATTTCTGATCAATGATCCCTTACATGACCCTCTAGCGCCATGACACTGACACAAGACCTTTCGTTCGTTTCGATGATCAGTAACGCCTCGCTGCTGGTGCAGCTGGTGATGGCACTGCTGGTGCTGGTTTCTGCCATGAGCTGGACCTACATCTTCCGCAAGATGTTCACCATTCGCAGCGCGATCTCTCAAACCACTGAATTCGAGAGTATTTTCTGGTCTGGCGCCAACCTGAATGCGCTCTACGAAGAAGTCACCTCATCGCGCCGCCAGCGCAGCGCGCATTCGGGCGCACTGGAGCGTATTTTCGAAGCCGGCATGGAGGAATACCGCAAAGCGCGCCTGAGTTTTACCGGCAAGGATATTGACACGGCAGCACTGCTCGATGGCGCCCGTCGCGCAATGCGCGCAGCCTACCAGCGCGAGATGGATGCGCTTGAATCGCATCTGGCGTTTCTTGCCTCGGTCGGTTCGGTATCGCCTTATGTGGGATTGTTTGGCACCGTGTGGGGCATCATGAATTCCTTTCGCGGGCTGGCCAACGTGCAGCAGGCAACCCTGGCGTCGGTGGCGCCCGGCATCGCCGAAGCACTGGTTGCCACTGCCATCGGCCTGTTTGCGGCCATCCCGGCCGTGGTCGCATACAACCGCTACTCGCATGACATCGACCGACTCGCCATACGCTTCGAGAGCTTTATCGAAGAATTCTCCAACATCCTGAACCGGCAGGCACGCTGATGAGTAACGTCTCGTCGATGCGCGGCGGGAGAAGCCGCAAGTTCAAATCAGAGATCAACGTCGTTCCCTATATCGATGTGATGCTGGTTCTGCTAGTGATTTTCATGGTGGTGGCACCTTTGTCCACACCGAGCATGATCAACCTGCCCAGAGCAGGCAAATCCAACCAGCCGCCGACGGAGTACCTGGAAATCGAACTCAAGCCCGACGGTTCGGCAACGGTCGGCGTACATGGCAAGAAGACCCTGTCAACCAAAAAACGCGAAGAGCTCGGAAAGCGGCTTGACGAGCTCCACCAGAAATATCCCGAACTGCCCCTGATGATTTCCGCAGACAAGGACATCAAGTACGACGAAGTCGTGCAGACCATTTCGCAGGCTAACAAAACCGGAATCGCCCGGGTAGGCCTGTCCACCCGCTGAGTCGGCATTGAAAGAAGCATCACACCACTACCAGATACCGGAAGAGCCAGGCCGCCTGCGTGCACTTGGCCTTGCGCTGTTCGTTCATCTGCTGCTGCTGGGCTTGCTCTGGTTTGGTGTCTCATGGCAAAGCGATACCCCGGTTGCGGTGGAAGCGGAAATCTGGAACCCGGTCGCGCGCGAGGCTGCGCCTTTGCCCCCGCCACCACCACCCGCGCCCGACCCTGCCAAGCCCGTCGCACCCGCTGAACCACCCAAACCCGAGCCTGTCGCCGAACCGGTGAAAGCCAAGCTGCCTGATCCGGATATCGCGCTCGAAAAAGAAAAGAAACGCAAACAGGAAAAAGAAGAGGCCGAGCGCAAAAAGAAAGAACAGCTTGCCGAGAAGAAGGCACGCGAAGAAGAAGAGAAGCGCAAGCAACTTGCGGAAGCACTGGAGAGAGAAAAAGAAAAAGAAAAAGAGAAAGAAAAGAAAAAACTCGCCGAGCTGGAGAAGCAAAAACAAACCGAAGAACAAAAGCGCAAGGAACAAGCTGCGGCCGACGAAAAGAAACGACTCGCGGAAGAAGAACAACGCAAGCAGGAAGAACTCGCGCTTGAACAACGCGCAAAGAGACGGCGCGAGGAAGATCAGCGCCGACTCATGCAACAGGCGGGTGATGGTGGCGCAGGCGATGCAGAAAAATCGCAAGCACCTCGCAGCGATGGCAGTTACGCGCGCCGGGTTGCAGCTTTAATAAAATCGCATACAATCCTGCCGCAGACCGACATACCGGGAAACCCGGCTGCCGAGTTCACCATCGAGCTGCTGCCCGATGGAAGCTTGCGCGGTGAACCGAAAATGACCCGCTCATCAGGTATCACGCCATTTGATCAGGCAGTCCGGCGCGCGATCGAGAAATCGGTGCCCTTCCCACCCGATCCGGCAACTGGCAAGGTACCATCCAGTATCAGCGTTTCTCATCGACCGAAAGACACCGACCAGCGATGAAAAGATCTTTCCTGAAGCTAATCGCACTGCTGAGCCTGTCTGCTGCCCTGCCGCTCGCGCAGGCGCAACTCAAGGTGGATATCTCAGGCGTCGGAGCCAACCAGATACCGGTCAGCATTGCAAGCTTTGTCAATGAATCAGCCAGCGGGCAAGCCCTCAGCGGCATCATCCGCGCTGATCTTGAACGCAGCGGCATGTTCAGGCTAATCGACGCGCAGGCAGAGCTTGATGAAAACGCTCAGGTCGATCTGGCCACCTGGAAGAGCAAAGGGGTGGATGCGCTGGCCATAGGCAGCACCGTCAAACTCTCCGATGGCCGCATCGAGATACGCTACAAGCTGATCGACACGGTCCGTGGGGCTACCCTCACAGCGCAGAGCCTTGTTGTGCAACAGCAGTTCTCTCGGCTGGGCGCCCATCGCGTCGCCGACGACATTTTTGAGAAACTCACCGGCATACGCGGCGCGTTCGCCACGCGTATCGCCTATGTCAGCCGCTCCGGAGGCGAATATCGGCTCGAGATCGCCGACTCCGACGGCGAAAACGCCTTCATTGCCCTGCGGTCCCCCGAGCCCATCATCTCGCCTACATGGTCGCCCGACGGCAGCAAGCTAGCCTATGTGTCTTTCGAGAGCAAAAAACCCGTGGTCTATGTGCAAGAGCTGGCCAGCCGCAAGCGCGTCATTGCCGCGAATTTCAAAGGTAGCAACTCTGCACCCGCCTGGTCGCCGGACGGTCGCCGACTGGCGATAGCCCTCTCGCGCGAGGGCCTCACACAAATCTACAGCGTAAGCGCCGACGGCAGCGACCTCAAAAAGCTCACGCAATCCAACGGCATCGATACCGAGCCCTGCTACTCGCCGGACGGACAAAGCATCTATTTCACCAGCGACCGAAGCGGCGGCCCGCAGGTGTACCGAATGAACGCCGATGGGGGCGATCTGAAACGCATGACCTATGGCGGAAGTTACAATATCAGCCCGTCAGTTTCGCCTGACGGTAAAATGCTGGCGTATATTTCGCGGCGCGAGGGAAAATTTCAGCTGTACGTGCAGGATTTGTCGTCATCCCATGAAATTCGGCTATCCGATACCGCCCATGACGAATCACCCAGTTTTGCGCCCAACGGTCGCTACATCCTCTACGCGACCGAGGCAGCGGGTCGGGGCACACTGGCGGTCGCATCGGTTGATGGCGGCGCGAAGTACACGCTCTCGGCGCGCGGCTCCAACCTGAGAGAACCCGCTTGGGGGCCTTTTACGAAATAAGCTTTAACAAATAAGTAAAACTAGGGCGAACGTTCTTAAAGCAAGCTATCTGGAATTTTTTTGTGATCATTCAGGGGGAAACAATATGCAAGGAATGAAACTCGTCACCGCAGCCGCCGCACTGGCGGTGCTTCTGTCGGCGTGCTCGACCGTCAAGCTCGACGAAGCCGCGCCTGTCGAAGATCGCGCTGGCAAAGATGTGCCGCGAGTCACCGCACCTGCCAGCCCATCCAGCACTGTTCCTGGCGGCAGCCAGCAGAGCTCTTCCCTCAACGACTCGTCGAAAGACCCGTTGAACGACCCCGCCAGCGTCCTCGCCAAGCGCAGCATCTACTTTGATCTTGACAGCTACGTGATCAAAGACGAGTTCAAGCCCGTGATCGATGCGCATGCAAAGTATCTGATATCACGCAAGGATCGCAAGATCATCATTCAGGGAAATACCGACGAACGCGGCGGCAGCGAGTACAACCTGGCGCTCGGCCAGAAGCGCGCCGAAGCGGTGCGCCGTTCACTACAAGCGCTGGGTGTGCCGGATTCGCAAATGGAAGCTATCTCCTTCGGTAAGGAAAAGCCCAAGGC
Organism: Oxalobacteraceae bacterium; assembly: GCA_900299005.1. Classification (GTDB taxonomy): domain Bacteria; phylum Pseudomonadota; class Gammaproteobacteria; order Burkholderiales; family Burkholderiaceae_D; genus Pernthalerella. Next base: position 5,898 of record OMID01000006.1, read on the forward strand.
GCAAGGCAATAACGAGACGGCGTGGGCTGAGAACCGCCGCGCTGACATCGCTTACTGATGCGATTCATGAAGCACTATCGTTTTTCGATCAGCGCCGCCGTCATGGCGGCGCTTTTCATTGGCCTTCCGATGCAGGCGCATGCCCTGTTCGAAGACACTGACGCGCGCCGCGAGATTATCCGGCTGCGAAAACAGATCGAAGATGTCAACGCCAAACTGGATGGTCGTTTGCCGCAGCTGGAGCAAAAAGCCGACAAGAAAGGCTTGATCGACCTCATCGGCGAGATAGAAAAACTCCGATCAGAAATCGCGACACTCAGAGGACAAATCGAGGTATTGTCGAATGAACTGAACAATGCCCAAAAACGGCAGAAAGATTTCTACAACGATCTCGACCAGCGACTGCGTAAGCTGGAGCCACAGCGACTGTCCATCGATGGTCGCGAAGTTGAGGTAGAAAAATCTGAGCAATTGGCATTCGACAAGGCATTGGCTGAATTCAAATCAGGCAATCTTCAAGCTGCGAACCAGAGCTTCACGGCTTTTCTACAGCGCTATCCCGAGTCGGGCTATCTCGCCCAAGCGTACTTCTGGTTGGGCAGCACGCATTTCGCAGATCAAGACTGCTCATCAGCCATACCTGCCTACCAGACTGTCGTCACACGTTTTCCTAACAGTCAGAAAGCCCCCGAGGCACTGTTGAACATCGCCAGCTGTCAGCTTGACGTGAAAGACAAAGTCGGTGCGCGCGAGACACTGGAGCAATTGATGAAGAAGTACCCTTCGTCAGCAGCGGCACGCACAGGCAAAGAGCGGCTGGCAGAGCTAAAATAGCAACAAGGTATCGCACACGCAGGCAACACACGTTTCGTTGAGTCGTGTCGGTCGTTTGACAAATATTATCTTACTTGCTTATAATTTCGCTCTTTCGGGTCGTTAGCTCAGCTGGTAGAGCAGCGGACTTTTAATCCGTTGGTCGCAAGTTCGAATCTTGCACGACCTACCAAATAAAACAAAGGGTTAGA
>OMID01000007.1 GCA_900299005.1 Oxalobacteraceae bacterium
ACCGATCAATCGAGGATTTTAGCGACGACGCCTGCACCGACGGTGCGACCACCCTCACGAATCGCAAAGCGCAATCCCTGCTCCATCGCAATCGGCGCAATCAAGGCCACCGTCATCTTCACATTGTCCCCAGGCATCACCATCTCCGTGCCCTCGGGCAAGGTCACCGCACCCGTCACATCCGTCGTCCGAAAATAAAACTGCGGCCTGTAATTGTTGAAAAACGGCGTATGCCTTCCACCCTCTTCCTTGCTCAACACATACACCTCACACTCAAACTTCGTGTGCGGCTTGATCGACCCGGGCTTGGCCAACACCTGACCCCGCTCCACATCCTCCCGCTTGGTGCCCCTCAACAACACACCAACGTTATCCCCAGCCTGACCCTGATCGAGCAGCTTGCGGAACATCTCCACCCCAGTGACGATCGTCTTGACCGTGGCCTTCAAGCCCACAATCTCCACCTCCTCGCCCACCTTCACAATCCCACGCTCCACCCGGCCCGTCACCACCGTCCCACGCCCCGAGATCGAAAACACATCCTCAATCGGCATCAAAAACGCACCATCAATCGCACGCTGGGGCTCAGGTATGTAGCTATCGAGCGCATCGGCCAATGCCAAAATCGCCGTCTCTCCCAACTCCCCCTTATCGCCCTCCAAGGCCAGCTTCGCCGACCCCTTCACGATCGGCGTGTCATCGCCCGGGAAGTCATACTTCGACAACAACTCCCTCACCTCCATCTCCACCAACTCCAGCAACTCCGCATCATCAACCATGTCGCACTTGTTCATAAACACAATGATGTACGGCACACCCACCTGACGTGCCAACAAAATATGCTCGCGCGTTTGCGGCATCGGCCCATCGGCCGCCGACACCACCAAGATCGCTCCGTCCATCTGCGCCGCGCCCGTGATCATGTTCTTCACATAGTCAGCATGCCCAGGACAGTCCACATGCGCATAGTGCCTCGCCTTGGTCTCATACTCCACGTGCGCCGTGTTGATCGTGATGCCCCTCGCCTTCTCCTCCGGCGCCGCATCAATCTGGTCGTAGGCCTTCGCCTCCCCTCCAAACTTCGTCGACAGCACCGTCGTGATCGCCGCCGTCAACGTCGTCTTGCCATGATCCACGTGACCAATCGTCCCCACATTCACATGCGGCTTGGTCCGCTCAAACTTGCCTTTCGCCATGCTTATGCTCCAATAACCAGATCGTTGAGATAATTTATAAAAAGTACGACGCCAGCATTACTTCGTACGTGCTGAAATCACCGCTTCAGCCACATTTTTGGGGGCCTCGGCATATTGCTTGAATTCCATCGAATAGGTTGCGCGGCCCTGCGTGAGGGAGCGCAAGGTCGTGGAGTAACCGAACATTTCTGCCAGGGGTACTTCGGCACGAATCGCCTTACCGCCACCAGCCATATCCTCCATGCCCTGAACCATGCCCCTGCGCGAGGAAAGATCACCCATTACCGTACCCGCGTAGTCTTCTGGTGTTTCGACTTCCACAGACATCATTGGCTCAAGCAAGACTGGCGAGGCTTTACGCATCCCGTCTTTAAAGGCGATCGAGGCAGCCTGGCGGAAAGCGTTTTCATTGGAGTCCACATCGTGGTATGACCCAAAGAACAATGTGACCTTGACATCGACCACGGGATAGCCCGCAAGAATTCCCGCGGGCAGCGTATCAAGAAGACCCTTTTCAACGGCCGGGATATACTCACGCGGCACCACGCCACCTTTGATTGCGTCGATGAACTCAAAACCTTCGCCGCCGGGAGGTAGAGGTTCTACTTTCAGCACCACATGGCCATACTGACCGCGTCCGCCTGACTGCTTGATGAACTTACCTTCAACTTCATCAACCACCTTGCGAATTGTTTCGCGGTAGGCGACCTGAGGTTTACCGACCGAGGCCTCAACCCCAAATTCTCGCTTCATCCTGTCAACAATAATCTCAAGGTGTAACTCACCCATGCCCGAGATGATCGTCTGACCTGATTCTTCATCGGTTCTTACCCGGAACGAAGGATCCTCTTGAGCAAGCCGCGATAGCGCAATCCCCATTTTTTCCTGATCGGCCTTGGTCTTAGGCTCGACGGCTTGAGAGATCACAGGCTCGGGGAATTCCATACGCTCAAGAATGACCGGCGCATCGGGGTCGCAAAGCGTTTCGCCGGTTGTTACCTCTTTTAATCCCACCGCCGCTGCGATGTCGCCGGCACGCACTTCCTTGATTTCGTCGCGGTTATTGGCGTGCATTTGCAAAATACGGCCGATCCGTTCTTTCTTACCCTTAATCGAATTAAGAACGGTGTCGCCTGAGTTGAGGACGCCTGAATAAACCCGAATGAAAGTCAACTGACCCACAAATGGGTCGGTCATCAGCTTAAACGCAAGTGCAGAAAACTTCTCACCGTCATCGGCTTTACGAAGAATTTCCTTCTCATCATCATCGGTACCCTTAACAGGTGGAATATCGACGGGCGAAGGCAAAAAGTCGATCACCGCATCAAGCATCGCTTGCACGCCCTTGTTTTTGAAGGCGCTGCCACAAAGCATGGGCACGATCTCGCCAGCGATCGTGCGCTGGCGCAAAGACTTGCGAATTTCCTCCTCGCTGAGGTCGCCCTCTTCGAGGTACTTGTTCATCATATCCTCATTAGCCTCAGCCGCTGCTTCAACCATTTTCTCGCGCCACTCATTGGCGACATCTTCAAGATCAGCTGGAATGTCCTCATAGCTAAACTTTGTGCCCTGAGCGGCGTCATCCCAAACAATCGCTTTCATTTTCAGAAGGTCGATAACACCCTTAAAGTTCTCCTCAGCACCGATGGGAACCTGCACGGGGATTGGATTAGCCCGCAGCCTCAGGCGCATTTGGTCATGGACTTTGAAGAAATTTGCGCCTGTCCGATCCATCTTGTTGACAAAAGCGAGGCGGGGTACGCCGTACTTATTGGCCTGACGCCAGACAGTTTCCGACTGAGGCTGTACGCCACCGACGGCGCAGTAAACCATGCAGGCGCCATCTAACACACGCATTGAACGCTCGACTTCGATCGTGAAGTCGACGTGCCCCGGTGTGTCGATGATGTTGATACGGTGCTCGGGGTAATTGCTTGCCATCCCTTTCCAAAAGCAGGTCGTCGCTGCTGAGGTAATCGTGATGCCACGCTCTTGTTCTTGTTCCATCCAGTCCATAGTGGCTGCGCCATCGTGGACCTCACCAATTTTGTGATTTACACCGGTGTAAAAAAGAATACGCTCGGTTGTCGTCGTTTTACCAGCGTCGATGTGCGCCGATATACCGATGTTTCGATAGCGATCGATAGGAGTCTTGCGAGCCATGATAGTGTCCTGGATTCAATGTGCTTGAAATGGGTTTGCAACTTCGCTTGCCGGAGCTCTCGAGCCCTTCAGTAACAAGCTCGCTTAAGCATCGCCCAAACAGATGACAATCCGTCAACCGTCGAACCCGAGCGGGCATACGCCCCGGTTCTTCGACTAGGGCTAGAAGCGGAAGTGCGAGAAAGCCTTATTCGCTTCAGCCATACGATGCACTTCGTCGCGCTTTTTGACCGCGCCACCGCGGTTTTCAGCTGCCTCGAGTAGTTCGTTGGCAAGACGCAATCCCATCGACTTTTCACCACGCTTTTTTGCTGCCTCGCGCAACCAGCGCATGGCAAGCGCCGTCCGCCGAACGGGACGGACCTCGATGGGAACTTGGTAGTTTGCACCACCCACACGACGACTTTTGACTTCGACGATCGGTTTGGTGTTTTGCAGCGCCTGCCCGAAAACCTCGATCGGATCCCGACCTGACTTGGTTTTGATTTGCGTGAGCGCACCGTAGAGCATGCGCTCGGCGACAGCTTTCTTGCCATCAAGCATAAGCACGTTGACAAACTTTGAGATTTCAACGCTATGGTAAAGCGGATCAGGAAGAATTAAACGCTTAGGAACTTCACGACGACGTGGCATATCAACTCCATTCAGCTTGAGCGCGATTTTTAATGTACGCGCCCGTGGACGGCCGAACAATGCAATCGGGTGACTGCACGGGCGGTCCGCTTACTGACGCTTCACTTCACCCCAAATCGTTGTAAAAGGGAATTTCAGTGATGCGTCCGACACGCGGCTTGAGTGGCACCAAGCACCTTGAGCTCATCCCAAGACTTAGAGCCAATCAAACCGCAACGACTTTTAGCCCTTCTTGGGCCGCTTCGCACCGTACTTGGAACGCGACTGCTTACGGTCTTTCACTCCTTGCAAATCGAGTGAACCGCGAACCATGTGGTAACGAACACCGGGCAAATCCTTGACACGACCACCACGGATCAGTACGACCGAGTGCTCTTGCAGGTTGTGGCCTTCACCGCCGATATACGAAATGACTTCAAAGCCATTGGTCAAACGTACCTTTGCAACTTTTCGAAGCGCCGAATTGGGCTTTTTCGGTGTGGTGGTGTACACCCTCGTGCAAACGCCGCGGCGCTGCGGACAGTCCTCAAGCGCAGGGCTCTTACTCTTTGTGACAGCGGTCTCACGACCCTGTCGAACCAACTGGTTAATGGTGGGCATGGATTAACTTTCCTTGCGAACAACGAAGGAGAGCGAGTTCGCCCTCCAATTTTTGGAAGAAAGCCTTAGACTGTAACGCATGACGCTTCACGACGCAAGCCCGTCGCCGGAAACTTCGGTGGCAGCGGCATCATTTTGCTGCGTTGCTTCGTCTTCAAGTCGCTGTAGTTCGGCAGCAGCTTCAGCCGCGGCCATAGCACGTTGCTCGGCCGCCTCGAATTTCTCTTTGTCGAGCCTAGCCCGGTGAAAGGCAAGCCCGGTACCTGCGGGAATCAGGCGACCTACGATGACGTTTTCCTTTAGGCCGCGCAAATCATCGCGCTTGCCCATGATGGCAGCTTCCGTGAGCACGCGGGTGGTTTCCTGGAAGGACGCCGCAGAAATAAAGGAGTCGGTCGACAATGAAGCCTTGGTAATACCGAGCAATACATTGTCGTAGTGCGCTATCCGTTTGCCAGCTGCAACCGCTTTATCGTTTTCATCAAAGAGCTCTGAGCGTTCGACTTGTTCGCCGGTAATGAAAGGCGTATCGCCTGGATCGGTAACCTGCACACGACGCAGCATTTGGCGAATAATCACCTCGATGTGCTTGTCGTTGATCTTGACGCCCTGTAGGCGGTAAACATCCTGCACCTCATCAACGATGTAACGCGCAAGCGCTTCAACGCCGAGCAAACGAAGAATGTCGTGTGGATCGGCTGGTCCGTCGACAATCGACTCACCCTTATTCACCACTTGACCGTCGTGAACGAGAACGTTTTTGTCTTTGGGAATCAGGAACTCGTGGGCCACGCCTTCGGGCTCGGTAATGACCAATCGCTGCTTACCTTTGGTGTCCTTACCGAATGAAACCGTACCGGTTACCTCAGCAAGCATGCCCGCATCTTTCGGTGCACGCGCTTCAAACAATTCAGCGACGCGCGGCAGACCCCCAGTGATATCGCGCGTTTTTTGCGATTCGGTAGGAATCCGCGCAAGCACCTCGGCACGACCAATGCGCTGCCCATCCTTCACCATAATCAACGCGCCCACGGGGAAACCGATGGTTACCGAGTGATCCGTGCCAGGAATCTTGACTTCCTCACCCTGATCGTTGATCAACTTCACCTGAGGGCGAAGCGCTTTAGCAGCGGTTGAACGCCGCTTAGCGTCGATCACAACCAGCGTTGAAAGACCCGTAACTTCGTCAATTTGCTTTGCGACCGTCACGCCTTCCTCAACACCTTCGAACTTCACCGTACCTTCGTACTCGGTAATGATGGGTCGTGTGAGAGGATCCCAAGTCGCAAGTTGCGCCCCCGCTTTGACCGCTGAGCCGTCGCCCGACAGCATGACCGCACCGTAAGGAATTTTATGACGCTCACGTTCACGGCCGGCATCATCAGCAATCAATACCTCGCCCGATCGCGAGATAACGACCGCCTCGCCCTTGGAGTTATTAACGACTCGCATCGTACCGGTAAAACGGACATGCCCATTTGACTTAGCCTCGACCGCCGAAGCAACGGCCGCGCGAGATGCCGCACCGCCGATGTGAAAGGTACGCATAGTGAGCTGAGTGCCAGGTTCGCCAATCGACTGTGCTGCGATGACGCCAACAGCTTCACCCGAGTTAACGAGCACCCCACGGCCGAGGTCGCGCCCGTAGCACTTGGCACACAAGCCATAGCGGGTTTCGCAGGTGAGCGGGGTACGCACGCGCACTTCATCGATGCCCAATCGCTCGATCTCATCAACGGCGTCTTCATCAAGTAGACTGCCGTTTTCAAAAACAGTGGCCTGGGTTTCCGGGTGTACGACATCGCTTGCAGCAACACGGCCCAAAATGCGATCGCGCAATGGCTCAACCACTTCACCACCTTCGATCAAAGCCTTCATCGACACACCTTGATCGGTGCCGCAGTCATCTTCGACCACCACCAAATCTTGAGTGACATCAACCAAACGCCTTGTGAGGTAGCCAGAGTTGGCTGTCTTTAGCGCTGTATCAGCGAGACCTTTTCGAGCACCGTGGGTCGAGATGAAGTACTGCAATACATTTAAGCCTTCGCGGAAGTTTGCAGTAATCGGGGTCTCGATGATCGAGCCATCGGGCTTTGCCATGAGACCGCGCATGCCTGCGAGCTGTCT
>OMID01000008.1 GCA_900299005.1 Oxalobacteraceae bacterium
ATGTCGGCAAGTTTGTGCAGCTTGTCGCCAGGATTGCTAACGCGCAGCTGTGTTGGCAGGAGCGAACTGAGCGCGCTGAATGTGCCATTCCAGAACCTAGCGGGCACCGTCGTAAGGCCGCCGGCCGACGCCCGGCGCAGCCAGGGCGGTAGGTGGCCGATCCGGCGCCACAGCGAGGTGGCCCAGAAGTAGCGGTTGTAGCCACCGAACAACTCATCGCCAGCATCCCCTGAGAGGCAAACCGTGACGTGTTTCTGCGTCAGCGCGCAGAGAAGGGTGGTTGGAATCTGCGAGGAATCGGCGAAGGGCTCGTCATAGATGTCTGGGAGGCGCGGGATGATCTCGCGTGCCTGGGCCGGGGCAACATGCAATTCTGTGTGTTCGGTGCCGAGGTGGCGGGCCACAGCCTTTGCGTGCGTCGCCTCGTTGTAGTCGCCCTCGGCGAAGCCGATGGTGAACGTGCGCACCGGGCGTGTGCTGCGTTTCTGCATCAGGGCTACCACCATCGATGAATCGAGCCCGCCCGAGAGCAGTGCGCCGAGCGGTACGTCGGCCACCATTTGCTCGCCGATCGCCGCGCTGAGCACCGTCTCCAGACTGTCAACTGCCTCGTCGTCGCTCAGCGCTCGCCGGTTCCCCGCACCTTCCTGCGCCGCCATGGCGAAGCTCCACCATGGCTTGGGGTCACCGAAGCTGCCGTCGGCCGGCACTTGCAGCAGCATGCCGGGCATCAGCTTGAAAATTCCCTGGTAGATCGAATGCGGCGCCGGCACGTAGCCGTAGCGCAGCATGAGAGCCAGCGCGCCGGGATCAAGGTCGAAGCGGGCATCAGGCAGCGTGCGCAACGCCTTCAACTCCGAGCCAAAGATAAAGGCGCCGCCGACACGGCCGTAGTAGAGGGGCTTCTCGCCGATGCGGTCGCGCGCCAGTGTCAGTGTTTTCTCCTGGCGGTCCCACAGCGCCAGTGCGAGCATCCCGCGGGCGCGCCGCAGGGTCTCCTCGAGCCCCCAGGCGACGATGCCCGCAAGTAGCACCTCCGTATCGGAATGGCCGCGCCATGCCGGCGCCCGCCCTAGGGCGTCTAGCTCGCTGCGGAGCTCACCCCAATTGTAAATTTCACCGTTATAAGCAGCGACATACCTTCCGCATGCCGAGTGCATCGGCTGGTGTCCGGCGGGTGAAAGGTCGAGGATGGCCAGGCGGCGATGGGCGAGCGCCACGCCCAGCTTGGTGTCAAGCCAAACGTCGCCATCATTAGGTCCGCGGTGGAGGAGTGCATCGGCCATCGTCCTCGCTTTGGCGCGTAATCCATCGGCATCCGCACGCGACGTGGTGGTGATGAAGCCGGCTATGCCGCACATGTCAGGAGCATCCGTCCGTCATGGTTGGCGCGCCGCGTTTGGGCGGCGATCCCACAGCTCTTCGTACAGAGCCGCGTAGGCGGCGACACAGGTGTCGAGTGAAAAGGACGCGGCGACCCTGCGGCGTGCGGCGGTGCCCATTGCCTGCCGGCGGTCGGCATCGCCGATCAGGTTCCCCAGTGCCAGCGCCAGATCGGCTGGAGCGCGCGCCGGGACGACATAACCGCATTCCCCATCGATCACGGCTTCTGCATTGCCGCCGACGTCCGTGACAACCATCGGCAAGCCTGCGGCCATGCCTTCAAGCACAGCATTGGAAAAGCCTTCTTCGTGGGAGGCAAGCACACCGATGTCGCTGGCCGCCAGAAGATCTGTCACGTCATTGCGCTCGCCGAGGAAGCGCACGCTGGCGGAGAGCCCAAGCCGGGCGGCTTGCGCTTCCAGCGCAGCGCGCGAGCCGGCGTCGCGGCCGATCAGAAGCAATGTGGTGCGGGTCGCAACTCCGGCGCCGAGCAGGGGAAAGGCATCCAGGAGATCGGCATGCCCCTTGTAGGGGAAGAGGTTGGCGACGCAGGTGATCACAACTCGGTCGTCAGGCACAGAGAGCTGATCTCGCAGCACCCGGCGGAGTTCTTGACGCTCGACTCCCATGGCAAAGCGCTCGGCATCGATACCGTTGTAGATCAGCCGCACGCGGTCGGGCGGAGCGCCTTCGTCAAGCAAATCCTGGACGACGGCGCGCGAGTTACCGATCAGGGCATCCATGTGTCGGTGCAGCCGCCGCTCGACCGTGGCGGCAACGGGATGGCGTGATTGGTAGTGGTTCCGACTGCGGCGGCTCATGATGCAGGCGGTGGCACCACACACCATTCCTACACCACTTCCGAGCAGATAGGCCTCGGGGAGGAAGCAATGCACCAGTGGGCGGTTTTTACGGATCTCGTTGGCGAGAGAGACTAAGTTGCTGATTCGACCGCCACTGCCCTCCGTTACAAGCATTCCTTGTTCGCTGAATGCCCCCTTCAAAATTCCTCCAGGGCGTAAGGGGAATAGTTTAACTTTAAAAGGTACCGGGTCCAGGCAAGAGAGCATACGCAATAATTGCCTTTCGGCACCACCAGATTGCAAACTATTAATGACTATCGCAATCGATATTGTAGATGCATCTGACATCTATCGATCGCCGCTATTAACTTTTCCAGACAGCAGCGAGAAGGCCACTCGGAGCTGCTTCTCTAGCACAAACCAAGTGGCTAAAATAGCCAGCTTGGTACCAGCAACATGCTTGATTGTGAGAAAAGTCACCCTAAAAAGCTTTAAGACTCGGAAGACTCGATTCACCGGACGGCCATTGTCTTGGTATTGGGCTCGCTGTTCGTTGGTTTTCCTGACCTCAAGATAATCGAAATTTACTCCTTCTGCCCTGGAAAATGGACCAATGCTAGCCGCCGCGATCATTAGAGGGAGATCTGGCCACCATCCGTTATAAATAAACGGAATCCGTCTGAGTACCTCAGTGCGCCAAAGCCCATAGATGTGATAACACTGCTGAGAGGCTGCTTTTCGCATTCTCGTTAGCCTATCTACGCCTTCCGACTCGAACGAGAATAATTTTTGTTGGTAATCCTTGCCGAAAATGGAAGACACGCGTAAGTCGGCGAACGCCAATACAGATTTGGGTTTTCTCTCCAAGTACTCGACAAGCGACGAGACATAGTGAGCAGGGCGGAGATCGTCGTGTGCCGCCCACATGAAATAGCGACCTCGCGCTTGACTCATGACCCATGCAAAATGATCGAATGCGGTCAGGACCTTATCCTGTCGAAAAATACGGATGCGCGAATCGGTAACATTCGCCCGTGCCAGAACAGCGGGTGTATTATCTGTAGAACCGTTGTCAGAAACGATGATTTCAAGATTCGGATAATCTTGCGCGAGGACGCTCGCTAAAGCAGCCTCGAAGTAGGGATCGCCATTCCTAACCGGCATTCCGATAGTTACCAACGGCAGTACAAAAGACTGGTGATTTTCCATCACATTCGCTTCAACCAAGCACCGGGCCAGTAGGTGACACGATGATTAAGCGTGCCTTCGTTGAAAGGGAAGACAGGAGGTACTTCTTCAAACTCAGGATGAGCACCAAGAAATTCCTCGGCAGCGACACGTGGATTGTTCCATCCCCAGTCGGGCTGAGATCGAGTCGCATTGACTAAATCGCCCATGATTCCGTCTGTAGCGACGATGTAAGAACCCTTTGAAACGAGAGGGCTGTAGGCCTCTAGTTCGCTTAGGACGTGATCCCTGGAGTGGTTCGAATCCAGAATAACCATAACCCGCTCACCAGGATTAATCATGCTGCGCACCTGCTCGATGACTTCGGGCGCCGTCGAACTACCCTCGATTAACGAAATCAAATTGCTCAGTTCGTGCGCCTCGATCGCGACACGGTTGTGCGGTCGGATTTCGATGTCGATGCCGATCACACGACCGCGTCCCATTGCTCGAAATAGCGACGCGTAGAATATTAGGCTACCGCCGTGGGCAACACCAGTTTCCACAACCACATCAGGTTTGACAGCGTAGATCGCTTCCTGAATGCGCATCACGTCATCAGGCAGCTGAATGATTGGACGGCCCATCCAGCTAAAACTGTAGACATATTTGCCGTCCCAGCCGCTACGTATCCAGGCTTTGGAGATCAGTTCGAAGGATTCTGGCGAACCGATCGGGATGGTACGCTCGGAGTCTGCCGATTGGATAACAACCAGCCCATTCTCAAGATCGATTTTCAGCATTTGCAGTATTCCAGAATTCGGTTACAAGTGGTGGGATTCTTGAAAGGAAGTCTTGAGGCTCAAACCTGAACTCGGACTGTAACCGTCGGATGTCGATGGGAGGACAGGCGATGCGTGGCGCTCCTTGAACGACGGTACAACTTGCACCGGTCTGTGTCGTAATTGCGTTAACGATCTGGGCATGCGTGGTATTGGAGCCAGTCGCAATGTTGTAACATCGTTGCTTCCCAGACATGGCGATGAGAGGCAGCACTGCAGCGACATCTTCAATTATTACATAATCCTTCTCCGAATCAAGCGCGCTGCGCAACTTGATGCGACCGTACTCGGAAGCCGAGCGGATTAGATCAAATATAAAATTCTTTGATTGGAAGTCGCGCCCTATGACGTTCGATAAGCGGGCTACACGCACGTTTTCTCTCCCTGAGGCATGGCAAAGTGCTTCGCCGGCAAGTTTAGTAAGATCATAATAGTCTTCCAACAACTCGCTCTGCACGGAGATGGGGGCTCCTTCATGCGTCTCCGCTGCGTGCCGGTAGATGCGTGCAGATGACAAGTAGAGGAAGGATTTAAAAGATGCGTGCTCTAGAAGTAGAGCAAGTAATCCTACATGCGCTCGCATCGTGTCGAAGGGGCGAGTCCGAAAATCTGCAGTTACTCCCGCCGCGTAGATCACGTGTCCAAGATCACGCTGGAAGAGGCGATGATCATCGCGCTCGGGTACAAAGACATTGTGACCATCAGCACACAGCTTCGAAACTAGTGCGCTTCCAATGAATCCTGAGCCGCCTATAATAGTGAAGCTCACTTTCGATAATCCTTCACGACGGTAGGGTTCCCTGCGCAGACTGCATATGCCGGAAGCTCACCCCGGACGACGCTTCCAGCAGCAACTACGCAACCCTGGCGCAATATTGCACCATCAAGAATAACCGAATTAGAACCAATCCACACGTCATCTTCGATAACGATCCCGCCTCGATTGATTCCAAAGCCCTGGTCGCGGATCAGCCTATGCTGATCGCGGTAGGCATGGTTTACCGGGGCCAAGGTACAATTGGCAGCTATTAATACATCGTTGCCGATTCTTATTCCATTACCAGAATACAGCACGCAGCCAGAGTTTAGATAGCAGCGCTGTCCAAGAACCACGTCGCCACTTCCGCCACAAGGCTTGATCTTCACAAAGCTGTCGATGCGACAGTCAGCACCAATCACAATCTTGCTCCCCCGCGTCGACGCCTCCAAATCCGCTAGCGCCGATACCAACGCAGTGGGGTGGATGGTGATTAGTTGCTCCTTAAGCATCGGTCCATAGCTGCAATTCGGGAATCGCCGTCACCAGCTCATGCCCCACCAGCTGCTGCCGCAGCTCATCGATCAGGTTCCACGGCAGCACCAGCAGCGCATCGGGTGCATGGACGGCCAGCTGTTCGGGGCTGATCACGGGGATGTGGCTGCCGGGCAGCTGCTTGCCCTGCTTGCTGGGGGCGCGGTCGGCCACGGCGGGCAGCAGGTCGGCATGGATGCCGGCGTAGTTGAGCAGGGTGTTGCCCTTGGCGGCGGCGCCATAGCCCAGCACCCGGCGGCCGTCGCGTTTGGCCTGGAGCAGAAACTCC
>OMID01000009.1 GCA_900299005.1 Oxalobacteraceae bacterium
CGCGCCTTGGATGCGCTGAAGCGGAAAGTCAGCCGTACCGGCGTCGTACCAGACCTCAACGGAGTTGGTGCCAAACAGCCACGCCTCGCGGTGGTCGACGTTGATGGCCACCAGGCCGTCCGGCGAGCCTTCGGCGCTGGCAAAATCCAGCGCATTGATGTCGTAGCCGTCCAGCAGCGCGGTCACCCAGACCCGCTGGCTATTAGGCTCGTTGAACACAAAATAGCCGTCCAGGAAGCCCACGGTCACGGCGCCGGGGAAATCGGGGTCGGTGATCGGGCCAAACGCGTTGGTGTCGATGTTGTAGATGTAGCTCGGACCGTTGCAGGCAAAAAACACCTGCGTGCCGTTGTCGGCGATTGAGACGGGGCCGGTGCCGGAAACCTGGCCGATCAGCGCCGGGGTGCCGGTTGTGCTGATCAGCTTGTAGACCTCGACGCCCGAGACAACGTAGAACTCCTCGACGTTAGCCTTGGCCACCCACAGCCCGCGAATGGGGCCGCTGCCGACGGCTTGCAGAAACTTCAGGCCCGGCGCGCGCTGCAAAAATGCCGCCTCCTTGCCCCCTTCCGGGACAGCTTCCGGGAACAGGTTGACCATGCGGCTGTCGGCAGCGTTGACGCTGCGGGCCACATAGCTGGAGCCAAGGATTGGGGTTTTCATCAGTAGTTACCCGCATAGATGTTGAAGCGTTGGCGTGTGGCCACAATGGCGTAGGGCAGCGCCATCACATCGTCGGGGTTGTTGATGCGCTTGAGGTTGCGCTTGCTGGTCATGGCGATGCGCTGCACCTGCGGCGACGGCTCGACGCCGTACTCGGGCGCGAGTTCCATGGCCAGGTTGTAGGCAAAAGCCCGCATGTAGCCGGGCGGGAAATGCAGCACGGTGTTGAGCGTGGCAGGCTGCGCCAGCTCCTCAACCGAAATGAAGTGCCATTCCAAAGTCCGTGTGGGCTTGGGGTAGATGTACATGGTGATGTCCGGGAACGTCATGTTCACGAACAGCACTTGAGGGTAGGTCGAAGTGACCGTCTTGACCGCGATGCCGTCGTACTGCTGCTGGTTGATCAGCTTGATGCCGTAGGACACATTGGTCTGCGGATCGCGGAAATAAGTGGCGTCGTCGATCAGGATCGGACGATTGCCGACCAAGTCGCCGGTGGGGCCAAGGGTTTGCTTGATCTCGCCGACCGGCCACAAAAAGACCTGGTCCTGGGTGGAGTAAACCGACAGGCGCTCAGTGTTCCAACTGTCGACCATTTGGTCGAACGTCACCAGCGCATCTTGCGCCATCGAGGCTGTGGGGGTTTCTTCTGCGGCGAGAACGCCAAGCAGTCGAAGCGCTCTAGTGATCTGGTCGCCTGCGGTGTAAGACATCTTACTCTCCTGCGGATTCGTCGCTTGCCGGCGTGTCGCCGTTGGGCTGTTCGAGGGTTTGGGTTGTCACTCGGCGGGTGTACTTGCGCTTCTCGACGGGTGCCGCCACTTCTGGCGTGGCGTCAGTATATCGCGTCCAGCCGAATTTTTCATCATGTTCGACTTCAGATTCCGACATGGCAAATTTGATGCCGTGGTCGGGGTGGGAAAGCATGATTTGAGGCATGTGATTCTCCATGTAAAAACGGGGCCGAGGCCCCGTTTTAAGTTGACGGCCAATTAGGCAATCTTGGTCACCGAATAAGCGCCGTCCGCGGTCTTGCGGAAGCGGAACAGAGCACTCGAAGTGATGGCGATGGCGACGGTAGCGTTGCCGCCGTCGGTCAGGCCAGTACCCAGGGACAGCGTCACGGTACCAGAGCTGGTACCGGTGTTGACGATGGCCAGGTCAAAAGTGCTGCCAACGGTAGCACTGGTGACAACTGCGTCGATGTCCGTGCCCGAGGGCAGCGTGTAAGTCGCAGCAGAGGTCGAGGGGTTTGCCACCAGCACGCTGCCAGTGATTTGGGCAGCGGTCAGGGTAGCGGTGGAAGTTGCGGTTTGAGCCGCGGCAGAGTAGCCCAGACGAAGTTCGCTGCGGTTACCGTCGCCAAGCTGGTAGCCACCAGCACCGTTAGGGAGAGCCATGATGATTTCCTTTCAAAATGAATTAACGCCCCCGAAGGGGCATTAGGATTAACCCCAGATACGGCAGCCCATCTGCGGACGGATGGTGCTGTAACCGTACAGAACGTCAACACGAGTCGGCATGCGATCGTTGTTGATGTCGTACTGGCGAACCACACGCAGGCTGATACCGTTGTGCACAGCGCGCGAGGCCATGTCCACGCCCTGGGGCAGGAGCAGGTCGGCGGTAGCAAAAGCGATGGCATCCTTGTGGTAGACCATGTTCTGCGGGTAGGTGGTCGAGGCAGCGCCCAGGAAGTTGATGTAAGCATCAGCAACCGGGAAAGCGTCGATGGTGGCCAGAGCCTGGTCAGCGGTGTACATGGCCGGAGACACGTTCACAGTTGTCCAGGTGCCGCTCGAGGCGGTAGCGTCAGCAGTCACGGTGAACTGCTGGAGGCTGCCGGTGGACTCGCGGGTCTGCGGGTTCACAGCATACACGCCAGCAATGGTGAACACTTCGCCCTTCTTGATCGTGGCCGAGCCAGTGCCGGACTTGATCGAGATGGTCGACTGGCCTTGAGTGGCCACGGTGGTGTTCACTTGCAGGGTGTTGGCCGTAGCAGTGCGAGTACCAGTGGTCAGGTTCTTGATCGACTGGGACATGTTGACTTCTTCGAAGCCCAGCACGCCCTCGCCCATCATGCCGTTCTTGAACTGGCGGCTGATGGTGTCGGTGGGATTGAACAGACCTTTGAGGCCGTCGACCAGGCCAGCGTTGGCTGCGGGGTTAACCGTAGCGTAACGGGGCATCATCGGCGAAGCCATCTCGTTGAGCTTCTGGTGAGCTTGCAGCAGAACCAGAGCAGACGAGGGGGTGGTGCCGGGGGTGCCGACGGACTGGTAGATGCCCTGGTAGGCGTTGGCCACGTCAGCGTCAACGCTGGAGGCCAGCTGGCTGATACGGGGCTTCAGAACACGCTCTGCGAAGTCGTCCAACTGCATGGTCAGTTCGGCAGAAGTGAAGTTCACGCCGATGTGCTTCTGGCTGGAGACCGTCAGGGTGGTGTACTGTTCGTTGTCGTCCTGGGCTTGCAGGGCGGCACCGTCAGTCACCAGAGCGCGGTCGGGCAGGCGGATACGCAGAGTCGAACCGATCTTGGCGCCTTCAACAGCGAAGCTGTCGTCGTACTGACGGTTAACGTTGCGGGTGATCACCAGGTTGTTCTCGAGGATTTCGAGAGCCTTGCGGGTGATCATGTCGATCGTAAGCAAACTGTTAGACATGATTGTCCTTTCAAATTAGCGGTTGCGTTGTGCCTGGAGCTTGGCGATCTGGCGTTTGCGCTCGGCTTCAATCCACTCCGAATCGCTCATGGTCTTTGTGGACCGAGGATCGGTGGTGTCAGTGACACCGGAATTTGTAGCTCGCGCAGTCACCGGACGAATGGGCTCAGGCGCTGACGAAGTTTTCTTGACGGGCGGATCGGCGGCCAATTTGGCTTCGATCCGACCAATCTCTTTTGCCTGCAAAAAGGGCGAGAGTTTGGCAATACGTTCAGCTTCTTTGGGGTTGGAGCCGAGGTGGTAAGCCAACTCGGGACCAATGTCCGAAGCCCGGATTGTCTCAGCCATGACGTCGGTGATTGGAAGCTGGGGGTTGTAGGCGACTTGGTCAAAATCGTCGTACTTGCTCCGGACTTCTTCTTCCTTGTCATGGTACTGCTCCATGATCTGAGCTTGCTGCTTGGCAGCCTCACGCTGCGCGATCAGCTCTTGAGCACGCTTCTCAGCCAGCGCTTCCGCGTAGGCTTCTGGCGACTCGAACTGATCAACGGGCGGGAGCTGATCAGGCACTTTGGCTGCGGGTGGCCTTTCGGCAGCTTTAGCCTGCTGTTCGCGTTCCCATTTACGTTGCTCTCTTGCGAGGCGTTTGCCGATCATCGCGTCCAGCTCGGCCTGGGTGAATTTCTTCTCCTCGGGCGTTTGCTCTGGCTGATTCTCAGCGACTTCCGGCGCGTTTGTAGCTTGGTCCGTGGTGGCCGTCACCTCGGGAGCGGGCGCGGAGTCAACTTCCGCTAGGTTTTGGACTTCTTCAGTCATTGTTTACTCGTTAGAGTGCCCGGTGAACCTCGCCGGTACGGTTTTTGTCAATATAGCACGCTATATTGGGTGATTCAAGGCTTTGCGGGCCAGTTGATGGTTTCGCGCGCGTCGGCCACGTTGGCAGGCAGATCACGCAGGGCTTGGCGGTAGGCAGCCCAAACAGCCGCGTCGCCTTTGAAATCGGGCAGTTGTGTGTAGTCGCAAGCCACCAAAAGTTTGTTGCGCTCGCCGCGCAGCACTTCCATGGCGCGGTCTTTGGCGGCCTGAATTTCCTCGGCCGTCAGGTCAACGACAGCCAGGTTGGTCGGGTCGGCCAGGAAGTCGACATATACGACTTTTTGGGTCAGCGGGTTGTGGTTCACTTGGGTTCTCCGGTGTTGAAGGGGGCCACAACGGCCATGAGTTCTTCGACTGTGCTGGCGGCAACAATGGCGGCTTCCTTGGCCGCGCAGTCTGCGATGATTTTGGCACGGGCGGCTGCCACATCGGCAGGCAGGTCCACGCCGCGCTCCATCTTGCGGATCACCATCCAGTCGGTGGCCGCGAGCAGGCTGTTGGCGGCTGCTTTGCCTTGAGCGATCCACTGGGACTTCAGACCTTGAGTTGTCACAGGCTCTGTTTGACCTTCTGGCGTCTCAGTAACGTCCTCAAGTGCTTTAGGCGTATTGGTGTAGACGCGCACAACATTGCTGCCTTGCACCTCGTAGTGGCTGAACGTAACCCAGTAGAAACGCTCGTCTTTGCGTTCACCCTCGATCACTTCCAAAGCGCCCTGCTCGATGGCAAAAGCAGCATTAGCGCCCGAGGTGTTGGGGAACAGTTGTGCAGGCTCACCGACCTGCGTAACTGCGTTGTTTTCAATCAATGCGAACATGGTTGCTCCTTATCGTGCGAGGGAGAATTTCTGAGGGAACTCGGCAAAGGCCATGAAGATGTAAGACTGTCTCTTATACACATCTCCGAGCCCACGAGACGCTACGCTATCTC
>OMID01000010.1 GCA_900299005.1 Oxalobacteraceae bacterium
GCCGACGCAGGGATAAAGGTTCTCGTCTGGGCTGTCGCTTCTCCGGGGAGCTGAACGCGCGCAAACGCACCGGGCGTGATCGTCAGACCGGCGGGTAATGGCAAACGCATTTCTACCGAGTGCGTGGCAGGATCGATCGTGGGCAGCAGCTCCCAGCGCGACACACTGACGGCGCCTGAGATTGATGACGGAAATTCCACCTGCACCGGCTGCGCTTTAGATAATTTTGCTGCAAGGCTCTGAGGCACCGGAACGGACACACGCAGCGCCGAAGGATCATACATCGTCAGCAGCGGCCTTCCGGGCATCGCCATATCGCCGAGCACGATGGCGACAGCAGATACCACGCCGTCATACGGCGCCCGCACCACGTAAAAACTCGATTGCGCCAGTGCCGCATCTGCAGTGGCTACCTGCGCATCCGTGCCCGCTGTCGCCGATTTGAACTGCGCTTCTGCGCGCTCCAGCGCGGCATCGCTGATGTATTTTTTCTGATGCAGCTGTTTCTGACGTTCAAACTCGCGGGTCGCTGCCTCTTGCGCTGCACGAGCAGCGCGCACCTGCGCAGCACTGGCCGCTGCAGCCTGATCGGCGGCACGCGCGTCCAGCCTCAGCAAGATCTGGCCACGCTTCACGCGGTCGCCAGCCTTCACATTGAGCGCAACCACCGCACCCGGCACTTGCGCCGCGACCACCGTCTCGCGTACCGCCTGAACCACCCCGTCATAACTGATCATGGCTCCGGCCGATCCCGCACCCGTCATACCCTCGCCCGGCTGCGCAGGCGCATCAGCCGACCAAGCCGTCGGTGCAGATGTCATCAATAGCCCGACGGCCAGCGCCACGACCAGAGCGCATCCCGACTTTCTTCCGGCAAGCGGAAAGCGGGCCTTCAGCAAAAAATCTGGCAGCGGGGTCATGGTTTTCTCCGTCAGTGCTGTGCAGGGTTTGGAAAGAAGCAGTGGGCACATTATTTAACTAAATGCGCAAATAGTCAAGTGATAAAATATCGGCAATTATCCATTCCCTGACAGGCCTCGACGAAGAAAAAAAACGGCCATCCACGAGGATGGCCGGCTGATGGATACCGCGCGTTGATCAAGACTTATTTCAGGCGCTGCCCTTCGCTGTCGAATACTTCCAGAGAAATCGGTATCCCCTGACCGACACTCTGTGTCACCGTGCAGAATGCCTCGAACTGACTCATGACCCGATCACTCTGCTCCAGCGCTGCAACAGGCACGCCTAGTTGCAGGCGAGCGTGAATCTGCAGCACACGCAGCCGGTTGTCCGTGTTACGACCAACCTCCGCAGTAACGGTGCATTGCAATGGTTCGGGCTGTTGCTTGAATTTCCGGTAAGCGAATAACAAGGAGTCCGACAGACAGTTGCCCACGGCAGCGCACAGCATCTGCACCGGCGAGGGCCCGGCGCCTGTGCCGAGCGGCGCAGGCTCATCAGACAACAGCACGGGCATCTGCTCATCAAATGTCACTTGAAAACGATAATCCTGCTGCTGCTGCAGAGACACTCTGATTGATTTATCCGACATGAGATTTTTCCTCGTTCGCCGCCGCTGATCGTGCATCGATCTGCCTCATTTGCCGAAAGCGGGCAACATCCTCGGGGGGAAACAAGTGTGCTGACATATCGCGTGGCTGATAAGGGCGCTTAGGCCGGGAGGTCTCTTCCACCACCTGCGAAATAGCGTCAGTCTGGCGATTTTTTGCGGAATCCCGCACAGCATTCACCATGTGCATGCCCCAGCACGCGGGACAACCTTTCAGCAGCCAAACCGACACGCCCATCACGGGTAGCGCCAGCAACGGCACCGCAGGCAAGAGCACGACCGACCAGGCCATCAGGCCAATGCCCGCAACGCCGCGCAGCAGCATTACGCCGACCTGATTTTTCGGAACAATCTCACAGGATGCAGACTGGAAGAATTTCATCAGACCCTCCTCAATGAGGTGCAAATCAACGATTTGGTTTGGCTCAGCTTGCCTTAGATGGCTTGCTCATTATAAACTATTTGCGTAATCGTGCAAATAGCTGATTGGCTACCGTCCTGCTGCCAATTCCGGTATGATCAGTACGTTCTTGCACAAGGCTACGTCATGCAAAATTTTACTCCCGAGGCACTGCAACAAGTTGCCGAATATTTCCAGACACTGTCCGAACCGACACGGTTGCAGATACTGAATCTGTTGCGCGCCGGCGAGCATAATGTCGGCGAACTGGCCGACGCCTGCCACTGCTCCTCCGCAAATGTATCCCGTCATCTATCTATGCTTACCCGTCAGGGGCTAGTAGCGCGTGAAAGCCGGGGGAATACCGTGTATTACGCAATCGCAGACGATTCGGTCTACGACCTGTGCGATCTGGTGTGCAGCAATATTGCCCGTCATGTGACTAAATCGCTTAACGAAAAAAAGGCTTTCGCCAAATACAAGAACGCGCGCTGAGTATCCGCTCGATGCATTTTCTGACTTCTTGGCCTCAGCGTGTTTTCAACGTCGCAAATGTGCCGACAAAGTGCTGATGAAGGCTAGACGCCTAGTTTTTCGGAAAATAAAGCCGATGCTTATCGAGCTTATAGCTCCAGGGTAGCCCGGCATTTTTCCAGCCGTTGACAGCGCGTTGTCCTGACTGTGCCCCTGAGTTCGCAAGATCGCCCTCGTAACCATCGACCACGGTATAGGCTTGTGTATATCCGAGATCGATCAATAAATTCGCGGCTTTCGCACTGCGGTCACCAGAGCGACATATCAGGATCACCACGTCGGATTTGCCTAGACCTTTCTCAGCCATCCTGCGCGCCATCTCTATACCAAAATCATTATTCGGCTCAAGTAGAAAGCGCGCATTCTTGTCATCCCACGGAGCATCGAACGGATGCTCCATATAAGGTATGTGCACATCCGCTGCCAGTGGCATGCCGAGATAAGCGACTTCGCTGCGCGTCCGAATGTCCACGAACATTGCCTTGCTGCCTAGCTTTTGCTTGAGCGCGTATGCCTCTTTTGCGTCCAGATATAGCCCGGAAGCCGTTTGCTTGACAGGCGGTACGCTGGCAGCGTCAAATGCCAGCGCTGATGACATTGCAGACAGCACTGTCACTGCAATCAATGCGTTCGAAAAAATCTTGGAAAACATTACTCCCCCCCTGAAAAATCTTATGACATCATGCCCGGATTGCCCTCGACGTCGAGAATTTTTGGTGTGTTCGGTTTGCGCGGGCTGATGATTTTCTGGTCACGCAGCCAGCGCGCGACGACATCCCAAACAGGTTCGCCGCTGGCACCTTCGGCAACGGGTGCCCAGCCTGCTACCTTGTAGGTCTTGTCTGCCTCGACAGGCTTGCCTTTAAGCCGCATGTCCTGAATGCGCGCGCCCATTTTTGCACCGGGATCAATCGCGTAGGTCATGCCACCCACACGCACCATATCACCGCCCTGCTGATAATACGGGTCTGGATTGAACAAATTGTCGGCAACATCTTCCAACACCGCCTTGATCGTCTCGCCTTTCATCTCAGTGAGCGTCGAATAGGAATACGTGGTGGCAGTCTGGTCCAGCAAATGCTCCATCAGGATGGTACTGTTGGGTAGTAATGATGTTCCCCAGCGAAAGCCGGGCGAGAAAGCGATATCTGCGCCCTTGACTTCCATTAGCGCATCCACGATCAGCTGATCAAATGTGCCATTGAAATTGCCGCGACGATAAAGGGTTCCTTGGGTTACTGCGAGCGGCTCAGCAAGCTTGCTTTCAAATGGTGCGCGTATCTTGCTGATCAAAGTCTGCATGTCGGGATCAGCAGGTAAGAAATTCGACAGCACGGGCAGCAAACGATAGCGATAATCCTGCACCTTGCCGCCCCGGATATCGAAATCGAGCACCGCCAGAAATTTACCGTTGCTGCCTGCGTTTGTGACAATCGTTTTTCCACCGCCATTACTGACAATGACTGGCTGCGGCATACCATCATGCGTGTGCCCGCCGAGAATCGCATCAATGCCACGCACGCGCGACGCCAGCTTGAGATCAACATCCATGCCGTTGTGCGACAGCAGGACAACAGCCTGCACACCCTTCGCGCGAACCTCATCCACCATCGCCTGTAAATGCTCTTCCTGTACGCCAAAGCGCCAGTCCGGCACCATATAGCGCGGGTTGGCAATCGGCGTATAGGGAAAGGCCTGACCGATAATGGCCACTGGCACGCCATTCATTTGCCTGATCGTGTAGGGTGAAAATACCTGATCACCAAAGTCGGTGGTCTGAATATTCTGCGCAACGAAATCCACTTTGCCCGCAAAATCCTTGTCGACGATTTCCTGAACACGCTTGTCACCAAGCGTCATCTCCCAATGCGCAGTCATCACATTCACGCCCAGCTGGAGGCCGGCATCAACCATGTCCTGTCCCTTGGTCCATAGTGCGGTGCCTGATCCCTGCCAGGTATCTCCGCCATCCAGCAGCAAGGCTCCTGGACGTTCAGCACGCAGGCGTCTGACGAGCGTGGCCAGATGAGCAAAACCGCCAACCTTGCCATACACACGTGCAGCTTGCTCGAAATCCAGCGACGTGAATGCATAGGCCTCGGCTGTGCCGGAGTTCATTCCAAGATGTTTGAGCAGATTTTCCCCGACCAGATGCGGCAGCTTGCCAGCGGCACTGCCGATACCAAGATTCATACCCGGTTCGCGAAAATACATGGGTAGCAGCTGCGCATGACAATCCGTGAAGTGCAGCA
>OMID01000011.1 GCA_900299005.1 Oxalobacteraceae bacterium
AGATGTGTATAAGAGACAGCCACAAGGCTGAAGTCCACTGCGTCCTGTCGGCCTCAGAAACGTTCATCGAAACGATCAGCATCAAACCCATTTCGGCACAACCCTGGCTGAACGAGTTAGTTATTAAAACTCAACTGCTGACAGCAAAAGATCCTCAGGAAAAAAGGGTGAAGTCGCGCAGTTGTATGGAGCGTGATCGCCTCATTGAGTTGCGAGATGCCATCAGCCTTTTTTTGGATGAAACGCATGCGGTGCATGAACCGCACGATTTGCAATTCAACCCAGCCTCGGATCGTAACGCCATGGGCTGAAGCGATCAGTTTAAGAGGGTCAAAAATCCATCGCCGATTTAAGTGACAACTTGCAGGGCGATTAACAAATGCTGCTAAAGCGTCGGTGTCGCCTCCACGTCCAGGCTTCGCCGCGCAAGCGGAAAACTTGGACGCGAGGATCAGCACATGAAAGACGTCGACCTAACAAGCTATCGTGGTTGGCTTGAGCCCTTGGGGCTGATTGGCATGGAATCGATCGAGGCCCCTCTACTGGCGGCACTCGTCACCGAACAACCACTTCTACTCATCGGTCCGCACGGCACAGCAAAAAGTTTGCTGCTTGGCAGGGTGGCTGCAGCCTTGGAGCTGAGCTTCAGGCACTACAACGCAAGTCTCTTGAACTTTGACGATCTCGTGGGTTTTCCTGTGCCTGCACCCGACCGAACCCTGGAGTACCTCAAAACGCCAGCTGCCATTTGGGGCGCAGGAGCGGTCATTTTCGATGAGATCAGTCGATGCCGACCGGATGTGCAAAACAAGCTCTTTCCGATCATCC
The DNA here is from genome assembly GCA_900299005.1 of Oxalobacteraceae bacterium. Classification (GTDB taxonomy): domain Bacteria; phylum Pseudomonadota; class Gammaproteobacteria; order Burkholderiales; family Burkholderiaceae_D; genus Pernthalerella. The sequence continues at coordinate 829 of OMID01000011.1, forward strand.
ACGAGCGCAAGGTTCAGGGTCTGGATATCGAAGGATTGCGTTACCGATGGGCAGCGATGAACCCGCCCACGGTTGGCGCCGATGAGGGTGACTATGCCGGGTCGGAGCCCTTAGACCGTGCCCTCGCCGATCGGTTTGCCTTTGTTGTGCAAATGCCATCTTGGGCAGGCTTTACGCCTTCACAAAAACTCGCCGTGATTCAGGCAGCAAACCGAACTTATGGACCTCAAGACGCTTCGGTGCTCAGCGACAGTCTTTATTTGGCTCGCGGTTTACTCCAGGCACTCCAGAAGACATGCTCAGCGTCTGCAGCCGATTATGTATTCGCTTTACTGCCCTTACTTGCTCAGGCAAAACTCGAACTGAGCCCTCGCCGGGCAAACATGCTTTTTTCGGCCATCCTCGCAGTCCACGCCAGTGGCCTCGCACGCCAACCCGATACGGCCTTTGGCGATAGCGCCTTACTCGCGCTTCGCTCATCACTGCCTCAACGCGCAGAAGGTATTGCCATTCCAGAGGTCAAACTCCTCGCAGCCCACCGTGAGGCTCTCCGCACTGTAAGCCTCAGTCCTCACGACCCCTTGCGCGCAATCCTCGCCACCGCTGAACCACTCGAGCGACTCAAGCTTGCCGTACGAGCAACCCGACTTCCAAAGGGCGAATTCTCACGAGTCATTGCGGACTCACTGGCGCAACTGCCAATCGGTAGCCGTGAAGCGGCGATTGTGCACTTGTTTGAAACGGGCACTGTCGGCAGACTAAACGCAGCAGTGGCTTCACAGATCGGTGAGAGCTATCGCGATATCGCGACCCCAGCCGACTTTAGCGAGACCATTCATGCAAGCCATGGTCGCTATAGAACTTGGAGTCGACTTAAAGATCTGCTGGCACGATTAAACCCGGCCGATCCAAGAGCACACCTTCAAGCGAATGCACTGGCTGCGCTCTTTTCTCAAAAGGTGCTGCAAACACCCGAGGACGCTGAAGGCGCCTTTCACGCCTTCAGTCAAACCGATGCGCTGGTGAGGCGGGCATGAACGAGCCTGTTGGCGTGCTCAACAACATGAGTGCCCCGCCTAAAAGTGTGGTCAGGTATAACGGCCTCGCTGGTCTGGTTCAACAGGTTGGACCTGGAGGCAGTGGCGTTACCTCGTTGCGGTATCGCAATAGCGAGCAACACGGCGAAGCCGTCCGCTTTGAGTTGCCTGCTGAATTTCGCGCCGACTCGCCCACTGACATCCTCCAAGGTTTGGGCTTACAGCACGAGAACGACCGAGATGGTTCCGCCGCACGGCACCTGATTCAACTCATCAACAAGAGAGCTACAGAGCTTCCCCTGCCCGAAGGGTGTGCGGTCGTCAAGAGTCTTCAATCGCACCCACAGTTGTGGCCAGACCCCCTTGCTGCCATCGCTGCACTGACCAAGTGCACCGACACCGTCTGGCTTCGAGGGAAAGCGCCAACCCTGAGCAACCTTACACAACGTCGCAACGTTTCGCTGCTCGTGCCGCCCGATTTTCTGGAACAACTTAAAAAGGCCATCTCGTGAACGTTATACAAATCACCGAACCCACGTCGCTTGCACCGCTCCTGTCTTTTTCTGATCCAGAAAAAGGCAACCTCACGAGCAGTCAGGCACTGACCGAGTCCATTCTTGATGCCTTTCCCAGTGGGTCTTATGCGATGACGGGACTGCTGCGCTTGCTGGACATCGTCGCTACCACGTCGGTGTCGACCGCTGCCGTGGAATGCCGTGTGCAACCTCGCATGCTCATCAATCCAGCATTTGTATCGGCACATGCCGATACATCAGAGAAACTGCTCATGCTCGTGATGCATGAACTGCACCATGTGCTGCTCGGACATACCACGCTATTTCCTCGCGTAACGCCCGAGCAAAACTTTGTGTTTGACGCCGTTATCAACGGTCTTGTGTGTCGGATGTTCCCTGATGCTGCCTTCACGCGTTTTTTTACGGACTACTATCAGGACGATCGCTTTCCGGACTGCCTTCTGCGGCCTCCGAAGGGTTGGCCCGCTGCAGGGTTTCAGGTATCTCCAGGTTTATCTAAATTAGAACCAACTCTGCGGCAGCGTGCCCAAGAGATTCACGCCGCCCTTTACTCAGATGGTGGTGCCAGCTATCACGAAGTCCATGAACTGCTACCCCGCATACTGTCGAAATCAGATCTGGATGGTTTGTCGAAATTTCCTCTGCTGGGCGATCATGAGGCCGACGATCATCAAAGGCCAGACCTAAGCCAGGGCTCGCCAGTGCTTTTCGATCTGGTACGCGATCTGGTCGAGCAGTGGCCCCAACCGCCAGACCCCATTCGCGGACGGTCCCTCGCCGATGTACTCAAAGACGTCAGCGGCGCCCCGCCAATGATACCTTCGCGTCGTTCCACACTTCGTAACCTTATTCAAAAAGTAGCGGGTGCTGCGGGAAAGAGCCCAATCCTTCAGGCTCATGTTGCCGCCACCCGCATTCAAAGTCCGCTGCCTACATTGTCTCGGCGCTCATGCGTCTTGCAGGCCCTGGGGGTTCCCAGCCTGCTTCACCCTGCAGAGATCCAATGGAAACGGCGTCGCCATAGCGGTGCGCTCGTCCATATCTATCTCGATGTCTCAGGCAGCATGAATGATGTCTTCGGGCCCCTGTATGGAGCCACCCTTGACTGTGAAGACCTGCTCCACCCGATGATCCATCTCTTTTCAACAAAGGTTGTCGATATCACCAAAGCAGAACTGCGCGCCGGCCGGTGCATCAGCACAGGAGGCACCAGCATCGATACGGTGGCAGAACATATGTCCGCTCATAACATTCGGCGCGCCCTCATTGTCACCGATGGCTGGGTAGGCCGCCCTTGTGGCCAACACCAACAAACGCTGCGCAGCGCCAAATTGGCCGTGGCCTACTTAGGCAACGCCATCAATCGGGACGACCTCGCAGACGTTACCGACTACACCGACATCATTTCAACTGGAGCGCTATGATGATAAACAGACGCTACCCTGCGGAGTTCGTTTTCCCGGGACACCCCGATAAGCTTAGCGATGCAATTGCCGATGCGTTGGTCGAAGAAGCCTGGCGGCGCGACCCCCGTGCGCTGGTCGGTGTTGAAGTTGCAGTACACCGCGACCATGTCTACATCACCGGCCGTATTGGTTGTCCTGAAGCGGCAACGATTAAGGTTACTTCGCTGGTACAAGACATATACCGATCTGCAGGCTATATTAATGGGTGGTATCCCGCGCCAGAGCAGGTCAAGGTTGTTTCAAACCTGTGCCTCGGACCGCTTGAAGAGGGTGAAGCTGAATTTCGTGAACTCGCTGATGATCAGGCCATTTGTGTGGGGTACGCGAATGCATTGGAAGCCACGAATCATCTGCCCGTTGAGCAATGGTTAGTCGCAAGCATTGCCAGACGTCTTTACCGACTGCGCGACGAGCACCCTCACCTTCACCTGGGTCCGGATGGCAAGGTGATGGTGATCGTTGAAGAGCAAAGGGATTCAACGGGTAACCCCGTAGCCTGGTGGCTGCGCGAATTCAGTTGTTCACTACAGCAGGCAGCAAACGCTGATGAAGTGGGCCTGCATCGCGCGGTAAGACTAGCGTTGCAGCAGGTTTTGCAGGAATCGTCAAAAGTTCTGGCGGGCCTTTGCGAACAATTACCGGATCAACTCACGGTCAATGGCGCAGGCGACTTTGAAGTTGGCGGCCCTGAGGGCGACAATGGGCTATCCGGTAAAAAGCTTGTGATGGATGCCTACGGCCCTCGAATTCCGATCGGTGGCGGTGCATGGTCAGGAAAGGATTTCTTTAAGGCTGACCGTGCGGGTGGACTTCATGCAAGAAGAGTCGCCAA
>OMID01000012.1 GCA_900299005.1 Oxalobacteraceae bacterium
AGGCGTCAATCACAGAAAATGTAACCTGCATCACAGTAATAAAATTATTTTCCGATACCATGAAAAAAGCCGGAGATGGGTTGCCGACGGGGTAGGCGAGTGGATCAGCGTCTTCCTGTCGGGGCAGCGATCTTCGGGTGACGGCAACGCGTTTTTTATGCACGGGTTGATCAATGCTCGCTAAAAAACGACTCAACTAATTAATTGCACTGCGCTTGAGCTTGAATGTATTGCTGCCCATGAAAACCCTGGCTTCGCTTTCTCGTGTCGCACTGGCCCTGGTGATTGCCACCGCCGGCCTGTTGCCCACTTTGTCGCTCGCCGCCGAGCCGGTGGGACGGGTGCTGTTTGCCATTGGTGACGCCAAACTGGCGAATGGGGGCGCGCTCAAAAAAGATGATACGCTCCAAGTTGGTCAGACCATCACCACCGGTGCGAATGGACATGTGCATATTCGCTTTGTCGATGATGCTTTTGTCAGCGTGCGGCCAAATTCCAGCCTGAGTGTTGAACAGTACGTCTACGATCCCAAAGAATCGTCCAACAACCGAGTGCGCTTTAACCTTACGCAAGGCGTTGCGCGACTTATTACCGGCAAGGCGGGTCAGGCCGCGAAAGACAACTTCCGTCTCAACACGCCTGTAGCCGCCATTGGTATTCGCGGCACAGATTTTCTGGTGCAGGCCAAGGAAGCGCTCACGCGCGTGGCCGTGCAGCAGGGGGCGATTGTGGTCTCGCCCTTCTCGGATAGTTGCGCACGCGGCGCACTTGCGCCTTGCGGTGGTGCCAATGCGCGTGAACTGGCGGGCTCATTAACCGGCAATTATCTTGAAGTCAAAGGGGCTGCTGCGCCGACCCTGGTGACACCGCCGAATGGTCGTCTGCCGTTCGAGCTTCCGCGCCCCGAAGAGCCCAAGGTGAATGTGGGTGGTGACGGTGCAAAAACCGCCGCCCTGCCCGAAGGCATGAGCGGCAGCAGCAATCTCATGTGGGGTCGCTGGTCCGGTCGCGCTACAGCACCTGCCGGCTATGAAACCGTGGGGTACAACGATGCGCTGGTGCTCTTTCGCACGGTGGAAACGGCGAGCTTGCCCACCACCGGCTTTGTGTCTTTCCGCATGCAAGAAAGTGAGTCCTACGGACGCCACAGTGGTGGTGGCTACGAACCTGCCAGCGTATCCGCAGGCACGTTCTCGGTGAACTTCGACAAAATGAAATACGCCACCAGCTTCCTGTGGCAGTTCGACGGCAAGGAACACTACATGTACAGCAAGGGCGGCATCAGCGACACCGGAAGAATGTCCGCAGATCGTGACGCCTCGAATCTGGCGTTGTCAGGCGCATTAAATGGCAGCGGCGATGAAGCAGCGTACATCTACTTTAAGAACATCAGCAACGAACTGAAAGCCTACGGGATCCTGCGCTGGGCACGTTAGGGAAGCGCTGATTGATTAAACACCGCACGATTGCTCCTTCGGTAAATCGCTCCGCCCCTTCGAGGTGGCAGGCTCCTGCGTCGCACCGCGATGCTGGCTCGCCGTAGCACGTGGATTTTTCAGCGGCTCCCTCGCGCCAAAACGCCCATCGATGCGACAACCAGCGGTCACGTCTCTCCCGAGTTTGGCGCCTGCGCGGACATCACGTTGCGCATGCCCGCAGCGCGCGGTGCTGTCTGCTGTGCTCTCTTCAGTGCTTGCTGCCGCACTCGCCACTGCGTGTTTGCTCACGTCGTGTCCCGCTTTCTCGCAACCCCCGGCAACGGATTCTTCACATCGAGTGATCGATACGGGCGAACTGCGCATCAAGGCGCAAACGCTTCTCGACCAAGGCAAACCCGATGAAGCCTTGGCTATCGTGGCAGCGGAAGAATCTGCGCTCGCAAACGACCCCGAGTATGACTACCTGCTCGGCACCACCGCACTGGCTGCAGGAAAACCCGCTGTGGCTGTCAACGCCCTTGAGCGCGCCGTATTGGTACAGCCGGGTTTTGCAGGCGCCTGGCTAGATCTCGCCATTGCGCATTTCCGCTTGGGTGACATCGAAGTGGCTGATGGCATTCTTCAACACATCGACACTCAATTCGACCCGCCCCCCCACTTGCGCACGGAGATTGCAGAAGTCCGCAGAAAAATCGCGCGCGCTCGATTAACCAGCGGCTGGCAGGCTGAATTCGGCGCCTTCACCGGGCATACGAATAATGCCAACTTTGGCTTGTCGGTTTCGTCACTCCAGCTCAATCTGTCGGGTACCCCAGTCTCCCTCTTGCTAGACCCGAGCTACAGCCCGCGCTCGGACAGTTTTAATGAATTCCGCGCCACCACCACCGGCCGGTTTGATCATGCGGAGAATGCACACAGCGAAATTTATGCCTCGGCACGCTACCGCGGCTACACCACCGAATCCACCCATGATCAGCGAGACGCCATCATCAGTGCGATGTGGCGCAGACCGCTTGACTGGATTGCCATCGAAGGCGCCAGTGTCGTGGCAGGCGGTTCGGCGCGCAGCCTGTCTTACCCCGGGCAGACGGTCACGATCACGCAAGCCAGTGGTGGGCTGCGTCTTCCGGTAGGTAGTTGTCAGGTAACCGGACGAACTGACCTCGAGTATCGATTTTTTTCAGGCCTCGGCGCTTACGACGCCGGCATTCCCTGGCTAGGCGTGAGCGCAGAATGCGCCAAGGGCGATATTCAATATGGTGGGCAGCAGCGCATTGGACTGGATTACTCAATCAATAACCGCCCCGGTGGAAATACCTTGCGTACCGAGACGGTGGGTTTTGGTCGCTGGCATGCGCGCCCCAACCTGCAGCTTGGCGCCATGATGTTCTTCGCGTATGCAAAGGATGCCGACCCCTACAGCCCCTTGCTTGCGAGGGGCGATCAGCGCTGGGTAAATCGTTTCGGCCAAAAGCTCGAAGCGATCTGGGTGCCCGGAACAAATCCACGCAGTCCGTGGGCTGTTGTTATCGAATATGAAAATATTGCCGACCGCTCGAATATTGGATTATCAAATATGAAAATAAATCAGTTTCAGGTCGGGCTGGTCTACCGATATTTCTGAAATTGTGACGCTCTTCACAATTATCTTGCTCTAAAGATATAAAATGCGCAGTGATAAAAAGTATTTGCATATTTTACATATGCACCTTGCTAATACTTTTATCAAACGGCCAGTCGGGCCGACCAGCAGCAGTATATTCAAAAACATAATCGCGAGACATACCGATGTCGGTAAAGGGCGTCACCGAAATTAAAACCAGCGACGAGTGCGGCACTTTCAGGCGCACTACAAGTTACGCCCCTATTTTGGGCAAGAAAACCGCCTTTGCCTCTGGCAATGCCTTCTATCAGCCCAGCCCCGCCGATAGCAAACACCCTCAATCCCCTATTTTTGCCTTGCTCCAAGCCGCTTCAACCGAGGTGGCTTCGACCAACGCAATGTTGGCTAACGCTACTCCCGCTACAGGGCTGGCAGGTGCTCCCAGATCTGGC
>OMID01000013.1 GCA_900299005.1 Oxalobacteraceae bacterium
CAGGTCAACCCAAACCCGGCAATCGCCGAGGCGAGAGCCAAAAAGAAAACCCCTTCTACCGTCATGACAGAAGGGGTGAAGAGCCATCGTTTGGCTGACGCACGCCGAGCGTATAACAGCGAGCTGGGTAAACGATACTGGCATTTAGAAAACAATTCAAAGATGAGATCGAGCACGACACCCAGCAAAGCCCGCGTTTAACTACGCAGGCTTTTTTATTTCTGCGCAGAGATTGATTAAATACAGTGCGGTTTATGAAAAAGTTGCTTTATCCGCAGCGGGAACCTTACTAATTTGATCCGAGCAATGCTCACGGCTTCGATCAATGAAGAAGTTTTTGAGCTAACCTGACCCGACATATTTACATTTTCTTCCATTTCGAAATCGGTATCCTGAACTTCTGACAGTGTCCTCAGGAGTGAATTCAATTACAAAAGATTTGCAATGCGGTGTCTCGTATCGGTAGTGCCACACATAGCCGCGATTGCGGGCAAGACCATTAGTAATTTTTGTTATACCTATGAGATTTACTACTTCATCCTGGTTCATGCCAGGTTGTATTGTGTTGAAACGTTCTTCCGTCAGTACTTGCTCCCACTTCACAACCCGGTCCTGGTTGTCGACGTACACAAAGTAGGTATGCGAGCCGGCTGGTCCTCTCGGAAAGTGCAGCACTCGCAGCCCGTCGATATGCAGTGCTCTTTCGGGAGGTCCAAGTCGAGCTACTAATACATCCTGACTTTCTCCGGCGACATCTAGCGGCTGTCCAAAATGACCTTGGTGGGGTGAATATCCAGCACATCCGCACAATAAGGCGGCAACAAAAACTAAAATAGGTGTCGAAAGCTTTGAATACATAAAACTAGTCTGAAAAAAAGCCACCCCTCGGGGTGGCTTTTTTGTTGCTGCTATGCTTCGAAAAAGCATCGAGCTAAGTTCGAGTTAGAACGAATGGGAGACGCCAACAACGGTATTGTTGTTGCTGGTGCCTTCGGTAGCATACAGACCACGCTGGGAAAGTGCCGAGATTGCACCGTTGGTTGCGCGAACATAAGTTGCGTAAACAAAAGTGGACTTGGAGAGGTCGTGCTTGACACCAATGTTGGTGAGGGTCTGAGCATCGCTCAGGTCATTGCGAGCCACGCCGCCAACAAGAGAGGTGCCACCACCAAGTGCATAGTTCGCGCTGATCAGGTACGCATTAACTCCATCCGCGCCTTGATCTTTGTGGTTGCTGTAGTTGGCGCCGATCGTCAGGTCGCCGATACCGTAGGTGCCACCGACAACCCACGAAGTGTAGGTGTTAGTGCGCTTTTGATAACCGCCGCTCAAATTGATCCCAGCCACAGAGCCACTAATGTTGTAGGCAGTGTACTTGTCTGCATCGGAGGTGCTCTCTGCCATGGCGCCATCTTTAGCGCCATTTTTCGTGTTAGTCATCAGGCTCGCTGTCCAGCCGCCAATGCTAGGCGTCGTGTACTATACAGCATTGGCGATAAAAAAGCCGCCTTTTTGAAAAGCACCGTCTCCAGCACCAACCGCAGCAGCATTCAGACCGCCGCCCATGATGATTCGGTTCACCCAGAAATTACCTGAGGTGCCTGCTTGAGTCACTGCGTGAGCCAAGATGTATGGCGAAAGTTGCTGACCAAGTGTCAGGGTACCGAAATCGCCACTTAGACCAACTTTCGACTCGCGGCTGAACAGGGAACCATTACCACCATTACCTGGGTCTCCATTTTGGGTAAAGCCAGCTTCCAGCGCAAAGAAAGCTTTCAAGCCGCTACCCAGGTCTTCGTTGCCGGAGAGAGTGATCGAGCTGTGGTCCGACCATCCGCCTTGCTCCATGTAAGTGCCAGAACCAGTGTAGTGACCGACGCCGACATCGATAATGCCCGACATTTTTACCTCAGCCAAAGCAGCGGACGAAGCCACCAGAGCCAGAGCAGCCAGTGCGACTTGAGTCTTTTTCATTATTTAATCTCCAAAATGTTGTAATGCTAAGATTTCGCTTTCACTGATCGAACGCTTAACCGGCATTCGAAGTGAAATGGACGCTCCAAGACCAAGCGGATCAAGAAGTCAGCGTGCATTGAAGCAAATGTAATTGTCGAGGGCAAAGTTAATTGTTTGTTTCATGAATATTTTGCTAATTTTTCGTCGCCTATTTACAACAGTCCCTGAAAAACGATATCTATTTACAAATTTATGACGGCTATCGACGAGTTTATTTGTGCCTGGGACCGAGGCTTGAGGGCGGTGAGCGGCGTAACTGCCGCATACCGCGCAAATCCCGCCCTGGGCGTGCCTGAAGCAAGCCTGAGCGATGCCGAACGCCAGCACAGCGCGGGCTTGATGCGCGTCAATCATGTGGGCGAGGTCTGTGCACAGGCCTTGTATGAAGCGCAGGCCCTGTTTGCCCGGCACGAGTCCACCCGTAACCAATTCAGGCAGGCAGGCAGGGAAGAGCTTGATCATCTGGCCTGGACGGCTGAGCGCTTGCGCGAGCTGCACTCACGCCCCAGTGTGCTGAACCCGCTCTGGTATACCGGCGCTTTCGTCATGGGGGCGGTGGCGGCGCGCCTGGGGGATGCGAACAGTCTGGGCTTTGTCGTCGAGACCGAAAGGCAGGTGGAGGCCCACTTGAACGGCCACCTGCAGTCGCTGCCCGAGCAGGATGCGCGGTCGCGCGCCATCGTTACGCAGATGCGCGATGATGAGCTTGCGCACGGTGAGGCGGCCAAACAGCTCGGCGGTGTGACTCTGCCCACGCCGGTGCAGGCAGGCATGCGTGCCGTGGCCAAGCTGATGACTGGCACTGCGTATTACCTCTGACATCGACCTCTGACATCGCGATCATGCCCGTAGCCAGCAACCGTGGACGATGCCGGGGCCTTGGTGGACGGTGGCTTGGGTTGCCCTCTCGAGAACGCGCTGCGTGCTGGCGGCGAGTTGTGAGTGGATACTTTGTTAGTTGTTCGCGGTTTCGTCGGCCAGGTCGTCAATGATCTCGACCGAGTGCGTCAGCTCTGCCGTTTTTTCCAGCATGATCGACGCTGAGCAGTATTTCTCGTGCGAGAGTTTGATCGCGCGTTCCACGAGATTGGGTTTGAGATGGCGTCCACGAACGGTGAAATGAAAATGCACCTTGGTGAATACTTTCGGGTCTTTCTCTGCGCGCTCTGATCGCAAGGTCACGTCGCAGCCACGGATGTCCTGACCGCTTTTGCGGAGGATTACGACCACATCATAGGCGGTGCATCCACCGGTGCCGGCCAGCACTACTTCCATGGGTCTAGGCGCAAGATTGCGGCCACCGCCCTCGGGCGCGCCATCCATGGTGACCAGATGGCCGGACCCGGTTTCCGCGACAAAGCTCATGCCGGACAGGCCGGTCCAACGAACGGTGCATTCCATAATGGGTTCTCTCTGGGGCAGGATCGGGCCGCTATTTTATTCGCGAGCGGCGCCCCGCGCCCG
>OMID01000014.1 GCA_900299005.1 Oxalobacteraceae bacterium
ATGTAGTCGTGGATGGACTCCAAGTCCTGCTCTGCCCCATCGGTTAGCAAGACCTCGAATTTGACCGGTGTGCCAGACATCAGACTTCGGCTCGCTTGGTTCGAAGACGGGCAACGACATCGGCCACGGGTTTCACCTTGCCAGCAGACAAGTCCTGGTTGCCCAGTGCAAGGATTTTCAGCAGCGCCAGCGTTTCTTGAGTTTCTTCGAACGAGGCTACATCCTGCAGGACAGCCTTGGCCTCACCGTTTTGGGTGATGACCAAAGGTTCACGCTGCTCTGCGAGGTGAGTCAAAACCTCGGCTGCGTTGGCTTTGAGATAGCTGATCGGCTTGACTTGTGACGAGTAGCGCATGGCAGGACTCCGGACTTAAATAGGACTTAATATAGTCCTTTTATGGTCTTATGACAAGATGTGAAAATGGCCTCTTAACTGTATTTTTGTCCGGCTCATGAGATGAGCCGGCTTCATTCAAAAATTGGGCGATTACTTCGCCTAAACCGGCGAGCTGAGCCCGCTCTACGCAGCACCTAGCTTTGACGCGCTCTTCTGCAGGATTCTTGGCGGTCAAGAGTTGCGTCTTGATGACCAATTCGATGAGCCATGGCTGCGAAGCTATGGATTTAATGGTCAGAGTTTCGATGTACGTCTGAAGTGAGCGTGATGGTTCGTTATTGCTTAATATGATTATTTGGGAAGATTGTGGGTTTTTCTGACCAGATCCTGTAACCCATCGCTCGATACCCTCGCTGCCGCTTGTCCCACATCCGCAGCAACGCCGGATGACCGGTGTCCACGAAATCGATGATGCGCACGTCGGTCTTGCTCACATGCTCTCGGTGCAGACGCCCGGCGTACTGCTGTAGTCTGCCCTTCCAGGACACGGGCATGGCGAGCACCAGAGTATCTAGCGGCGGATGGTCGAAGCCTTCGCCGACCAGCTTGCCGGTCGACAACAGCACGCGGGGCTCGTCGGGCGGCAGTGCATCCAGCTCAGCGACCAGCGCCGTTCGCTGCTTTCTAGACATTCGGCCGTGCAGCAGGAAAGGCGCCGGCACCAGACCATCGAGTTCGGCCTTGATGGCATCAAGGTGTTCCGTGCGCTCGGTCAGCACCAGCACTTTACGGCCCTGGCCAACGGCACTTCGCACGTCAGCAGCGATGGCAGCTGTTCGGGCGGCATCGTTGGCGAGGTATCGGAAGACGTCCTGAATGCCGGCATCGGCCGCCACGTCGATCCTGGCGTATCGCGAACGCGGCACCACTTCAAGATCGCGCGGTGCCCCGGCTGGTTTGGCTGCGGTGTGCCGGATCGGTCCGCACTGCATGAAGATGATCGGCTGCTGCCCATCGCGGCGGATCGGAGTGGCCGTCAATCCGAGCACGAATCTGGCCTTGGTTCGCTTCAGGATCGCGTCGAACGAGACTGCGCCGACGTGATGGCACTCGTCGACGATGACCTGTCCGTATCCCTTGACCAGCAGGTTCACCTCGCCCTGGCGGGACAACGACTGCATCACGGCGATATCGATCTTGCCGGTGGGTTTGGCTTTGCCACCGCCGATGGTGCCGACCATGCCCTTGCCGACGCCCAGGAACGCTTGCAGGCGCTCCTGCCACTGCTTGAGCAACTCAGTTCGGTGCACCAGCACCAAGGTGTTGACACCTCGCCGGGCGATCATCGCGGCGGCGGTGACTGTCTTGCCGAAGGCCGTCGGGGCGCATAGCACCCCGGCATCGTGACGCAGCATGCTGGCGATTGCGGCCTCCTGGTCGAGACGCAGAGTGCCGACAAACGAAACGTCGATAGGCTCGCCGCCGAAACGCTCATCACGCAGGTCACAGGCGATATCGTTGTCCCGCAGTAGATCGAGCGCGGCATCGAGGCAACCGCGGGGCAATGCGATGTGCTGTGGGTAGTTCTCAGCGCAGCCGATGACCCGGGGCTTGTCCCACACCGACATCCGCATGGCCTGGGCCTTGTAGAACTCAGGGTTCTGGAAGGCTGCCAAACGGATCAAGCGATTGGCCAATGCCTGCGGCAAGTGAGCCTTATCGAAATAGATCAGATTGGCCAGCGTGATCATCAATGATTTTGGCATCGAGCCGGCCAACTTATTGTTTGCTGCGCTTTCGCGCTTCCAGGGCGTGGCCAAGTCCTCTTCATCGATGAAGGTGACGTCCAGCGGATGGACACCGCCCGTCGCCCGAAGGATGGTTGGCTCGATGTCGTGCGCTGACATCGGCTGGATGGACGCAAGGAACGCCCATTGATCGGGGTACGGCTGTAGATCGTTACCGACGAAGACACTGAAACCCTGCTCCCTCGGACCTTTCTGCAACGGCAGGGAAATCAGGTTTCCGAACCCGCCTTTGGGCATGGTGTCCTGGTTCGGGAACAGTCGGTCATAGGATTCCAGCTTAAGTTGCCGAGTGCTCGAGCAGGTACGACTGATGATGGCGGTGCCGAGACGCCGTGCATCACGGGCCGAAACGCGTCCCGCAAAGAACACCCAGACGTGAGCGCCTTTTCCGGAGCGCGAAATCTCCAACGCCGCCGGTACGCCGAGAGCCTCGCAAGATTGCATGAATGCCCGTGCATCGTCCTTCCATTCAGCCTCGTCGAAGTCGACCGCAAGAAAGTAGCAGTTGTCGTCCTCTAGCAGCGGATATACGCCGACTGTATGTGCGCCGGCAAGATGGTCATAGATCACACTATCGGACAGCGGAATCAGCAGACGATTGCTGCAGTCTCCGCACTTGATGCGAGGCTTCTCACACACACCGGTACGCCATTCATTCGCGCAGGCAGGCGAGTAGCCCGACTTACCTGAGGTCTTGGCCTCCCAGCGGATCGGATAGACATCGGTTCGTCCCCGAAAGAGGCGACGGAATAGCGCAACTTTCTCGGCAGTGGAAAGCCGAGACGTTTCGGGATCACAGACCTCGAGGGCAGGTGGCTGCGCCGCACGCCAATCAATGCCGTGCGATTCCAGAAGGGCGATCAAGCGGTCGTTTTCCGCTCGGAGCCTCGCAAATTCAGCAGCCTCCTTCATCGAGTCCCCGACCGATCGCTGGGCGACTCAAGCACTATTATCCTCTTGGAAAAGAAACATCAAGGCAGTGCGCAGCTCATCTACCGTTTGTTCCAAAGACGCAGCCGTCAGTTGATTGCGATTGATGAAGGCCGACCATTGTATGAGCTTCTGTCGATCGCTCGAAAACTGCTTGCTCAGGCCAATCGGTATCCCTGAAG
>OMID01000015.1 GCA_900299005.1 Oxalobacteraceae bacterium
ATGCGACGCGTACCGCCGGTCCGTCCGCACGACTGGTGAGTGCGATCGGCACACGCGCCCCCAGCACCAAGCCTGCCCCCATCGCACCCGCCAGATATTCCAGCTGCTTGGCCAGCATATTGCCGGACTCCAGATCGGGCACCGCAAGGATGTCGGCATCCCCCGCCACCGGTGATTCGATGTGCTTGATCTGCGCAGCATGCAGGGACACGGCATTGTCGAATGCCAGCGGGCCGTCAAGGAGACCGCCGCGGATCTGTCCGCGTTGTGCCATTTTGCACAAGGCAGCAGCATCTATCGTTGAAGGAATCGCTGGGTTGACTGTCTCCACGGCAGACAGTATCGCTACCCGGGGAAGCTCATTGCCCATGACATGCGCGAAATCAATCGCGTTCTGGATGATATCCGCCTTCTCAGCCAGCGTCGGAAAAATATTCAGCGCTGCGTCCGTTACCAGCAGTGGCTTGGGATACATAGGCACATCGAAGCGGAACACATGCGACATGCGGCGGCCAGTGCGCAAGCCTGGCTGAGCAAGTACGGCATGCAGCAGCTCGTCCGTATGCAGACTGCCTTTCATCAGGATTTCCACATCGCCGCTGGCTGCCATCTCAGCAGCCTTGTCGGCGGCTGCATGGCTGTGTGGAACAGCCACCAGCTCAATGCCGGTGAGATCGATATCTGCTGCCGCTGCGGCTGCGCGTATTTTTTCTTGCGGCCCGACCAGCACCGGAATGATCAGGCCATGGCGTGCTGCATCTAATGCACCAGCCAGTGATTCGGCATCGCAAGGATGCACGACAGCACAGCGCACCGGCTCCAGCTGGTCGGCCATGGCCAGCAAGATGTTCAGGCGTTCCTCTGGGTCGAACAACTGAATTTGTGGCGCATGAATTTTCGGGCGACGCACTTTCTGTGCCGGGGCAATCACCTTGGCCACGCCATGCAGAACGGAGTCGCCTTTCTGATTTTTGACTTCGCAATCCAGCTCAACGCGCTTTTTCTCGCCGTCCTTGGTACGCACTGTCACCGTCACCGACAAAGTGTCGCCAATGCGCACAGGGCGTGTGAAATGCAGATCTTGCTGAAGATAGATCGTGCCCGGACCAGGGAATTGCGTGCCCAGCACGGCAGAAATTAGCGCGCCCCCCCACATGCCATGCGCGATCACGCCGTGAAACAACGTGTCGTTCGCATACTCGGGATCGAGATGCGCAGGATTGGTGTCGCCTGACACTGCGGCAAACGCACGTATGTCATCTAATGTCAGCGTGCGCGTCAGCGTTGCGCTCTGCCCTAGTGTCAGTTCATCGAAAGTGATGTTTTCAATGAATTCGAGTTCCGTGGTCTGGTTCATGGCTTCACTATCAAGACTTCAATATGCAACAGGCTTCCGGGATCAGCCGACGGCATGGCAGCCGGCATCAACATAAATAGTTTGTCCGGTCATACCAGACGACGCATCCGTGCACAAAAATGCGCAGAGCTGCGCTACTTCATCCAGCGTTACGAGCCGGCCGAGCGGAGATTTATTGATCGCCGATTGCATCAACTCATCGAATGAAGCAATACCCGACGCGGCGCGAGTGGGTATAGGGCCGGGCGATACCGCATGCACGCGTATCGCTTTCGGCCCCAACTCCAGCGCCATATAGCGGACCAGCGATTCGAGCGCTGCCTTGACCGGCCCCATCAGTCCATAATGCGGCACCGCTTCGTCCGCACCCAGATAGGTCATGGTCAGCAAGCTGCCGCCTGCGCTCATATGCGGCGCGCAGAATTTGGCGAGACTGGCAAAGGAATGACAGGACACTTCCATCGCACGCGCAAAACCGGCGCTGGAGCTGTCGATCACCTGTCCGTGCAAATCTTCCAGCGGCGCCCAGGCAATCGAATGGATCACGAAATCCAGCCCGCCGAGCTTGTCGACGGCATGCTTTACCAGTGATTCCAGTGCGTTTTCATCTTCGACATTGCAGTTCACCAGATCGATGCCCATCGATTTCGTCAAAGGTTCGACATAGGCTCGTGCTTTGTCATTGAGGCAGGTAGCAACCACTTCTGCGCCCATCTGGCGCATCAGTCTTGCGCAGCCCCAGGCGATGCTGTGATCATTGGCCACGCCCAGTATCAGGCCACGGTTGCCGTGCAGGCTGAACAGGCTGTTGAAGGAATTGAAGGCGTGATTTTCAGTCAGCATAACGCACCATCACATAATCGCCCGGCGCGTCACACACGACAGACTTTGAACCAATAGCACGTGCACGCACCTGCTTGCTTGTATGTTCGGCCAGCCACTGGGCCCAGGCTTCCCACCATGAACCCTCACGTTTGGGCGCGGTGGCGATCCATTCATCCGGATCGATCCAGTCATGACCGGCCTGTTCACGGCAAATCTGGTAGCCGCGCCGCGGATGGCCGGGCTCGGACACGATGCCGGCATTGTGTCCGCCAGCGGCCAGAATGAAGGTGGTATCGGTATCGGTGAACAGATGAATCTTGTAAACCGAGCGCCAGGGCGACACATGGTCGCGCACGGTACCCACCACCATCAGCGGCATCTTCAGATTCTTCAGTGCGACAGGAATGCCGGCGACCTTGTAATGCCCTTCAGTCAGATCGTCGCGCAAAAACAGGGTATCCAGATATTCGGAGTGCATGCGATGCGGCAGGCGCGTAGTATCAGCGTTCCAGCTCATCAGGTCATTGCCCACCTCGTCGGTACCCATCAGGTAGCGCTGCGTATTGCGCGACCAGACCAGATCTTTCGCATGCAGAAACTGGAACGTGCCAGCCATCTGACGCCCCGACAGATAGCCGGTGCGCTGCACTTGTTCGCGCAATGTCTTTAACTGATCATCGTCGATAAAAATATCCAGCTCGCCCGCCTCGGAAAAATCCGTCTGCGCCGCCAGCAGCGTCACGCTGCGCAGCACTGGCATAGGTAATTCACCATCCGACTTTTTGCGCGACTCTTCGTGGGCAAACTCATCCGAGCCCATCAGCGCCGCGACGATGGCAAGGAAGGTGCCGCCGAGGCAGTAGCCCATCGCATGAATCTCGCTTGACGCAGCCAGCTCGCTGACCTCGCGCATCGCCTGCATCACGCCAGCTTGCAGATAATCGTCCATGCCAAGATCGCGATCGCCGGCATCCGGATTGCGCCACGAGATCATGAACACCGTATGGCCCTGCGCTACCAGATAGCGCACCATGGAGTTCTGCGGCGACAGATCCATGATGTAGTACTTCATGATCGGCGAAGGAATGATCAGCAGCGGCTCGGCGCCGACGTCGGGCGTCGTCGCTTCATACTGAATCAGTTCGATCAGATGATTGCGGAACACAACCTTGCCGGGCGTGACCGCCACATCCTTGCCGACGGCATAGGGCAAGGGCTTCAGATGATCCGGATTCGCGTGATCTGCCGGTAGCTTCGCCTGCTGCATGTCTTGCAGATAAAGCTGCATGCCTTGCATCAGGCTCTTGCCACCTGTCTCCCAGGCTTTCTTCACGACTTCGGGATTGGTCATCAGCCAGTTCGATGGCGACAGCGCATCCATCCACTGGCGCGCAAAAAAATTCACCATCTGCTGACGATGATCCGACATGCCATCGACACGGGTCGCATCCTGCCACCAGCTGTCGCCTGCCTTGAAGCTGTCCCTGAGCATGTTGTAGGGCCATTGCGACCACGCGGGATCGCTGAAGCGGCTGTCTTTTTCTTCTTCCGTCGCCAGTCCCGCGGAATGTCTGACTGAGGTCTGCCATTCGTCCTGCATCAGCTCCAGCG
>OMID01000016.1 GCA_900299005.1 Oxalobacteraceae bacterium
CTTTTCTACGAGGCCGGAAGTCTTTGTGCATGGATCCCGGCTTTCGCCGGGATGACGGTGCGGAGAGCGTGGGGCTCTCTGGTTGAGGGCGATGAGGGCGACGTGCGGTCAAGTTGCGGAGGGCGCAATAGGGTCAAGGTAAGGTCGAAGTGAGCTCAAGGTGAGGAGGCTGTCACCGGTCACCTGCACACTGACACGCAGACAGTAATCGCCCAGCCTCACCAACAAACCGTCATCCCGGCGCACGCCGGGATCCATCGTTGTGAGCTGCGGGCTTTTCTACGAGGCCGGAAGTCTTTGTGCATGGATCCCGGCTTTCGCCGGGATGACGGTGCGGAGAGCGTGGGGCTCTCTGGTTGAGGGCGCGGTGACAACGCTATTGCCCGTCACCTGCAGCAGCGGAGGTAGGGTAAGGGGTATCTGCCTGATCGGGCTGTCGCGTTTATCCGCCGGCGCGATGCGGGCAGTTTTGTTTGGTGCAAGTGCCGTATAACGACAGCGCATGTTCGGCGAGCCTAAAGCCTCGTTCCTCGGCAATCTTGTGCTGACGATTTTCTATCTCTTCATCGAAGAATTCTTCAACCCGACCGCAATCCAGACACACGAGATGGTCGTGGTGATTACCCTGGTTGAGCTCGAAGACGGCCTTGCCGGATTCGAAAAGATTGCGGCTGAGGATGCCCGCCTGCTCGAACTGGGTCAGCACCCGATAGACCGTTGCCAATCCAACATCAAGATTTTCTGCTAGCAGCAGCTTGTAGACATCTTCTGCCGAGAGATGGCGCACGCTGCTGCCCTGGAAGATTTCGAGGATTTTCAGGCGAGGGAGCGTCGCTTTGAGACCGCTGGATTTCAGGTCGGCGGGGTTGGGGGGCATGTTTTCGCTTCTTTAACTTGAAGTGCTTTATCATATAGTGTTTAGCTTGTGCGCTCAATGAAAGCATCCTCATGAAGTTACCGCAGTACGCATGGTCCGCTTCCCGCAAGGCTCGTTGTCATTTCCCGGTCGCTGCGACCATCGTTGCGCTGTCCTTGGTGATTAACGGGTGCGCACTGAACCCTTTCGGCGCAAAACCCGGCACCACCAGCGACTCTGCCAACACGGGGGACGGCGTCGTGCAAACGGTGCAAAAGCAAAAGCTGTTTGGCGTGCTGCCTGTTTATCGTCCTGACATTCAGCAAGGGAATTTCGTCTCCAAAGAAATGGTGTCTCAGCTGAAGGTCGGCATGACTCCCGAGCAAGTGCGCTTTGTGCTTGGCACGCCTTTGGTGGCCGATATTTTTCATGGTGAGCGCTGGGACTATCCCTTCCGCATGCGAAAGGGCGATGGGCAGATCACCACCAGCCACGTGTCCGTGTTCTTCAAAGAGGGGCGGGTCGAGCGCTTTGAAGGCGGCGATCTCCCTGACGAAAAAGATTATCTAAAGCGGCTTGCCGCTCCTAAAAAATAATAATAAGCACGATCCCGGGATACCTGATTCATGACACCGATGAACATTGCCGTTGCTGGCGCCACTGGCCGCATGGGCCGCATGCTGATCGAGGCCATCGCCGCCGATCCTGAGGCCAAGCTCGCCGGTGCGCTTGATATCGCAGGCGCTGCGTGCATTGGTACCGATGCTGCTGCTTTCTCTGGTCAGCCTGCGGGGGTCGCCATCGAATCCGACCTCGCCAAAGGTCTCGCGCAGTCCGAATTCCTGATCGACTTCACCCGGCCTGAAGGCACGCTCAAACATCTGGACTACTGCGCTGAACATGGCATCAGGATGATCATTGGCACCACCGGCTTCGATGATGCGGGCAAGGCCGCCATTGCTGCGGCAGCAAAAAAAACGGCGATCGTATTTGCGCCCAACATGAGCGTTGGCGTGAACGTGACGATGAAGCTGCTGGAAATGGCGGCAAAAAGCTTCTCGCACGGCTATGACATCGAAATTATCGAAGCGCATCATCGGCACAAAGTCGATGCGCCCTCCGGCACCGCACTGAAAATGGGTGAAGTCATTGCCAACGCGCTGGGTCGAGACCTGAAACACAACGGCGTTTTTGCACGCGAAGGCTTAACCGGTGAACGCGATCCCTCCTCGATAGGTTTCGCAACCATCCGTGGAGGCGATATCGTGGGCGACCATACGGTGCTGTTCGCCGGCATTGGCGAGCGCATAGAGATCACCCACAAGTCTTCCAGCCGGGTCACCTACGCGCACGGAAGTCTGCGAGCTGCACGCTTTTTGCGCGACAAACCCACCGGTCTCTTTGATATGCAGGATGTACTCGGCCTGCGCTAATCGCGCACCGAGAGACACTCTGCCGCTGCTGCAATGACGTTCAACCGGTACTCCAGTCTTTCCGCCGCCGTATCGGTGGTCCTGCACGTTGCGCTGGTGGTCATCGTGTCTGTCGGATTGCTGCAGCATTCACACCATGAAATCGACAAGCCGCCAGTGATTATCGAGTTGGTGAGGCCTAAGCAAGAGCCACCGCCACCGCCGCCGAAACCGGAGCCCCCCAAGCCCGAACCACCAAAACCCGAGCCACCGAAACCCAAGCCGCTGAAACCGGAGCCCGTCCAACCCGAGCCGCCTCGACCAGCGCCGCCCGTGGCCGCGCCACCAAAGCCGGATCTCCCGAAGTCGGAACTCCCCAAGTTAGATTCAACTCAGAAACTCCAAACTGAATCAGCACAAATTGAAAAACACTCTCAAATTCAGAACGAAGCTAGTAAGAAAGGTAGAGGGCATAACGCAAGTGCCTCGCCAGATCCCGCTTTTCAGTCCCGCTTTCAAGCCGCATATGATTCTTCTTCAATGATCAAACGCTTTAGGCTTCAAGGCACTGTTGTGTTTAATTTCCTAGTACGAGCAGATGGTTCAATCGACACAGAGTCAATAAAAGTAAAATCCAGTAGTGGATCGCAGCGGCTGGATGAATTTGCTCTAGAGATTTTAAAAAAATCCCCGAAATTTTCGCCAGAAATTAAAGATGGCGAGGCCATTGATGCAGTTAAAGATCTCCCAATTACCTTTAAATTGCCATATTGATATTTAAATATGAACGACCCCATCAACCCGAATCTCGGTTTTGCGCACTACTGGGCGCAAGGCGATGCCATCACCCATAGCGTGGCCTATTTGTTGCTGCTGATGTCGATCGTCAGTTGGTACTACATCCTGTCCAAGA
>OMID01000017.1 GCA_900299005.1 Oxalobacteraceae bacterium
CGCAGCGAGATCTTGGCCTATGGCGCCCTCCTGGTTCACGAAACCAGGGGGCTGCGCCTGGGCTACCTCTCGCCCACTGCGCGCCTCAACGCGCGCACGGGTCGCTTTTGGGCAGCAGCTCAATGGCAGGCCTGGCTTGAACCGCACTACTCCCGCATTGTCGGGTCCGTTAATCCCGTTACACAGTGAAGCGCTATTTCCATCCGTGTGCCTGCGAAAAAACGCTCTACACCAGTCTCGCCAACCGACCACTACGCGCCAATAAATTCTCGAGGTTTCGCGGCGTGCAGAAGAGCAACAATCCCAAGAAACCTTATCGCGTCCACTTCAACTACGGACGACAGCGCTACTATATCGGCCTCTTTGTCGATGAAATCGAAGCGGCGCGCGCCTACAACGCAGCCGTCCTCGAGGTCATCGGCGAGCACGCCGTTCTCAACGACATTCCCGACTAATCGAACAATGTTCTTCCACGTCACCTCTGACCACGGTTGCATCGGTCAGCTCTGGTGGATCAATGCTCAGCCAGGTGAACGGCTTCTTCTCGCTGATCGTCACTGGGAACTCTGGGGCACCTTCGGCATTGGCCGCCACAACCCGCACATCGCACTAGATCCAGTCAATGACTGACATTACGCCACCGCCAGAGCTAGTAAAAAGCTGGGTTAGCGATTGCCTCAAGTCAACCTTTGAGGAGGTCTTTATCAATATCGCCCGATGGGGCGCTGACCAACAACTTGAGCTAGACGCCGAATGGCTTGATCAAAATGGCTTAGATCGGCCGCATCTCCAGATCACTCCAACAGGCAAAGCGCTGACAGAAGCAATGCGGTCCCGACCACTTGGTCTGTCGCAAGGCGCCATGGAAGCACTCGACGAGCTTTACGACATTGCTGGCGTACCCCTCGCCACGGTTCGACGCATTCGGCGCGCTATTGAACGGCTGCGAGAGCTGGAGGCGTCTGCATGAGTCCCCGGCCCGTCATCGTCTTCGGTCTTGCCTGGATGCTCGGCATGCTTGCCGTCACCATCTGGCTGACTCACCTCTCGTGATTTCAGAGCGGGCAGCCGCAATTCTTCGGATCGCGGTCCGCATCATCCGCCCCGGCCAGCGTGCATTCAGCCGCTGCCGGGGCTTCTTCTTGCTTTGCCGGTGCATCGGAATCCTCTAAGGACACGACCACCATCTCCTCGCCGTTGTCACAGAGCGCCTCCAGCGTCTTCTTGGCGAACTGCGCAAACACAGCCGGATCCTCGAGCTGATCCCAGGTGCCGCCGGGCTCCCAGTCAAAATCCAGAATCAGCTGACCATCAACCTCGTAGGCGTTGATTCGCAGTCCGTCGCGCTCGTCGCTCCATTGCGGCTCATATTGGCCAAGGTCGACCTCACAGCCAATACTCATCGTCAACTCCTCCATCAGCGATCCTCCGCTTGGCGGCTCAATGAAATCAATGTAGTCAGCAATGCCATGAGCGCAGCTGTTGATCGAGTGCCGATGTCCTCGCAGCCCACCGGAGGTAACACCACCTTCTCCGCAACTGCCGTGCCCTTGTACTTCGCGTACCAAGGCCACGTCATCGGCATCACATAAAACGTGCAGCTGGCCCACTGCAAGATCGACATCAGCGCCACCGTGCCGGAGACGCCCACAATCGATCGCCACAACCAAACAGGCATCGCTCACTCCTGCACCGGACTACCGAGATCGCGTGGAATCCATTCCACTTTGCGGCCACCATCGCGCTCGAGCAGCTTCAGGGTGACACCCCGGTGCTCCTGCCATAACTCCACAGCCCGCACCGCGCCAGAGCGCATCAATTCCTCGCGACGCTGATATGCCCGCTGCATGGCGTCCAGCTCTCCAGTATCCACAACGCACCTGCAGCGGCATCCACCACTCTACGAACGCCGAAGCATGCGCACTGTTGCCTAGAGCTGCCAGCTCCCTAGCGTGAAGGACCAGAAAGACTCCCCGATGGAGCATCGCAAAGCCTTCATGATTGACCTGCAGACCGGGCATCCCATCGACCCCAGCTGGACGCCCACCCTGCGCATCGAAGAACTTGCGCTTGCCAACGAGCGCATGGCCAACAACCAGCTCCATTACCGCTGGCAGTGGATTCCCGGTCACGCCGATCTCGCCGGCACCGCCCTGCTGAATGCCGCCTGATGCTGCAATTCAACTCCGCCATCCTGGCTGCAGCGGGGCTCTTTACCGGCACCTACGCCCCCTACCAGGCGATTCACATTGAGCCCATGACCCCGGGCGTTCTGGTTGCCGCCAGCGATCAAGGCCGCATCAGCGCCATCGGCTTTGACCACCGCGGCCAGGGCGACGAGAGCTTCGATCTGCTGCCCAGCAAGGAACTGCTCGCGGCCTGCAGTGGGATCAAGAGCGCCGAGCGCGACATTCGCATCGAAGGCAACGCCGCCGTTGTGACGACCTACCGCAAGGTGGCTGCCAATGAGGCCAAGGAGTTCCCGATCCATCGCGCCATGACGCCCTTTCCTCCGCTGGCAGAAGCATTGGCGGCTTGTGTCGAGCGCTGGAGTGCAACGCCGACGCTTAGCGCTACAGCCGGTCGCTACAGCGCGGCGATGCTAGAGAGAGCGATCAAAGCTGCCAGTCACCTTAACGATTCCATCGTGATTTCCGCCTTTGACGGTGGTCCATTACGCCTGCAAGGGGACAAGCTTGAGTTCTGCATTCTCTTAATGCCGCA
>OMID01000018.1 GCA_900299005.1 Oxalobacteraceae bacterium
ATGAGACCCGTGCCGTGGCTGCTGCTTATCGCAGCTGGCGCGCCGTGGTACGTCAGCGAGAGGAATTCGAACGTGACGCAAAACAAGTGCTGCTGGAGCGCGAGCGTCTCGAGTGGCAGGTCGGTGAGCTGGAAAAACTCGCGGTGCGTCCCGGTGAGTGGACCGATATCAGCAACGAGCACAGCCGACTCTCCCACGCTGCGAGTCTGATCGAGGGCGCTCAGCAGGCGCTGAGCCTGCTCTCCGAGAGTGATTCGGCGCCGGTGCTGTCGCAGGTGGGCGCGATCGAACAAAAGCTCGGCAAGCTGGTCGACATCGATGACAAACTGCGTCCCGTAATCGAAGCGCTGGAGCCGGCGCGCATACAGCTGCAGGAGGCGGTCTATGCGCTGAATGATTATCTGGGCCGCATCGAGCTGGATCCTGATCGCTTGCGCACGGTAGAGGCGCGACTCGAGGCCATTCACGGCACTGCGCGCAAATTTCAGGTCGCGCCAGAGGATCTGCCCGAGACCCATGCGGATTTGTCGGCGCGTCTGGAACAACTGTCGGATGCCACCGATATCAATGCGATGCGGGCACAGGAACAACAACTCGCCGATACTTACCGGGCTTTGGCAAGCAAGCTGACCAAGGCGCGAACGAAAGCTGCAAAATCACTGTCGGGTGCCGTGACGGCTGCCATGCAGGAGTTATCGATGTCCGGTGGTCGTTTCGACATCGCTTTGCAAGTCTGCGAAGCTGCCGCGCATGGCCTTGAACAGGTCGAGTTTTTGGTCGCAGGGCACGCCGGCACCACCCCGCGCCCGCTGGCCAAAGTGGCTTCCGGCGGTGAGCTGGCGCGCATCGCGCTCGCGATTTCTGTGATCGCCTCCAGTGCCACCGCCACGCCTACCTTGATTTTTGACGAGGTCGACAGCGGGATCGGGGGTGGTGTGGCCGAGGTAGTGGGGAGGCTGCTCAAGCGTCTGGGTCAGGACCGGCAAGTGCTTTGCGTGACCCACCTGCCGCAGGTCGCCAGCCAGGCCTCTCAGCATTTTCAAGTCAGTAAGGGTACGATGTCCGATGGGCGCACTGTTTCGCGCATCGAAAGACTGTCCGCCAGCGACCGTGTCGAAGAAATCGCGCGCATGCTCGGCGGTCTGGAAATCACCGCTACCACGCGCAAACATGCCCGCGAGCTGCTGGCATCCTGAGGCGGTTTCCGTTCTTTAGCATCAACAAGAATCAGAAAGGCATGACCCCAATGGGCTTCAACCCAGAACCCCCCTATCGTCACGGCACTGTCAGCAAGACCGCCGTGGTGCTGGCCAACCTTGGCACTCCCGACGCACCCACGCCGGCGGCGGTACGCGTCTATCTTAAAGAGTTTTTGTCAGACCCGCGTATCGTTGAAATTCCCCGGTTTATCTGGTGGATCATCCTTAACGGCATTATCCTGCCGTTCCGTTCTCGCCAGTCGGCTGAAAAATACGCATCGATCTGGACTGATGAAGGCTCGCCTCTCAAGATCCACACCGAGCGCCAGGCGGCGCTGTTGCAGCAATCCCTGACTGCCCGTGGGCACGATGTGCGTGTGGTGTATGCGATGCGGTACGGGAATCCGGGCTTGCCTGCCATACTCGATCAGCTCAAGGCCGAAGGATGCGATCGTCTGCTGGTCTTGCCCGCGTATCCGCAGTACTCGGGCACCACGACAGCGTCGATTTTCGATACCGTTTTTACTCATTACACGCGCGTGCGCAATACGCCAGAGCTGAGGTTGATCAAGCACTATCACGATCAAGACGGTTACGTGGAAGCACTTGCAGCGACGGTACGTGCGCACTGGGAGCAGCACGGCCGTCCCGACAAACTGGTGATGAGTTTCCACGGCGTACCCAAGCGCACGCTGTTGCTGGGTGATCCCTATCACTGCGAGTGCTACAAAACCGCGCGTCTGGTGGCCGGCAAACTGGGCCTGAGCAAGGACGACTACCTCGTCACCTTTCAGTCCCGCTTTGGCAAAGCCGAGTGGCTGCAGCCTTACACCGCGCCTACGCTGGAAAAGCTTGCCGCCGAGGGTGTGGGGCGGGTTGACGTCATGTGCCCGGGGTTTACCAGCGATTGCCTTGAAACCCTGGAAGAAATATCCATGGAAGCCAGAGCCGATTTTCTCTCCGCTGGCGGCAGCGCGTTTCATTACATCCCCTGCCTGAATGAGCATCCGCAATGGATAGAAGCGATGACTTCTGTAGTCGAACAGCATTTGGGCGGATGGCCTACTAAAACTTCGCCCTCTGCTCAGGAGGCTCGCAAGGCAGATGCTGAGATAGGAAGGCAGTGGGCGCTTACCTTAGGCGCTGAAAACTGAGATCCCTGTCCACCTGATCCGGGGGCCGAAAGGCCCCCGATTTTTTTGCCCGCCATCGATGCCGCCGTCTTGAAATGCCCGGCCCTATCCCCATAACGAGCAAATTGTTATTCAGATCAGGTGTGCGTTTCCCTGATGTCAGTAGAAAAGCAGGCCCAAGTTATTGAAATGGCAGGAGATTTTATGAGTCAAGGCGAAAACCCTTCCAAGGACCAAGCAATCCCGGACGCATAAGAGCCGGTGGCGGAGCCAGCGAAAGAGCCCGCTGCAGCCGAGAACATTGC
>OMID01000019.1 GCA_900299005.1 Oxalobacteraceae bacterium
CCGGTATTCGTGGTAGCTCCAGTGAGGTTGGTAATCATCTCAAAGGTAAAGTCTTTATTGAACACCCCCGTCACACCCAAGTGCGCAGACGACTGGCCAAAGCCCATCGCGTACCTGTCGAGCACCCAGCGCGACACCAGCATGGGCCCCAGCTTTCGCTGGGGCGACGGGGTTGGGTGTGAGGCGAGTGCTGATCGCTTGATGGGCGGAGTGATCGACCCAGCACGATACAAACCAACGCCAACCGCAACCAACCCGTCGTCCCAGCGAAGGCTGGGACCCAAGTGTACACACGACTGGCGACTGCCCATCGCGTACCTGTCGAGCACCCAGCGCGACACCAGCATGGGCCTCAGCTTTCGCTGGGGTGACGGGGTTGGGTGTGAGGCGAGTGCCGATCGCTTGTGGGCTGGAATGATCGAACAAGCACAATACAAACGAACGCCAATCGCAATCAACCCGTCGTCCCAGCGAAGGCTGGGACCCAAGCACGCACACGACTGGAAAGCGCAAATCCCACCACTTTAAACCACCCAACGCGACGTCCCGTTGGGCCGCAGTTTCCGCCGGAGCGACGGGATGTAGTGAGCCCCGGCGAGTTGTGGTTAGGCTTCGCGCAGTTGGGATGCTAGCACCGACAACTTGTCTGCCAGAGTCTTACGTGCCTCGGTATCTAACAGCGTCGGGTCGAGATCGATGGACACGCCGGCTGGGTGATCAAAGCTGAAGGTGGAACTAGATGACGCGTTTCGTCGGCCGGTGACGGCGTAGGTTTGCACATCGCGCGCAATGCCCTTCATGCGTATCGCGCCACGCTTTTCTGCAGCGACCATATCTTCGACATGCACGAAGGTTTCGTAGCTCATCAGGATGCCGCCGACATCGGCGTTGGCCTCAAGACGTTGCGCCAGATTGACCTCGCCGCCAATGATGGTGTACGAGAGTCGCTGATCGCTGCCGAAATTGCCGACGTTGCAGTAACCGGTGTTAATGCCGATGCGGATTTCGAAAGGCTGTTCGAAGCCGACGGCGCGCCAGCGCTTGTGCAAACCTTTCAGTCGCTCCAGCATGGACAGCGCCATCTCTACGCAGGCGCGCGCATCTTCGCGCACGCCGCGTGATTCGGGATCGCCGAAGAAGACCATCATCGCATCGCCCATGTATTTATCGATGGTGGCGCCATGGTCGAGCGCGATCTGGGTCATTTCGGAAAAATATTCGTTGAGGTATTCGGTCAAGGCCTCTGGCTGGAGGCTTTCGGACGTCTGGGTGAAGTTCTTGATGTCAGAAAAAAAAACGGTCAGCTTCTTGCGCTGGGTGGTAATTTGGGTGTCGTGCTTGCCCTCGAACAGGGCTTGGTGGATTTGCGGCGGCAGGTATTTTGCCAGTTGGTGCGAGAGGTTCTCGAGCTCGGTCTTGCGCTGATCGAGTTCACGGGTCTGGGTCTTGAGGTTCTGGTTCAGTTTGACCAGCCGCTGCTCCTGTCGGTCGGAGTGACGTGTCAGGTCTTCATTCTCTCGCACGACCTTGCCGAAGCGTTCGAAGAGTCTCTCGGCAAAGGCACGCAGGGCGGCTTCATTACCCTGCTTGAGCAATTCCGGGCCTTCGGCCAGGAGCCGCTTCTCGCGATCGTAGAGATCGAACAGCGAGTCATCGCCGCCAGTGCTCACGCTGCCCTGACCTCGATCGACAAGTCCGGAAAACGGTCTTTGAAGTCGTCACCAAGCTCCTGCATGATGTCGTCATCTTCCTGATAGTGCCAGGTGATTCCTACCGATTGCCCGCTCTTGCGAACGGCTTCAAGGCCTTCGAAGATGCGGAACATCGCCTTGATGCTGGAGCTGTTGATGTAGACCATCGCGATATCGACAGTCAAGGGTTTGCTCAGCTGGCTGGCCAGCTGGTCAACGGCGATGATCACCTGACCGTAAAACGCGGAGACATCCTCAGGAAACGATTCGCCCTTCATGCTGAAGGTGCCGTTGTTGAGCGATAGCTGAATTTCAGGCGTGCGATCGGTTGCTGCGATAGTTAATTCACTCATGGGAAGTTCTCCTCAAATCCTCGCCGCCAGAAAAAAATCGACATGATGGGCATCCACGTCCATAAATGCGAACGAGATCGGATGCGATGCGCGTCGCGCGATTTCCAGCAAGCCCAGTCCTGCGCCCGGGCCTTCATGTTCGCTGGATTTCGACATACCCTCGCGGTACAACTGGCTTATGCTGTCCTTGTCGGCGTGCTGCAGCTGGTCTAGTGTTTCATTCAGTTTTACCGAATCTTCGCGGCGGATGCGATTGCCGCAGACGATGGTGATCTCGCCCTGCTGTTGGGAGATGCAGACCATGCCAGAGGCATCGTGATCGGTGCGACCATGCCAGATCAGGTTCTGCATGCCTTCCATGAAGACAGAGAACACCGTGCGGGAGCGTTTGGCGTCATCCATGGCCTCCATGCGCGTTTTGAGGATGTCGGCCAGCGTGACCATGAGCTCGTCGGAGACCACGCCGTTGTAGGCCATGATCACGCCCGAAGCGCGCATGGCGGTGCGTATGTCGATAGCCTTGGAAATATCCATGACAGTCCTCTGGAAATCGTTTAACGGAAGGGGAGGCGCTCACCGATGGATACGGAAGCGTCAGACGACAAGGCAGGCCGCATGCAGGTCTCTCGTTATTTATTGTTGGTTTATCTGACTGCCGCCGCATCTTATTACACATCGTCATGGCACGACAATGCTCGTATGTAGCGATGTTTTCAAAGTGAAAACATGGCAAGGTATTTTGCGTTTGACAGTGACGAGGGTATTCATACGCATGACGGCACACGATCTGAATCGATCTCACGCCATCTCGCACAATCTCAGCTGCGCTCAGACTATCTCGCGGAGTATCTCTCCATGGAGTACCCATGCCGGTCAAGCCGCGGCAGTCATCGATCTTGGGTGGTGGCATGGATCGCCTCGGTCTATAATCAAACCCGCTGCGCTGGCAATAACCATCAAAACGACAAAGACAGGCACGCATGAGCACGGAACCTCAAAACCCTCTACTGTTCGGCATGGACATGCAGCGCTTCAAGGCGCTGGGCATTATTGATCCTCGTTCAAAGCATGCGCTCGAGGCTTTCGATCACCATGAATTTTCTAGTGCCGAGCGCCTGTTCTTCAAGCTCTGGGGCAGTGATCTGAATTCGGGGATTTTCCAGCCGGGGCAAAAGATTGCGGAGCGCGGCGAGCACGCGGTGTTCGGCTATGTGGTGATCTCGGGCACGGTGGAGACCACCGATGCGCAGGGCAAGAAGTGCTTGTTCGGGCCCGGCAGCGTCTTCGGGATGGCCGAGGGCATGGCCGACGTTGTCTATGCCTGGGATGCCGTCGCCAAGACCGTGGTCACCACCAAACTGATCCCGTTGGATCGTGCGCTGCGCGAGGTGCGCCGTTTCAATTCCGGCCTTAAAGGCATTTGTCGGTTCACCACGATGCGGGTACTCAAGCTAAAGGCGCCACCGGCGACCCTGTCATGAGCGGTTTCAAGCCAGTCAATTACGCCGACGGCCAGGTGTTGTTCGAGCCGGGAGAGCAAGCCCACAGCTTTTATGTGATCCAGAGCGGGCAGGTGAGCATCATCGATCGGCAAAGCCAGCGTCAGCTGGCGCTACTGTCTGCCGGAGAATCTTTCGGCGAGCAGGCGCTGCTTGCCGGGGGGGTGCGCAGTGCGGCGGCGCAGGCAGTGGGTGCGACAGTCTGCCTGGAAATTACGGCGCAGGGATTGCGTGACATGCTCGCCAAAGAAGGTGGTATCGCCACGCAGGTGCTGGAGGCCCTGCTGCTTCAGCTGTACATGCACAACACGATCAAGCAGTAAAAGTGAGCATGTCGCCCGGCGACGGCAGGCGCACGTTCCGCTCCGGCAGTCCTGCCACCAGTTCTTTGGCGATGGCGTCTTCCATTCCGGGTTTTCGATGGATGACCACCGGGGTCACCCGCGTGGGCAGGGCGCGCAGGCGTGGCAAGAGTACGCTGGTGTCGAGATGCATCGATAACAAGGCCATATCGCTCATCGAGGCAGGATAAGAGCACTCCACAATGACAGCGGTCAGGCGCTGATCTTCATGAACGGCCTGCCAGAAGGCCGGACAGTCGGCGGTATCCCCAGAAAACGCAATCGAGATTGCCTCAGTTTCCACGCGCAATCCGCAGGCCGGTATGCCATGGTTTGCCGGCAGCGCGCTGATGCGCATGCCCTCGACCTCCAGTACCTCGGGCAAGACATTGAGTCGCATGAAGGGCTGCTCCGGGGTCGGGATCTGGGTGAAATCGGGCCAGACCTTGTCGTTGAAGATGTGCGAGGCCAGCACCGCGATGACCTCGGGCAGCGCCCATACCTGCAGCGGCTGCGTTCGTTGGGCGGCAACCGAGTCCACCAGTAGCGGCAGGCAGGCAATGTGGTCTAGGTGTGCATGGGTCAGCACCACGTGGTCGATATGTTGCATCTCGTTGAGCGGCAGCGTGCCTAGGCCGGTCCCGGCGTCCACCAGTAGCCGTTCGCCGAGCAAATAGCAGGTGGATTGGCGCAGCTCGCCCCCTATTCCGCCATTACAGCCCAGTAATCGGATGGATATCAAACGAAAGCTCCTTGTGTCAGGGGCTGGTGATTTCCAGCACGGCGCTGATGATATCGCAGCCCGGGAAAAGTCTGGTTATAAGGTGCCGGCCCGCCTACCTCCCGTATATGACATGACGATGACAGGTGAGGCCTTGCGCGTTGTGTTTTATTCACTGGGAGACAGATTTGCACAAGCGTTGTGATTTGTCACACATCTGAAAAATTCGAAACGAATAATCGCGGCCAGTAATTAAGAAGCAAGGCGCAACGAGCAACGCGTTTCGCAGCCCTTGATTGCATTCGCC
>OMID01000020.1 GCA_900299005.1 Oxalobacteraceae bacterium
AGAGGGAAACGGTATGAGGGCGGGTGGCGTGTGGAGGAATTCCGGCCTTAGCCAGGATGACGGTGTTGGAGCGCGTGGTGTAGAGGGAAACGGTATGAGGGCTGGTGGCGTGTGGAGGAATTCCGGCCTTAGCCAGGATGACGGTGTTGGAGCGCGTGATGTAGTAAGGAAACGGTATGAGCGCTGGTGGCGTGGGGAGGGATGCCGGCCTTCACTGCGATGACGGCACTGGAGCTGGTGGGGTGTGGAGGACTCTCGGCCATTGCCAGGATGACGGTATTGGAGCGAGCGGCGTGCGGTGGGATCCCGGCTGTCGCCGGGATAACGACAAACCGTCATCCCGGCGAAAGCCGGGATCCATCCCTACTCTGGCACAAGCTCAAATTTCCATCTCAGACGCCGATATAACCAAGGGTTAATGGGCTGAGAACCGGTCCTCAAGCACCGGCACGACGCCTAGCGAGGCATCCTATGAAGCTGAAAATTCTGTCATTGGTCTGTCTGGCCGCACTGATGAGTGGCTGCGAGACGACCTACTATCTCAACGGCGACAAATACGTCGGCGATATCAAGAACAGCAGCCGCCATGGCTGGGGCAGGTATTACTACGCCAACGGTGATGTCTACGAGGGTGAATTCAGTAATAACAAATTCAATGGCCGTGGCACAGTCACCTTCGCTAACGGAAATCAGCTAATCACCGAGTTCACGAATAACCGGCCTTCGGTGACCGGCACCCTGCTCTATCCCAATGGCGATCGTTACGAGGGAGAGATCCGCAACGGCAGAGCCCACGGGCAAGGCGTGTATACCTTCGCCGACGGCAGCCGCTATGTCGGACTCGTCAAGAATGATCTACCGCATGGGCGCGGCTCGGTTCATTACGCCAATGGCGATCGCTACACCGGCGAGCTGTACCAAGGTCGATATCACGGTCGGGGACGCAAGTCTTTTGGTGAAGACCGCGTGCCGCTGGAAGGCCGCTGGGACATGGGCCGGTTTGTGCAGCCGGAAAAACTGCGCTGAACAGCACCCCGAGCTCATCAAGCGCATCGGCGGGCGGGAACACCCAGTCAAAGTGAGTACTTGCGGTCGGCATGACGCTCGAATCAGCCTTGCTCATGATGATGTTGGCAGGCTTCAATTGCCAGAAAGGCATGCCAACACAACCCTGAAAAAAGCAGCCATATTTTTCTGGCCAAAGGCTTGCGCCGGCAAACTCGATTACTGTACATTTGTACAGTAATAATCAAACAGCCTGTCTAACGCCTCCCCTGCCGGTTTAGGGGTACCAAGGGGCGTGGGCGGCCGATGGAGGTGAGACATGTTGCCAAAACCAATCTGCAGCCGCAGCGAGTATGAGCGCGCGCTGCGAGAGATGGAAGTCTATTTCGAAAGCGAGCCCGCCAACGGCAGCCCGGAGGCAGAACGTTTCGATGCACTACTACGCATGGTTGAAGATTTCGAGGCTGCGCATTACGCAGTCGAATGCCCCGGCTGCGGCGAGGTGCGCTTGGAGCTGCAAGCCGATCACCTGCCTTCCCCAACAGATCCCTCACAAATTCCCGATCAGCTGCTCGCCGAGTTCTGTCAGGGCTGCGCCTCTCAACTCAATGAGCACTCATGGAAGCAGGTCAAAGCCCAGGTAAGCAGCTGGGCTGCCGCCGGGCCTGGCGACAAGAACACCGGGTAAAGATCGCTGCCATGCGGTCGATACATCAAATAGGGCAGAGGCGCGCGCAGCGTTCGCTTTGCCACGCAAGGCATTCAAGACACCACCAAGCCATCATGAACATCATCGCGACCGAGGATATCGAATTGCTGCTTGCCCTGAATCAGGGGCAGAGCAGCGCTGTATCCCGTATCGGCGAAAAGCAGCGTCACAAGATGATCAGCATGGGCTTCATACGCTACACGCGCAGCGGCTACGTCATCACCGAACTGGGCGAGCGCATGGCAAAGTCACTCGAAACAGCAGTCTGCTGATCGCTGCAAGCGACGCATCAGAGCGCTTCACACTGCTTGCGGTTGAACAGGCAAATCCTCTCGCCGCCCCCACTCATCCCAAGAACCGTCATACACCTTCCAGTCATCTTTGCCGCACAGGTGAAGCCCCAGCGCCAAAATGCAGGCAGTCAGACCTGAGCCGCAGGTGAGCGTGACGGGTTGGTCCCAGCGGATGCCCGCCTTGCTGAAACGCTCTCGCAACTGCGCTTCGGGCAACAGCGTGCGCGATTCGGGCTCCAGCAGATCGGCCCAGTACAGATTGAGGCTGTTGGGGATATGTCCTGCACGCGTGCCGGGATAACGATCCTGCTCGATCCCCGCAAAGCGGCCCGGTGTTCGTGCATCAATCACCTGAAACGAAGCACTACCCGAAGCTTCCAGTACCTGAGGCCACAACGCCAGCAGATCACGTTGAGTGCTCACAGCAAAACTGACCGGTGCAAGGTTCACGACACTGCCCTGCACCGGCCGGCCCTGCGCCTTCCAGTGCTTTAGACCACCATCGAGCACAGACACCTTGTCGTAACCATATTGCCGAAACAGCCACCAGACGCGCGCGGCACTGTACAGCCCCAGCGTGTCATAAGCGACGACATGCGCATGGTTGTCAATGCCAAGCCGACCCACCTCGCTCGCAAACACCTCCCTCGGTGGAAATTTTCGCGGCAAAGGATGAGACGGATCGGCGATCACCTCGAGATCAAAAAAGCCCGCGCCGGGAATATGCTCCTGCAGGTACTCTGCTTTCGCATGGCGTCCAGTGTCGGGCAAGTGGACCGTCGCATCAACGATGCGGATGGTCGGCTCATCCAGATTCGCTGCCAGCCATTCGGCGCTGACCACCGGCCCGGGATACCTCATTTTTGCTTTTGCGAAGGCTCCAGCCCATTCAATATCGCGACAAAATCCGCCAGCATCGGCACATAACGCTGCGCCTGCCCCGCTGCTTCCATCCCTGCGAAGGAATTCTTTACCATTGATTGTATGGGGTGCAGCGCACCGATCTCGGTGGCCAGACTGGAGAGATAGCGCATGTCCTTATGCGCATTACTGATCGTGAACCGGTGCGCACTCTCGTCACCTTCCATTGTCCACTTCATGAAGGTGTCGTAAAAGCCATTGCGCATTCGGCTGCTGCCAATCACAGAGTGGAACTGCTCTTTTGACAAACCTGCTTTTCGGGCAATGCTCAGCGCCTCCGAAAACAGGGCTGCATAGCCCATCGCGATGAAGTTATTAATCAGCTTCATCTTGTGCCCCAGCCCAACCGGGCCAAGGTGCACGACATTGCCAGCCCAGCAGTCGAGCACGGGCTTGACCTTGCTGAAGGTCTCAGGATCAGCACCAACCATGGTGTCCAGCGTGCCCGCCTCAGCCTCATTCGGTGTTCTGCCCAGCGGCGCATCGATAAAGGTCATGCCGTGAGATTTTGCCGCGTCTGCCAATGCCAGCGTGGAAACCGGGTTAGAGGTCGAGCAGTCGATGATGATCAATCCCTTTCGGCCTGAGGCGAAGATGCCGTCAGGTCCATTCATCACCGCCTCCACTTGCGGCGAGGCTGTCACGCACAAATGCACCATGTCACACTGCGCCGCCAGCTCCCGAGGCGTCTTGGCCTCGGTAGCGCCGAGCTGTTTCAATCGGTCGACGGGCTCGCGGTTCTTGTGCCCCATGATCACCAGGGGATAACCCTTGGTAACGATATTCTTCGCCATGCCGGCGCCCATAAGGCCGACGCCAATAAACCCGACAACAGGATTTGCCATGCTTGTCTCCCTTTTTATAGGTATTCTTGTGAGCACATTATCAACCAGCAGGGGCAATTAATGCCAGCCCATACGATGTTACTAAATTTAAAACACCGTGCTGCGCATTGTAGCCGCGGCGATTTGCTTTCCTCCCGCGTCGTTCGTCGTTGGCGTGGCAATGCGACTGGTTAATCGAGGTGACTCTTGATCGAACTCGGCTTATTCGGCATCGGCGTGGCATCCCTGGCGATATCGCTGTTGCTACTGTCGCGCTTCATTGCGGTCTGGTGGGCCATGCTGCTGCTCCTCTCAACGCCCGTCTGGATCTATCTGGCGCTTACCGTAGGGGTCGAACTTGACGAGCGCCAGAGCACCAAGCGCGTCGATGACATGGAGCGCAAGCTCGAGCAGATCGCGGAAGAACACAAGGCCTACCGTGAACAAGCTGAGAAAGACGAGAAAGAATTCGAAGAAAAGCAGCGATTGCAATCCGAGGCCTGGAAAAAAGAACTCGAGGCAACCGGCACCAAACAAGATTGATATGTCAAAATCCCGGCCTTACCGACTAGCCAGCGCTGTCGCAATCACGAGCACGCTCGCCATGCTGTGCGCGACACCGGCGCATGCCGAATGGTCGCTACTAACCACCACAGAGAAGCGCGACCTATTCTATGTGGATTTTGACACCATCCGCTACGGCAAGCATCCTACCGCCTGGTTTTTACTGGATTTTGGCAAGCGCACACCGGAAGAAGCGATGTCAGCAAAATTTCTGGTCGAAGCTGACTGTCGCAACCGCAAAACCCGACTCATGCAACAGATTTATCACAGCGCCAATACCGGCCGTGGCGGCGTGCTCAAACAAGAAAGTACCCCGACCGAGTGGGACAAGCCATGGCCTAATACACCGAGCGAAGAAATGCTGAAGTTTTTGTGCCGGATGAGGTAGATGCGGGCGTATTTTTACGAGGATTG
>OMID01000021.1 GCA_900299005.1 Oxalobacteraceae bacterium
ACAGGCGTGTCTGAAAGGATTTCATGATTATTTGTGCGGATGCATCCGCTGCATCGCTCCTGTGGATGGATATCGACCTTAAGGCGCGACCCGCAGCGACCCGGCCAATAATTTTTAATTATTTTTACCGTCGTATTATTCAGCAAAAAATCGCCCGCGCAATCGGGAAAATAAACGTCGATCAGAAATATTAATAAAGCGGCAACAAAGCCGGCGTGCCCGGAAATGCAATCTGACGTCTTGCTGACGAATAGGCCGCTGCCGCGCAAATCCCAAGCGTCGCAGGTAACCTCACGGTGGACCTCGCTGCTTGCTTCGACTGCCGACGCCCGTCTTGAGAGGCAGGCGCTGAATAAAACCCGTTTCATGGCGTCCCCGCATCGCTATGCGATGCGGGGACTCGTCAAATCAAAGGCTTGCAGCTATTTCCCCAGGGAGGAATCTCGCAGTGTTTAATTAATCAGCGCTTTCAGAGGCTGATGGCAAATCGTCAGTATCGAGAATCGCAACGACGAACGGCAAGAGATCACCAACGCTGGCAGCGGTCTGACGAGACCGTCAGGCGACGCATTTCATTAAAGACAACCTGCGTCGCACAAGCGCTGAAAATCAGTTTCAAAAAACCAGCGCTTTCAATAGAATCGGCAAGGTACGATGAAGCAGTTCTTATTTTTCTATTTTTGACAGGGACAAGGAAATGGCGCTCGATAAGGATTATGGAAATCTTCTGGTCGGCAAAGGTGTGACGATCAATGGCGTCTTTCAAGTGCCCGGCGAGGCATTCATTGATGGCAAGGCGCAGGGCGAGCTCACCGCAGATGCGATCAACGTCACCACCAATGGTGTGGTCACCGGTAACGCTGTTGCTAGCCACGTCAAGGTCGCTGGCCTGATGGAAAAATCCATCACGGCGAAGACCTCGCTACTGATCGAATCCACCGGGTCAGTGCGTGGCTCGATTGCCTATTCCGATCTCGAGATACGCAAAGGTGGCGAGCTTGAGGGCGACATCACGATCCTCGGCAGCGAAACATAAGCGCAGTGCCATGCCGCCTGGCGTGGCGCCAATCGCATAGCTCGCTACCAGACACCGGCACGGACCGGCAGACGCCCTGCCGATCTGGCTAATTGCCAGCCACTCTGCTCAATGCACAAAAAATAACATGACAACGCACCACACTGATCAGCCGGGTTGGCGAGGCAGCATTGAGCGCTTCATCGGCCACCATCTCATCCAGCACATTCTGGTTTTCCTGATCATTGTGAATGCCCTGATACTGGGGCTGGAGACCGATGCCGACATTCATCACGCCATCGGAGAGTATCTGATGGCGATTGACCATGCAATTCTCGTCGTGTTCATTATCGAGCTGGCGCTGTTAATGACTGCCCGTGGCCTGCATTTCTTCAAGGACGCGTGGTGCGTATTCGATCTGATCGTGGTCGGTATTGCTCTTGTACCTGCCACGGGCAGCTTGTCGGTGCTGCGTGCATTGCGTGTGCTGCGCGTGCTGAGGCTGATCAACAAGGTGGACAGCATGCGCACCGTCGTCGCCGGGTTGCTCCACTCCTTGCCCAGCCTTGGCTCCGTGTTTGGCCTGATCCTGATTATTTTCTACGTGGCCTCGGTGATCGCCACCAACACCTTCGGGGCGGCTTTCCCGGAACTGTTCGGTGGGCTGTTCATGAGCGCATTCACGCTATTTCAGGTCATGACACTGGAGAGCTGGTCTGAAGGCATCGCGCGACCAGTCATGGAAACCTTCCCCTATGCGTGGATCTTCTTCCTGATATTCATCCTGATCGCCACCTTCGTGATTATCAACCTTTTCATTGCCGTGATTGTCGATTCACTGAATTCCCAATCTGCCAATCCAGGCAACCCGGCCTCACTCGATGCCGAGCTCAAGGCACTTCGACAAGAGGTCGCTGAGCTGCGAACGCTGATCATCCAGCTCAAACAGCCTGATCGCTAAAGTGATCAGTCAACACCCGAAAAAAAACGCCGCTGATGCGTCGCGGCGTTTTGTGCGACTTGCAGCTGCAAGGCTCACTTTTTCTTCATGCGCTCGATATTCTGCCGGTTGAAGTGGTTGGCCATCATGAAACCCGCGCCAACAACCCAGATGAACAACAGAATTTGCCATGTCTTCATGAAACTCTCCCGATGAATGTGTGGTGGATGGTTCCCTGAACTGCTGTCACCTACCCCGACGCGCCCATAGCTCGCGCATCAACCGATTTGGCAGCACTCCGGCAACCCGGACACTCTATTGAGCCCTTGCGCCCCTATTATTGCCGAAAATCGGGCGCGACGAGCGAGGCCGGTCGAACCGTACCCGGGAGTGGACGGTGGCGCAGAGCGCCTTTCCTCAGCTGTCTCGTGCGTGGACAGATGAGGGAAGCAGCCCCTGAAAAAACAGTCGCCGCGTCGCCGTGATCCGGAACCCCCGGTCCCGGATCACGAAGGACGATTATCTTCGTCCCGCTTCCTGCAGCTGTAAGGCCGCCACCTGTGGCGACTCGGACTGAATGGCCGATACCTGAGCAGCACTTCCGTTCAAAAACTTCTTGACCCAGGTGGTATTCAAGGTCAGGGCCAGATGCACCGAGAACGATGCGACTGCTACCGCCCCGATGATGATGGGAATACCCACCGATGGCTTAACTACACACCACATTTTTCCGTAGATCATGTCTAGTCTCCCCTACCCTTAGTGAAGCCAGGGTGAATAGATGTAGGCGAGCAAATGGGCGAATGCTGCAATCATCCCAAAAAGCTGCGTACCTTGAATCAAATGACGGTGTATTTCTTCTGATTCAGCCTCCGTTAAACCGGTCGGCCAAACTTTGTCTTTGTCAGACATCGTGACACCTCCTTAAAAGACATCGCTTACGACGGGAACCCCATCGACGCCCGCTGAAAGGCATGCGAAGTGGCGTTGACCAACTATCGGTGTAATCGGTGTAACGTATGCATTACACTTCTAATTGTCACGCTATGGTGACAATTTTTCCGCCGACAGTCAACCAACTGGTCAGAAAAAATACGTCCAGAATGCAAAAATCCCCGGGATTCCGGGGATTCTATTATTAGAAGATTATTTTTTCTTCGACAGCGGGCGCCTGACCGCGTGAGGAATCAGTCCGCCCGACCACAAAAGCCGAGAATCTCGTCGGCGACCCGGTGCGGCGATTCCCGCTGTGGGA
This sequence comes from Oxalobacteraceae bacterium, assembly GCA_900299005.1. Lineage (GTDB taxonomy): Bacteria > Pseudomonadota > Gammaproteobacteria > Burkholderiales > Burkholderiaceae_D > Pernthalerella. The sequence continues at coordinate 3,211 of OMID01000021.1, forward strand.
AATGACCCAGACCTTCCAGCACCACCCGCTGATAGGCCGCGGTGAACCAGCGCTCCTTGCCGGCGGAGCTTTGCACCGGATTGACGCCATCCTCGGCACCATGCAGCACCAACATCGGTGTATCCAGAACCGGCAAAGGCTTGAGGGCAGCCTCGTCCGCATCGTAGGCAGGGTCACCGGTTACCAACCCCCAGCGATGACGATAAGAGCTCAGCACAATGCTGACCCAGTCAGGGTTATCGAAGGCCTTTGCGGTTGCCTCGAATTCCTCTTCGTCGTACCAGCCCGGAGGCGCCCAAGTCTCCCACATCATGCGCGCAAACGCACGACGATCATGCTCGAGCGACCTCGCTCCGAGGGGCGTATCCATATACCAGTGATACCAGTAATTCTTTGCCTGCTGCAGCGACATGGGCTGGCTGGGATCATTGGTGCCATAACCGACCGACACCATCACAAGGTGTGACCCTATGCCGGGCATGAGCCCTCCCGCAATCGCAACGGCCCGAGCACCCCAGTCATGGCCCACCAGCACAGGCTTGTCCAGCCGCAGCGCTTGGGTCAATTCGATGAGATCTCGACCCAAGGCGGCCAGCTGACCACTGCGTGGCGTGTCCGCGGAGAGGAAGCGCGTGCCCGCATACCCTCGGACCGAGGGCGCAATCACGCGGTATCCCGCGTTGACCAGCCAGGGCGCAACGGTGAACCAGGTACGAACAGAGTCCGGCCAGCCGTGCACCAGCACTGCCGTTCGTCGGCCCTGAGGATGCCATTCCAGATACTCGATCTCCAGACGCGAGGTGCGCACAGAATGGGACGTCGGTGGTGTGTGTGTGTTGTTTGAATTCATGAGGCGACCAATGCGCGGAGGGCTCTCGCGCGAAATGTTGAACAAATCCGTGAGCGACTATAGCGGCAAGAACTGTCCATGACTATTTGCTGATTGCGAAGTGAGGTTTGCGCGGCGGCAGCACACCTGCTGATGTGACAAAAAATTTTAAATTTATTAATGCAAAGCGACTTGGCGAGCGTATTTTCGGCGCTCGAGGACGCTCAAACTGCGTTGACACTCAAAAATTGCAGACAAGTTTTGAATGAAAGGGCGTTTGGTGGCACAATTTCAAGCTTTGCCGTTTATCTGCGAGAAGCGAGCGTTGTCGAACTGGAATCACGCGTTCGGCACGCAGGCCCGGTCGGGTAATGCCGACCGCGGTGCGTGGATCAAGAACCCTATCCTGGATAAATCAGACGCCAAAAAATGCAAGGATTACACCTCACCGCCGACTTGGCAGGCTGCCAGCACAACCTGTCGCTGATGACGGATGTCGCCAACCTGCGCAGCGCTTGCCTGGACCTGGTCCGCACCTCAGGCCTTACTGTGGTGGGCGAGCTGTTCCATGCTTTCCCTGGCCTGACGGAGGGTGAAAGCGGCGGGATCACGGGCACCGTTTTGCTAGCTGAGTCCCACCTTGCCTTGCATACCTGGCCAGAGCAGCGCGCAGTCACGCTTGATGTCTATGTGTGCAACTTCTCCACGGATAACAGCAGCAAGGCAGCACAGCTACTGGATTCTCTGATCGACCTCTTCAAGCCGGAAGATTCGAACCGCCAAAGTCTGCTGCGCGGCGAAATCGGCCGCGCGCACTCCGGGGCAGACGCGAGCATGGGCCACGAGTACCTGAACAAACACAGTTCGTATGCCTACCGTCTGGGGCCGCTGCTGCATCGCGAGCAGACGCCGTATCAGCTAATCGAGGTGCATGAATCTCCGCAGTTTGGCAAGCTGTTCCGGCTCGACGGCGATTACATGACCTCTGAATCTGAAGAGTTCTTTTATCACGAGGCGCTGGTGCATCCTGCCGCGCTGGCTCATGGCCGAGTCCGGACGGCACTCATCCTCGGCGGCGGTGATGGCGGCTCTGCGGAAGAACTACTGAAATATCCCGGCATCGAGCGTATTGTGCTGGCAGAGCTGGACGAAGCCGTGGTTCGTGTCTCACGAGAATACTTCGGCAGCATACACAAGGGCGCGCTGGATGATTCGCGAGTCGATATCCATATCGGTGACGGCCTCGCCTATGTACGTGAAAGCCGTGAGCAATTCGATCTGGTGCTGCTCGATCTCACCGACCCCGACACGCCGGCATCCCAACTGTACACACCCGAGTTCTTCTCGGCGGTGAAGCGACTGCTGAAACCGGGTGGCGCCATGGTGCTGCACACTGGCACACCCGTGTTCGCCCCACAGGTGGTCAAAACCATTTATCAAAGCCTCACTCGGCACTTCAGTGTCGTCGCGCCCTACGGGCTCTACATTCCGCTCTACGGCGCTTACTGGTCGCTGGCTGTCTGCAGCGACCAACTCGACCCACGACAGATCGCCCCAGCAGAAGCCGCAAAGCGCATGCAGTCCCTGAAGCTTGGACGACTCAATTATTACAACGAAGCCACCCACCAGGGCTTGTTCGCTTTGCCCGGGTATTTCAAGGATCTGCTGTCGTGATGGACAACCAAGGCAGCCCGCCGACGGGTAACCCGCTGACTGGCAACTCGCCACGTAGCTCGTTCGGCATCCGCAAAATCCAGATCCGACGCGCTGCCAATTTTTCCGTCAAGAACGCCGAGCTGCTGGCATTATAAAAATAATTATCATAATATTATTAAAACCGGGTTATTCTTGAACCTCCCAACGCAGCGGATCACCTCTGCCTCCGGAAGGCACCAACAAGCAAAACCCGTGGCAACCAACAAGCACCCCATGAGCAGCCTGAAAGAAAAGCTATACGATCACCTGATCAACGATGTCTACTGCAAGCTGGGCGTGTCCGGTATCCATGGGATTGGGGTGTTTGCGTTGCGTGAGATACCCGTAGGTGCCGCGCCGCTGAAAAGCATGGTCACCAGCAATGAGATCAAGTTCTCGAGGACGGAAATGAAAAACGTCCCGAGTAGCGTGCGCAAACATCTCGCGATGTTCTGCCTGATCGAAAAAGGGCGGGTGTTCGCTCCCGAGATCGGAATGAATGCGGTCAACCTCTCGGTCTATCTGAACCACTCGAAGCAACCCAACCTGAAATTCGACGAGAAGAATGTGCTTCGCGCCACCTGCACCATTGCCAAAGGCGAGGAGCTGACCATCGACTACGACGAGAGCTTCGACGACGAGCACGATTTCAGCGACAGCGAGGACGAGGATTTCGCCGGCTCCGGCGTCGATCCTCAGATCGGCGTGCCGGGCCAGCGCGGCAAAACTCCCTGAGCCATAAAAAATGCCCCGACCATCGTCGGGGCATTTTTTTGCCGGCTTCCTGGCCGAGAACGAGGCGTCAGGCCGCCGCAGTCTTGAATTCGACGACGGGTGCGCCGTTGCGGTAAATCTGATTGAGCTCCTCAGGCTTGAAGTCGATTTTCAGTGGTGAGGTCGGGTCCTGAGCGAGGGGGTGGTCTGGATCCACCAGCGCCAGGGCATAAATAGGCTCGTAGTCCGTGACGAAGAGCGCCTTGTAACCATAGTCATCCACCGGACCCAGATTGTAGTAGCGCAGACCATTGTCACGCGCCCAGCGACACGCCAGCAGACAAGCGTAAATCCCGGGGGATTTGTTCTTGAAGTCGCGGTTCCACTGGCAGAAACTACCGTAGAGCTGGTTGTACTTGGGCAGAATCACCGAGACATCCGTCAGCACCAGCACACCTTCCGGCGAGACGACGCGAATGACCAGAATGTCCAGCGTGCGGATGTAATCCACAAAACCCGATACCTCCTCGTCGGCGATGTAGCATTTTTCGAAATGCTCTGCGCCCATGTCAAAGATATCGTCAGCGCTCAGGTCCTTGCCCGGGATTCGGTCCATGGTGATGGTGAAGTTCCGGTACTGCTTGTCATATTCCTTGAACTTGCGAGCGCGGCGCTCCTCGTTCCAGAAATCCTCGGAAAAGCAGTCGACCATGCCATATTTGTCATTGATGGGAACGCCGAATTGACTATCCGGCGGCACTGCATACACCACGAAAGGACGGGGGGCCATCGCCAGCATCTCTTCGCTGACGTCAATATAGGGGCACAACGCGTCCCAGCGGGTGGTGTAGTAGAGGATTTCCTCATGATAGCTCTCGACGCAAAGGTTTTTCGCCGTCCAGCTCTGGCAGCCCACTTGCATGAGTTTTTGCGGAGCCCTCGCCTGCCTTACCTCGCGCAGTCTGTGTAGAGAACCGTTCATGTTAGTTTTCCTTGGAAAAAGGTTGAAACGGAAGTTTTTTGAGATCGAAATAGTCAGAATCGATGGCGAAATTGTTCTTCAAAAATCCGCTGTCAGTCTTTTCCAGCCTGGCCAGTTCCTTCGAGCAGTCAGCCAGGTGCCTGGAGGCCTCACTACCTGTATCCTTGAGCTGCCGGACATATTCAGGCATCAAAGGGCAATCGGAATCGTAATGAAATTCGCGATGCTGCGGATTATAGGCAAGAGGATAAAGCTTGCAACTGAATGGCTTGGTCTCGCCCAGCGTGCAGCCTGCGGGGCCAAGATGAGGGCAGTGAGTCTCGATGCATACACCACCGAGAGATTGGGTCTCCTTTTTGGTCAGCGAGATCTCGAGGGGAGGATAGCCCTCCTCGACGAAGCAGCATCGTCGACATTCGGCGCAGTGATCAAAAGGCATGCGCGACCCTGTGTGAGTGACCGTCTGTTGGCAGCATAGGCTCCATACGGATTTCCCCGGGCGTTTAGCGCTTTCAGGGGACACTCACAAAATGGTCTCGACGCTCATCAGTACCACGGCACTTGGCCCAGCTGACGGCATTTTGTGAAGGCCTCCAAACGACAAATTCTGCCCGGCTTTGTCATTTCGGCGTAAAGATAACCCAATATTCAACGAGATTCCAAACATATTTTTTAATTTTGTGCGTCATCCCTTCCTTTTTTTATCCGATCCTGCTCGCTCCTCAAAGCTTCTCGCTTGCGCTGCTCGCGCCGCACGTCACTGATCTGGTGCATCGCGAACAGGATCACCAAGATAAAAATACCGAGCTCGATCCACATGCCCATGCGCTCATCCTTTCCTAAAACTCACCAAAAACAAGGCCATAGCTGCAGCTGCTGAGAAGGATTCTATCCAACAATGACAGCCGTGTTTTCATGTACGCAAGCAGTCCTGCTATCGCCTCAACCATGGTCAACGAACGCGATCGGGTTTTTGACAGTTCAATTTTTGTATCGCACTCCCGATCGGGGCGTTCATCATAGAATGCGCGAGTGATCTGCCGATACTGCGTGCTACCTGTGCTTCCTGTGCTACTTCTACTCCCGGTGCTCTCTGTGCTCCGGTGGCTGCCACTGCTGACTTTGCCACTGATCTGAATCGCCCATGAATCCCGAGCAAACAAATGATGTCATGGTGCTGGGCGCAGGTATCGTCGGCGTGACACTGGCGCTCAAGCTGCAGGATCACGGTCATCAGGTAACGCTGGTTGATCGCGGTGTCCCGGGAGCGGGCACCAGCTTTGGCAACGCTGGCCTGATTGAGCGTTCCTCGGTGTTTCCTTACGCATTTCCACGTGATCTGCGCACCCTGCTCGCTTACGCTTTGCAGCGCAAGCCGGCGGCCCACTATCACTGGCGAGCACTAATCTCCTTACTCCCCTGGCTGGGGGCTTACTGGCGACACTCCTCTCCACAGCACTATCCGGCCGCTATTGCTGGTGCACTCCCGCTGGTCGAACACAGCTGGAGCGAGCATGCGCCGCTCATCGAGGCCGCTGGCGCCACCTCGCTCGTGAATCACCATGGCTGGATCAAGGTCTGGCGCACTGAAGAGAGCGAACACGCAAGCCTTTTTCAAGCCGAGCAAAGCCGCGATTACGGGCTGAATGTGCGCATTCTGTCTCGGAACGAGTTGCATGAAAAAGAACCTGGCCTCTCGCCCGTATTGAAAGGTGGCGTGCATTACCCGGATTCACGCCAGATCCAAGATCCCCTCGACCTGACAAGCGCCTATCTGCGGCTCTTCGAAAAGAGAGGCGGCAGTTTCGTGCGGGGCGATGCGCGTAGCCTCGAACTGCAGGACAAGCGCTGGCGCGTGCAGACAGAGCACGGATCAGCAAGCGCACCCCAGGTCGCAGTCGCGCTCGGACCGTGGGGAGAAGAATTGGCAAGTCGCCTCGGCTACCGGCTGAGCATGGGTGTCAAGCGCGGCTATCACATGCATTTTGGCAGCGAGACTTCGCGCTTGGCGCACGTGATCGTCGATCTCGACCATGGCTACGCGCTGGCGCCCATGAAAAAAGGTATTCGTCTGACGACCGGCGCTGAGTTCACGCACCGTGACGCGCCACCCACGCCCGTACAGCTCGACGCACTGGAGCCGATTGCGCGGCAGTTACATCCTCTCGGAGAGCGGTTAGACGCCATGCCTTGGCTGGGTTCCCGCCCGTGTACGTCAGACATGCTGCCCGTGATCGGGCCGGCACCCGCCCACCAGGGATTGTGGTTCTGCTTCGGACACGCCCACCATGGATTGACGCAGGCAGCCTCCAGCGGCCGCCTGCTGGCCGAGATGATCAGTGGTAGCGAGACCTTTGCAGACCCGGCACCCTACCGCATTGATCGTTTCTGAAAAAGCACCTCAGTCGGCTTTCTCCATCGACTGCACAACAAACTGTCCGTTCTTCTTGGCCGGCACGAAACGCACCTTGTCACCAACGCTGAAAGATTTCAGCAGGGAGGGATCCTCCATGCGGAAGACCATGGTCATCGCCCCCATGTTGAACTGGGTAAGGGCTTCGTGTCTGAGTGTGACCTTGCCATTGTCTGCATCGATCCGTCGGATCTCTGCATTCACGGGCTGGGACACCTGTGCAGTCGCGGCGTGCTCGGCCTCGTGATGATTGGCGAGCGCCTCTGGCAAGGCCCACAGCAAAGGGCAAGCGATCAGCAGCGCCGACAACCGGTGCAAACCTGTGAGTCCTTGTTTTTTTGAGTCGTTCATTCTGCGTTCCTTTCGGGTGACTGTGTTTCAGCGATGTCCCGTGTGTCCTTGGGGTTTGTGTGCCTTGAGATCCATGCGCTCTTGGTGTTTGGCCGGCATCGACTGTCCGCCAGCTGAATGACTGCTGAGCGCATCCGGCAGGTTTCCTGTCCATTCCCAGGCTTGAGTGCCGTGGGGATGCCGATACCAGCCAGGATCGCTGTAATCTCCCGGCTGCTGTTCGCGGCGTACCTTCACCACCGTGAACATGCCGCCCATCTCCACGCTGCCGAAAGGACCATCTCCCGTCATCATGGGCAGCGTGTTATCCGGCAGCGGCATGCTCATCTCGGCCATCTCGCCCATGCCATGCTCGCCCATGGCCATATAGTCGGGTATGAGCTGGCTTATTTTCTCGGCAATCCCGCGCTGATCGACACCGACCATGGTGGGTACCTGATGGCCCATGGCATTCATGGTGTGATGCGACTTGTGGCAGTGCAGAGACCAGTCGCCCGGTTCAGTCGCATCAAATTCGATCGAGCGCATCTGACCCACGCCAATATCCAGCGTCACCTCCGGCCAGCGAGAGGCCGGCGGCGTCCAGCCACCATCGGTACCAGTGACGACAAACTCGTGGCCGTGCAGGTGGATAGGATGGTTGGTCATGGTGAGGTTGCCTATGCGAACCCGCACACGATCGCCCTGACGCACATGCATCGAATCAATGCCCGGAAAAACACGACTGTTGAAGGCCCAGAGATTAAAGTCCAGCATCGTGTTCACCCTGGGCGTGGCACTGCCCGGCTCGATATCAAAATTATTGAGCAGGAAAACAAAATCCCGGTCCACTTTCATGAAATCCGGGTCCTTCGGATGCGTGACCCAGAAGCCATACATGCCCATCGCCATTTGCACCATCTCGTCCGAATGCGGGTGATACATGAATGTGCCCGCGCGGCGCGCGACGAACTCGTAGACGAAAGTTTTCCCCGACTCGATCGCGGGCTGGGTCAGTCCGGAGACCCCATCCATACCATTCGGCAGACGCTGGCCGTGCCAGTGAATGCTGGTCTTCTCTCGCAAGCGGTTGGTCACAAAGATGCGCACACGATCACCCTCAACGACTTCAATCGTGGGTCCAGGCGACTGACCATTGTAGCCCCACAGCCTTGCGATCATGCCCGGCGCCAGCTCGCGTTCCACCGGCTCGGCGACGAGATGAAACTCTTTCACGCCCTGATTCATGCGCCAAGGCAGCGACCAGCCGTTCAGCGTGACCACCGGATGAAACGGCCGCCCCGTTGATGGCAACCGAGGTGGCTGGGTTGAAACGCCGGGCGCCACCATAGCCTCAGGCAGCGACGCTGCCCCCGCGCGGCTGATGACGCCCGCGCCCAGCGCGAGCATGCCGGCTCCAGTGACGAATTCTCTTCTCGAAATCATGCTGTTGTCCTTTCGTAGAACCTATCTCGTCAGTTTGACGGCAAGGCGACGCTGCCTGCGACCTAGCGGAATCGGTATTCAATGCCCTGCCACCATCGCGGCGGTGCTTGGAGACACACTGCTCACGCCGGGCATGACGGTGGCTGGCAGCAAGCTGCCGCCATGAATCACAAATTGAAGTTCGGTATCGGATACCCAGAAATCACGCTGCGCATCAATCGCGGCGTTGATGCTGGCAATCTGCGAGCGGGCGTCAGCGAGGAGCTCGAAAACGCTGGCCAGCATGCCGTTGTATCTCAGCAGAACCTCGTCCGACACACGTTTTTTTGCGGGCACGATCTCGTCGCGATACTGGCGCGCCACCTGATAGCTGCTCTGGTAAGCAGAATGCATTTCGCGCACTTCCGAGCGCGCCTGCACGGCCACCTCTGCCGTGCGCTGGAGTGACCGCATATAGATCGCCTCTGCGCGACGAACCCGTGCTGTCCCCCAGTCAAAGAGCGGTAGTGAGAGCTCGACTTCATAACCCGCCATCCGAGGCGCTCCGTTCACGCTCTTGTTCTGATAGCCAAGCTCAAACACGTTCACCCATCGGGTGGCACGCGTGAGCCCCAGTGATTTCGCTGTGCTCTCGGTTTCCAGTCGGGCCACCTGCACATCCAGACGTTGTCCGAGTGCGCGAGATTCGAGGTGATCGGCTGCGGCTGTGGACACCGGAAGATCGGGCAAGCGGTCGGGCAATTTCACTGATGCATGCTCGTCGGACAGGCCAAGCAAGCGCACGAGTCGCTCACGCGAAGACCTCGCCGCATGACCCGCGCGAACCAGCTGGCTTGCCACCTCGGCACGGAATGCTTGCTCACGCGCCTCTTCCAGCTTGCCCCAATTGCCAGCCTTTGCCATCCGCTGCGCCAGCTCTGCACTGGCCTGTGCGGCGAGATCGGCCTGCTGCAAGTAGCGCAAGGTCTGCTGTGCTGCAACGGCCTGAAAATAGGCGCGACGCGCATCGGTGGCGATGCGTACAGCCTGCAAGGCCGTCTGCAGCTGCGCCTGACCGAAGCGTCGCTCCTCAATAGCGCGCCTGATGGGCATCGTCAGCAGCCCCGAGAGGTCGAACAACACGGCGCGGTCCAGCTCGGTTTCGCCACCCCCCGACAGTCGACCCACGGAAAACCCAGGGTTGCGCAGGCGCCCAGCCTGGACGAAATCAGCCTCGGCAACACCCAGCTCGGCCAACGCAAGCTGAAGACGCTTATTGTTGAGCAAAGCGATCTCTGTCGCACTCTCGGGGCTCAGCGGCGACGAGAGCAGCTGCGATAGCCGCTGTTGTCGCATCTCTGTGCCCGCCGCGCTCACCGCGCTCACCGAATGACCAGTGCGCTCTTTGCTGAGCGCAGAGACGCGCTCCATGCCTCCATCGGCGGAGAAACCCGCACATCCCGCGAGCACGCACGGCAAAAGCCAGCCAAGTGACTTGCCCAGCAAGCGCGCCCGAGAACACCCTCGACGATCCAAGCATCCCTCGTTGATCGAGGGACAGCATGAACTCGCAGCGGCCTGCGCTGCCGCATAGAATTGATTGATCATGAAGCCTCCGTGATTCGTGAACGTGCGCACACCATCGGCGCACCAGCTGACTTGCAAAGCCAGCCCGATCAAAAAACCAGCGTCAGAGGCAGCGGGGAGGTCGCTCGGGTCCGTCTGGAACAAAGACAGACAGGGGATCGGAGGAGGGAGTAAAGATCACGCGGGCGGCAACCGCGCTGGCGGACTGCAGCCACATCGTCGGAGGCGCTGCGGCGCCTGTGAAACAGCATTTGGCAACGCTATCGCACGCATTGCCAGATTGCTGATGCGATGCGGGGTGAGCAGGTGCCTTGATGGCCAGAGAAGGTGTTGCCGACACCGCTGCCCGGCCGCTGAGATGATGCGCATGACCAGCATGCTCATCATGGTGAGCGCTCGGCGCCGGTTCGCTCTGCACGATCGCCGGGGGCTTGCCTTCCACCGCAATAGCGCGCATGGTCACGGTCAACGTCTTCGTATTAGCCGCAGCCATGCTTACCGCACGCGCAGAGGCAAGTGAGGTCTGCAAGGGCAGTAGCAGACTAATCAAGGCAATAATGAGGCGACGTGCGAGCAAAGGCATTACAAGAACTTACCACAGGGCCACTGCGGCAGGCTTGCGTTCGCGCTGGGAGCCGATCTGCATGTTATTTCCAGAGCACGCACTTGGTTTCGGCTTTGGTAACAAACGCCTGCTCTCCCGGAATAACGGCGACCTGCTTGTAATAATCCCACTCGCCTTTCGACTCCGAGGGCGATTTCACCTGCATCAGGAACATGTCGTGCACCATCCGCCCATCTGTACGCACCACACCATTCTTCGCAAAGAAATCATTCACTTTGGTCGACTTCATCTTCGCCATGACTTTGTCGCCATCGTCAGTGCCCGCGCTCTTGACCGCGTTGAGGTAAAACGTGACAGCCGAATAGTCTGCGGCGTGCACCATCGAAGGCGCTTTCTTGTTGCGGGACATGAAGCGCTTGGTCCATGCACGCGTCTCATCGTTTTGATCCCAGTACCAACCATCGGTCAGGTACATGCCTTGCGTAACCCCAAGTCCCAGCGCATGAATGTCATTGACGAAGACCAGCAGCCCCGCCATCTTCATGCTCTTGAGAATACCAAACTCGGCAGCGGCCTTGATCGAATTGACCGTATCGCCACCCGCATTTGCCAGCCCGAGAACTTGTGCTTTCGACGATTGTGCCTGGAGGAGGAAGGAGGAAAAATCGGATGTCGCTAGCGGATGTCGCACCGCGCCCAGCACCTTACCACCGCTAGATTTGATTACATCGCTGGCATCTTTCTCGAGAGACTGACCAAACACGTAATCAGCGGTCAAGAAAAACCAATCCTTGTGACCTTGCTTGACCAGTGCACCACTGGTGCCACGCGCCAACGCCACCGTGTCATACGCGTAGTGGACGGTATATGGCGTGCATTCTTCATTGGTCAGCCGCGAAGTACCCGGCCCCACCGCAATGAAGGGTTTTTTCTTCTCCGACGCCACCTTGGCCATCGCCAGCGCAGTCGCCGAATTCGAACCACCGACCAGCATATCGAGTCCTTGCTGGTCAAACCACTCCCGCGCCTTGCTGGCAGCAATGTCGGCCTTGTTCTGATGGTCTGCCGAAATGAATTCGATCTTCTTGCCATTGACGCTGCCACCAAAATCGGCAATCGCCATCTTGATGGCATCCGCACCGGCAGGACCATCCACGTCGGCATAGACACCCGACATGTCGGTGATAAAACCAATACGCACCACATCCCCCGAGGTCTGGGCCTGTACATGAGCCAATGCGCCGAACAGCGCGCAAACAGCAATCGCTGCATGTGCGGCAGCTGAGGTTTTCTTCAAGGTTGCCTCCCTAATTGCAATATTAAAAATTAATTAGTGACACCGATACCTGCGCGACAGCACCGCATCCGCAGCGGCCGAGTTGGAGAGCCAGTAGACACTCACCCAAGGTAAGCGCTAAGTGTATACGGATTTCCCGATGCCCCGAGCACCGCCGTCATGCGCCCCACTCCCGTCATCGTCATCCCAGCGAGAGCGGGGATCCCGGCGTGTTTACGGGGCAGCGTTGCCATGATCCCTGCCCCGCCATCGTCATCCCAGCGAAAGCGGGGATCCAGGCGTGTTTACGCAGCACCGTTGTCATGATCCCTGCCTCACCATCGTCATCCCAGCGAAAGCTGGGATCCACGCGTATCTACGTGGGCCTCGTTCGGCTCTGCTCAAGAGCTGGCTCAGTGCCAGAGTGAAATTGGATCCCAGCTTTCGCTGGGATGACGGGTGTGGTTGGAGTGACGGGTGTGGCTGGTGTGACCGGTCTGGTTGGGATGACGGGTATCGCTAGAGTGACCGGTGTAGCGATGCTGAACTCCGATAACCCACGCTGCGCAGACCATAGCGCATGCGGTCTGGCGCAGCGCATCGTCATACTCTCCACCCCCGCCACCGTCATCCCAGCGAAAGCTGGGATCCAGGCGTGTCCACACAAGCCTCGTTCGGCTCTGCTCAAGAGCTTGCTCAGTGCCAGAGTGAAATTGGATCCCAGCTTTCGCTGGGATGACGGGCCTGGTTAGAGTGACGGGTGTCGCTGATATGACAGGCGTCACCAGGAAAAAGGGACTTGTGATGTTGCTCTTCGATGGCTTCCTACTGGCTTGGGTCTGACAGTGCAATGCTCAGGTTAACCACTGTCGGTGGGTAGACAAAGCTTGACGAACGATGTCCGACATTCCCTCGGCCTTGTCATGCTCCATGCTGTCAAGAAGCGTGCGTCTCATGCGCGGGTCCCAGAAACGGCGAATATGGCTGGCGAGATCATGCAACGCCTGCTGCCGGTCCGGCATGCTCTCGAAAAAGACACCGATCTGGTTTGCCATGTTGATCAGATTATTCACGTCCATGGATGAATCCCTCGTTCCCTTCTTGCATGCTGGCCGTTTTGCAGACGCTCAATGGGTAATTAATCGATCCGGGTGCGCGTACACTACGTACGCTTCCCCACGCATGAAGCCGGTCAGGGTGACACCCATGCGGTGGGCCAGCTCGACAGCCAAGCTGGTGGGTGCAGAGATCGCGGCAACCAGCCCGATATTCATCGACGCTGCTTTTTGGATCATTTCATAACTGGCACGACTGGTGATGAGCAAAGCACCGAGGGTGAAATCTCGGCGCGCGCCAGACATCGCACCAATCAGCTTGTCGAGCGCGTTATGCCGACCGACATCCTCTCGCACGAGTTCGATGTCACCGTCCGGACTCATCCAGGCGGCAGCATGCGTCGCACCACTTTCTCGCTGCATTGGCTGCAAAGTCTGCATTGCCCGCATTCCGTCAAGAAGACGGGTACCGACGAAACGATGGCGATGCAAGACGGGGGTGACGCTGCGAGTCACCTGCGACAATGACTCTGCGCCACACAGTCCGCAACCAGTACGTCCGGTAAGATTGCGCCGGCGCTCTTTCAAGGCCATGAAACGGTCGGACGCGATCCGAAGTTGCACCCGCCATCCTTCCGGCGTTGCCTCGGCTTCGCATTCGTAGAGTTCCGATGGATCCGCAATAATCCCTTCAGAGAGAGAAAAACCGAGCGCAAAATCATCCAGATCGGCAGGCGAAGCCAGCATCACCACATGTGCGATGCCGTTATATTCGAGCGCCACCGGCGCCTCGACAGCGAGCACATCTGCTGCGCTCTCGCAGACCTGATCCTGCACACGCAGTACCGGAACCCTGCGTAGAGCCAGCGAGTCACAGTCCGCTGGACTTGCCGAGATCTGAGTATCATCCATAAGCGATACCAATGGATGATCAGGTCAGTTGTCGGTGGTTTCCAATTTCGCCAGCTCCAGTTGCTGACGATTGAAACGTTCATACTCGCGCTGCCAGTCCGAGGGCTGCGAGACCGGCATTACCTGCACCGCAGTCACTTTGTATTCAGGACAGTTGGTCGCCCAGTCAGAATTATCGGTCGTGATCACATTCGCACCCGACTCCGGGAAGTGGAAGGTCGTGTACACCACGCCCGGCTGCACATTGTCAGTAATGGTTGCGCGCAGCACCGTCTGTCCGGATCGCGATTCGATGCCGACCCAGTCATCCTGCCGTATGCCGCGCTCCTCGGCATCATGCGGATGTATCTCGAGTCGGTCTTCACTGTGCCACTGCACGTTCTCGGTACGACGCGTCTGGGCGCCAACGTTGTACTGCGACAGAATCCGCCCCGTGGTGAGGATCAGCGGGAAGCGCTGAGTCACTTTCTCGCTGCTTGGTACATATTTCGTGATCACGAACTTGCCCTTGCCACGCACGAAATGATCTACATGCATGATCGGCGTCCCTTCCGGTGCCGCCTCGTTGCAAGGCCACTGTATGCTGCCCATGCGATCGATCTTCTCGAAGGAGACGCCATGGAAGGTTGGCGTCAGGGAGGCGATTTCATCCATGATCTGCGAAGGATGCGCGTACTCCATCGGATAACCTAGCGCCCTCGACAGCAGCTGGGTGACCTCCCAGTCGGAGTACCCTGCCTTCGGCGGCATGACTTTGCGCACTCGCGAGATGCGACGCTCGGCGTTGGTGAAAGTGCCATCTTTCTCTAGGAAGGATGAACCCGGCAGGAAGACATGCGCATACTTTGCCGTCTCATTCAAAAACAAATCCTGCACCACGATACATTCCATGGACGAGAGTGCCTCGGCGACATGCTGAGTGTTGGGATCAGATTGGACGATATCTTCACCCTGGCAGTACAAACCCTTGAAGCTGCCATCCAGTGCTGCGTCGAACATATTCGGAATGCGCAGCCCCGGTTCGGGATTCAAGGTCACGCCCCAATGCGCCTCGAACTCGCCACGCGTCTGCGTATCCGAGATGTGCCGATAACCCGGCAGCTCGTGCGGAAATGAGCCCATGTCGCATGAACCTTGCACATTATTCTGACCGCGCAGCGGGTTCACGCCCACACCCTCGCGCCCGATATTCCCGGTGGCCATCGCCAGGTTGGCGATGCCCATCACCATGGTCGAACCTTGCGCATGCTCGGTTACGCCAAGGCCGTAATAAATCGCCGCGTTGCCACCAGTGGCATATAACCGAGCAGCGCCGCGCAGAATCTCAGCCGGGACGCCGGTAATATCAGCCATGGCCTCAGGCGAATTTTCGGGACGTGACACAAAGCTCTTCCAGTCACTGAAGGACTGCGCCTCACAGCGCTCAGCAACAAAGTCCTCATGTAACAGCCCTTCGGTCACGATCACATGGGCGAGCGCAGAAATCACAGCGACATTGGTGCCCGGTTTCAGCTTCAAGTGATAGTCCGCCTCATAGTGGGCGCCTTTGACCATCTCGGTGGTGCGCGGATCAACAACAATCAGCTTCGCGCCCTGCCGCAAGCGACGCTTCATCTGCGATGCGAATACCGGATGCGCAGCAACAGGGTTCGCGCCAATCACCATGATCACATCCGACTTCATCACGGAGTCGAAGGTCTGCGTGCCTGCTGATTCACCCAGCGTCTGTTTCAGTCCATAGCCGGTGGGGGAATGGCAGACACGCGCACAGGTATCGACATTGTTGTTGCCGAACGCAGCGCGCACCAGCTTCTGCACCAGATAAGTCTCTTCATTTGTGCATCGTGACGAGGTGATGCCACCGATGCTGTCACGCCCATGCAGTTGCTGTATGCGGCGGAACTCGCTGGCTGCGTAAGCAATTGCTTCTTCCCACGACACTTCCTGCCATGGGTCAGTTATTTTTTTACGGATCATTGGCTTGAGCATGCGGTCTTTGTGAGTCGCATAGCCCCAGGCAAAACGACCCTTCACGCAGGAATGCCCATGATTGGCCTTACCATCCTTCCAAGGAACCATGCGCACGACCTCGCTGCCCTTCATCTCTGCCTTGAAGCCACACCCGACGCCACAATACGCACAGGTGGTGATCATGCTATGCTCGGCCTGACCAATCCGTATGACGGTCTTCTCTGTCAGTGTCGCAGTCGGACACGCCTGCACGCAGGCTCCGCAAGAAACGCACTCCGAGGCCATGAATGCCTCGTTCTGCCCGGCGGCAACGCGCGACTCAAAACCGCGTCCATCGATGGTGAGTGCAAAGGTACCCTGCGTCTCCTCGCAGGCACGTACACACCGGTTGCAGACGATGCATTTGGAGGGGTCGTAGGTGAAATAAGGATTGGATTCATCCTTCTTCATCTCGAGATGGTTGTCTCCCTTGTAACCGTAGCGGACTTCGCGCAACCCGACCAGACCGGCCACATCCTGCAGCTCGCAGTTGCCATTGGTCGGGCAGGTCAGACAATCGAGCGGATGATCGGAGATATACAACTCCAGCATGCCGCGCCGTATGTCGGCCAGCTTCGGCGTCTGGGTCTTGACCTTCATGCCATTCTCTGCGGGCGTGGTGCACGACGCCGGATAGCCTTTGCGACCTTCGATCTCCACCAGACACACACGGCAGGAGCCGAATGCTTCCAGCGTATCGGTCGCACATAGTTTGGGCACGTTGATACCCGCCTCGGCACTGGCACGCATCACCGAGGTGCCTTGGGGTACCGTGACAGAGACGCCATCGATCTCCAGTGTCACGGTTTGCGCCGATTCACGTTTCGGCGTGCCGTAGTCCATATCGTTAAGGGAGTTCATGCAGCCTCCTTGGCGGCGGTGTGACGAGTGATACCAAAATCTTCGGGGAAATGATCCATCGCGGAGAGCACTGGAAAGGGTGTCATGCCACCCATCGCGCACAGCGAGCCATTGAGCATCAGGTCGCACAGATCGCGCACCAGATGGATCTGCTGTTCGCGGTCCTCACCGGCGATCACCTTGTCCAGCGCTTCCCTGCCGCGAGTGGAACCGATACGGCACGGCGTGCACTTGCCGCACGATTCAACCGCGCAGAATTCCATCGCATAACGCGCCTGCTTGAGCATGTCGACCGTGTCATCAAACACCACGATGCCACCATGACCGAGTGTGCCACCCAGCGCCAGAAACGCCTCGTAATCGAGCGGTGTATCGAACTGCGATAAAGGCAAATAAGCCCCCAGCGGCCCACCGACTTGCACTGCGCGTATCGGTCTGCCACTGCGCGTGCCGCCACCAAAGTCGACCAACATCTCACGCAACGTGACTCCGAAGGCCTTTTCGACTAAACCACCGTGCTTGATGTTGCCAGCGAGTTGAATCGGCAGCGTGCCGCGCGAGCGCCCCATCCCGTAGTCACGATAAAACGCCGCCCCCCGTGCGAGAATGACAGGCACTGTCGCCAGTGAAATCACGTTATTGATCACGGTGGGCTTGCCGAACAAGCCTGCTATGGCAGGCAACGGTGGTTTGGCGCGCACGATGCCACGACGGCCCTCGATGCTCTCCAACAGCGCGGTCTCTTCGCCGCATACATACGAACCTGCGCCCACGCGCACTTCGAGCTCAAATGCTTTGTCAGAACCACAGATGCGCTCGCCAAGATACCCGGCTTGCTCGGCCAGCGCGATCGCATCATTCAATACCGCAATCGCGTGCGGATACTCCGATCGAACGTAGAGATAGCCTTTGTTCGCGCCGACAGCCAGCCCGGCGATGGTCATGCCCTCGATCAGCATGAAGGGATCGTCTTCCATCACCATGCGGTCCGAGAAGGTACCCGAGTCACCCTCGTCTGCATTGCAGACGATGTATTTTTGCGTGGCCTGTGTCGTGCGAACGGTGTTCCACTTGATACCAGTCGGGAATGCAGCGCCACCTCGTCCACGCAGACCCGAATCTGTCACCTCCTGCACGATCTGCTCTTCTGTCATTGAGAGCGCACGCTGCAAACCAGCGTAGCCCTCGTTCGCCAGATAATCGTCGAGCGACAAGGGGTCGGTGATGCCTATGCGGGCAAAGGTCAGCCGCTCCTGATGTTTTAGAAAGGGAATCTCCTCAGTCTTACCTAACAAAAGCGAGTGCGCCTTGCCGCTGACAAAGCCAGCGTCGAACAAGGAAGCCACATCGTCTTCGCTGACCGGGCCGTAGGCAATACGCTCGCCGTCCACCTCGACCTCGACTAGTGGCTCGAGCCAGAACATGCCGCGCGAGCCATTGCGCACCATCTGGATCTCCTGGTTGCGGGCCGCCGCTTCTCGCGCGATCGCCCGGGCGACCTCATTGGCCCCCAGCGCAAGCGCTGTGGAATCTCGGGGAACAAACACGCGCACGCTCATGACTCGCTCCTCGCGCGGTCAACCAGTCGCCCAAGCCGATCGACTGTCATTCGGGCATGGACCTCGTCGTTGATCATCACCGCCGGGCCACACGCGCATTGTCCGAGGCAATAGACCGGCTCAAGCGTGAGCGCGCCATCGCTTGTGGTCTGATGAAAATCGCACCCAAGCGCCGACACGGCATCCGCTGCGAAAGATTCACCGCCCACAGCCTGACAAGCCTCGGCGCGGCAGATTTGCACCACCACCCTACCTGCCGGCTTGTCCCGAAAATGGTGGTAGTAGCTGATCACGCCATGCACCTCGGCGCGGGACAAATGCAAACGCTCAGCAATTTGCGGCACAACCCCCGGAGGCACGTAGCCCTCGGCAGACTGTATCGCGTGCAGCACGGGCAGCAGCGCACCCTCCACCCCATGGTAGCGGTCAAGGATGGCGTCAACGGTATCGACGGGGACGGTGTCAGACATGGGCTCTCCCGATAATCGGTAATTTATGCTGAGAAAAGCCGATAAGCTTTCCCTGCATAGCCTTGAGTTCTGGGATGGATGGCATACTCAACCCGTCCGCCATGCCTGTCAATATGTGATTTATGACCTATAAGAAGCCACTCGGTCGGGCGCTGCACTGGGCGGCCCATTGTTACCCGGATGACGCATGAAGCCCCGAGAACACCATTACGTCTATGTCATTGAGCTTTCACGGGATGTTCTGTACGAGCCGAAATTCAGAAAGGCCAACCCGGACTACCAGCCCGACAGACCATGCGTCTACGTGGGAATGACCGGACTCGACCCGGATCTGAGGTTCGACCGGCACAAAGCCGGCATACAAGCCAACCGCTTCGTCCATGACTATGGGCTGCAACTGCTTCCGGCGCTCTATGAAGAACACAACCCCATGCCTTACGAAGATGCAAGGTACATGGAGGTCGATTTGGCCATCAGACTGCGCGAAGCGGGCTATGGCGTATGGCAAGCCTGAACCGGATCAGGGTTGCGCTGGTGCCTGAGGCGTTCACTGGCAGACAAACTGCGCTCAATCGCTTTGGCAGATCAGCGACAAAGAGCCGCGCTTGGGGTTGTTGTCCTTGTGCCCGAGCACCACGGTCTGTTTTTCATTGCCCTGACAGACTATCGCCATCTGAGTATCGTCCATGCCGAAACAGCGCATCCAGGCATAGGCTTGTTTGTTGGCCACGTGAGTGCCTGCCGCCACCTCACAGTGCGACCAACCGCTGAAGAACTCGATATTGAACAACTTCGGCTCTTCCGAATTCAGCGGCAAAGTTCTCTTCTCACCGGGCTTGCTGAACTCCGCAATCTCCAGCAATGCCCCCGCATGCGAAGCCGTGGTCAGCGCCAGCAGGCAAGCGAGAAGGCACCGCAGGGTTTGGTGCGCCGGTTGCCGTTCTTGATACGGCAATGTCATGAGTGAACGCATCACAGATTCTTAACCTATCTCGCTAGGGTGATGGCAAGGCGACAATGCCGCAGACAGTACCGACGTCCGGCACGGTAGTGGCAACGCGGCCAGCGACCTCACCAGACAGGTTCCTAGCCTCGACCATTTCCAAAACCGCAGTTTACCTGCCCAAAGGCTGAAGCGCTGGCGTTGTCATGGCTCAAGGTCAGCGCGTGCTGATTACCTATGCTCGCTGGGTAAGTCTTACGAGCAAGCCCCCAACGGTCAACCGCATGAATCACATCACTGACCCACTTCACGAGCCCGTATTCGTGACGCGCGGCCTGGGCAAAACCTATACGATGGGTGATACTACCGTCGTCGCGCTCAGTGGCGTCGATCTTGATATCGCCCGAGGCGAATTCATCGTGCTGCTGGGGCCTTCCGGTAGCGGCAAATCCACGCTGCTGAACATTCTCGGTGGACTGGATCGCCCCAGCTGTGGCAGCGCGCGCTTCTCAGACCATTCTCTGGACGGCGCAACGGATAACGAGCTCACCCGCTATCGTCGCGAGCAT
>OMID01000022.1 GCA_900299005.1 Oxalobacteraceae bacterium
ACGTCCAACAACAAGCAACACGGCGTCGCACAATGAAAACCGTCATCCCAGCGAAAGCTGGGATGCATCCTGGCTCACTCCCCGGCGTCCAGGTCCGGCTGGCCCGCCAAGCGATAAACCAACGAGCTTAGAACTGTTCCTCTGCGAGCGCCAGCACACCCGAGCTGCCCTCGACAATCGCCGCGCGGGATGCAGAGGCTGTGGACAAGTAATGATCGGCAAAGAAGCGTGCCGTGGTGATCTTCGCCCGATAAAACGACGCATCACCATCACCTGAGGATAGCTTGTCAGCGGCCACGAGCGCGGCGCGGCCCATCTGCCAGCCACCGAACACAACCCCGGCCATCTTCAGGTAAGGAACGCTGCCCGCAAAGGCTGCCTTGACATCAGACCTGGCGTTGGCTGCGATGAAATTCACTACCTCTTCCAGCGCCACGCTGGCCTCGGCGAGTCGCTTTCCAATGGCACTGAGATCATCACTGCCCGCCCTGCTCAGCTGGGCCGAAGTATCACGCACTTGGGCAATCAGACTCTTTGCGAATGCACCGCCATCGCGCACCGTCTTGCGACCAACCAGGTCATTCGCCTGAATCGCCGTGGTACCCTCGTAAATAGTAAGGATACGGGCATCGCGGTAATACTGCGCTGCACCGGTTTCTTCAATGAACCCCATACCGCCGTGCACCTGCACACCCGTCGAAGTCACATCGATCGATAGCTCGGTCGACCAACCTTTCACAATCGGCACCATGAATTCATAGAAAGCCCGATTCGCCGCTCGCGTTGATTCTTCGGGATGGTGATGCGCACCATCGAAGGCTGCTGCGGTGACGTAGGACAGCGCCCGGGATGCCTCGACCTGCGAGCGCATCGACATCAGCATGCGCTTGACATCAGGATGATGAATGATAGCCACCGGCCCCGTTGAACCGGCAAGGTCCCGGGATTGCACGCGATCTTTCGCGTAAGACACTGCCTTCTGATAGGCGCGCTCGGCAACAGAAATGCCCTGCATACCCACTGCGAAGCGTGCGGCATTCATCATGATGAACATGTACTCCAGACCCCGGTTCTCTTCGCCCACCAAATAGCCAACGGCACCGCCATGGTCGCCATACTGCAATACCGCGGTCGGGCTGGCCTTGATGCCGAGTTTGTGCTCGATCGATACGCAATGCACATCATTGCGCGCACCGAGAGAACCATCGGCATTCACCATGAATTTCGGAACGATAAACAGCGAAATGCCTTTCACGCCTTCGGGCGCTTCCGGTGTGCGTGCCAGCACGAGATGAATAATGTTCTCGGCCATGTCATGCTCACCATAGGTGATATAGATTTTGGTGCCGAAAATTTTGAACGAGCCATCACCCTGAGGTACAGCACGCGAACGCACCAATGCCAGATCGGAACCGGCTTGGGGCTCGGTGAGATTCATGGTGCCGGTCCACTGGCCGGAGATGAGTTTTTCGAGGTACAGATCTTTCTGTTCCTGACTTCCGGCGGTCATCAGCGCTTCGATCGCGCCATCGGTCAGCAAAGGACACAGGGCGAACGACAGGTTGGCCGAATTCAGCATCTCGATGCAAGGCGTTGCCAGCAGCTTGGGCAAGCCCTGACCACCATATTCCGTCGGATGCTGCACGCCCTGCCAGCCCGACTCGCCGAAGGCACGGAAAGCCTCTTTGAAACCCGGTGTCGTCTTGACCTGGCCATCATGCCAGCGACTGGGCTCACAATCGCCTGCCCAGTTCAGGGGTGCGATCACCTCGGAGCAAAACTTCGCATTTTCTTCGAGCACCGCCTCTGCCGTTTCCGGTGTCGCATCCTCGCAGCCGGGTAACTGGCTGATGGCGTCGAGTCCTGCGAGTTCGTTCATCACGAACACCATATCTTTCAGCGGGGCGGTGTAGCTCATGCGATTTCCTCGGTGGGTTCTTGTCAGTGGGGTGGCCGTTGTTAGCGTTATTGGCTTTATTGGCGTTCTTGAGCTTAGTGGCCTTATTGACGTGGTTGACGATATCGGTCTTTTCAAATTGGATGTTTTCAACCCAGTTCTTGAATCAGTGCAGGCACGGCCTCGAACAAATCGCCAACGAGACCGTAATCGGCCACGCTAAAGATGGGCGCCTCCGGATCTTTGTTGATCGCCACGATGGTCTTGGAATCTTTCATACCAGCTAGGTGCTGAATCGCACCAGAAATGCCGACGGCGATGTACAGCTGAGGCGCAACGATCTTGCCGGTCTGCCCCACTTGCCAATCGTTCGGCACATAGCCAGCATCGACCGCCGCACGCGATGCGCCCATCGCGGCACCCAGTTTGTCGGCAAGTGGCTCGAGAATCTTGAAATTGTCTGCCGAGCCGATGCCGCGACCACCAGAGACGATAACCTTTGCCGCCGTGAGTTCGGGCCGATCCGACTTGGCAAGTTCTCGCGATACAAAAGAGGATTTGCCTGAATCGGCAACTGCACTGATCTTCTCGATAGCGGCACTGCCACCGCCAGCTGCGGCATCAAAACCCGTCGTGCGCACAGTAATGACCTTGATGGCATCTGTCGATTGTACGGTAGCAATCGCATTGCCCGCATAGATTGGACGTTCAAAAGTGTCCGGCGACTCGACTCTCGTGATTTCGGAAATCTGACCGACATCCAGACGCGCAGCGACGCGAGGCAGAATATTCTTGCCATAGGCAGTAGCGGGTGCCAGCACATGGGTATACGACGCTGCTATCGCCAGCGCCTGCTCGGCGACATTCTCGGCCAGGCCATCCGCAAACTGTGCGCCATCAGCGACAATGACTTTGGTCACACCTGCGATTTGTGCGGCCGCCGCCACAGCCGCATCGCACTGGCTACCCGCAATCAGTACATGAACTTCGTTGCTGCATTTCTCTGCAGCCGTTACGGTATTCATCGTGCTCGCTTTTAGCGAGACATTGTCATGTTCGGCGATGACGAGTGCAGCCATGGCGATATGTCCTTGTTCTTTGTTCTTCGGTGTAATTCGGTGTTATTGAGCGCTATTTGGTCTTATGCAGGGGTGGCTGACAGCTCAAATGACTTTGGCTTCGTTCCTCAGCTTTGCCACCAAGGTGGCCACATCAGGCACCATGGTGCCGGCTGAGCGCTTGGGTGGCTCGGCGACTTTAAGTGTCTTGAGTCGCGGCGCAACGTCCACGCCCAGCGCATCGGGTTTCATGATGTCGAGTTGTTTTTTCTTGGCCTTCATGATGTTCGGCAGGGTCACATAGCGAGGCTCGTTGAGGCGCAAATCCGTGGTGATGATCGCAGGCAAAGACAACGACACAGTTTCGAGACCGCCATCGACTTCGCGCGTTACGACCGCCTTGTCGCCTTCAATGACGAGCTTCGATGCAAAGGTCGCCTGAGGCCAGCCAAGCAAGGCCGCCAGCATCTGGCCGGTCTGGTTGCAATCATCATCGATGGCCTGCTTGCCTAAAATGATCAGCTGAGCTTGTTCTTTATCGGCGATGGCTTTGAGCAGCTTGGCCACCGCCAGTGGCTGCAGCTCGACATCGGTTTCGGCGAGGATGCCACGATCAGCTCCGATCGCCATGGCGGTGCGCAGCGTCTCCTGACACTGAGTGACACCACAAGAGACCGCGACAACCTCTGTCGCCTTGCCGGCCTCTTTGAGGCGGATTGCTTCTTCCACGGCGATCTCGTCAAAAGGATTCATCGACATCTTGACGTTGGCGATATCGACGCCGCTGCCATCGGATTTCACGCGGACCTTGACGTTGTAATCGACCA
This sequence comes from Oxalobacteraceae bacterium, assembly GCA_900299005.1. Taxonomy (GTDB): domain Bacteria; phylum Pseudomonadota; class Gammaproteobacteria; order Burkholderiales; family Burkholderiaceae_D; genus Pernthalerella. The sequence continues at coordinate 3,783 of OMID01000022.1, forward strand.
CGCGCTTGACAGGTACCAGTACCTTCATGGGCTTCCTTGGGAGAGTGTTAGCCCCGCCGGAGGTGCGCGGGCGGGGATTAATTGACGTTAACGTAAACTGCGATTATAGGGAATAACACACTGCTGCGCAAAATTCACGCACGGTCGTTCACTTATTTCTTGAAATTATTTTCGGCGAAGGAAAAACGTGAATTCAGGACCGTTTTCCTCATGGGCGAGCAAAGCATTCCCCGTCTGCCGTGCAAATGCAGTGAAATCCCTGACCGAGCCCGGATCGGTCGCCAGTACACGCAGCACTTCGCCAGTCTGCATGTCGTTGAGTGCTTTCTTGGCTTTCAATATTGGCAAGGGACATTTCAGGCCGCGCGCATCCACGTCCCTCTGGAATTCCATACTTGTCTGTTCGCTCATTTGCTGGTGTTCAATCATTCGCGGGCGCTTGAGTGCCCCAGTCAATGAATTCTGGTTCGAGCCCGCGTGCTCGCATCCAGTCGGCCATGGCAAAACCAGTGCCCGCGCGCCATGGGCGCAGTTTTTCCGGCGACACCAACCGGTACTCCACCAGCTCGGGCGATAGCCTGACTTCGCCGCTGGCCTGCACATGGTAGGCAATGATCAGTTCGTTCTTGCGGATGAATTCATAGACGCCAATCAGACTGATCGTCTCGGCCGACAAACCGGTTTCCTCATGCAGCTCGCGCTGTATGCCCTGCTCGGGCGTTTCACCGCGCTCCATGAAGCCGGTAATCAAGGCAAAATTCTTCGGGCCCCACGCGGCGTTGCGCGCAAGCAGAATACGGCCCTCCAGCTCGACCAGCGCTGCGAGCACCGGCACCGGATTGTCCCAGTGCGTCCAGTGACCGTCCGGGCAAGCAAGTCTTGCCTTGTCACCGTCCGCACCAGCCGCGCTATCAGCGCGCAGCACCAGTTCAGCGGCGCACACCGGGCAGAAACGAAAATCCAGCGGCATCGTGCCCTCTCTATCACCGGTTAGCGCACGCGCTCGCCGACCCACTGCCCGACCGCCGCCAGTGCTTTCGGCAAACCTGTCGGATCGGTGCCGCCCGCCTGCGCCATGTCGGGACGTCCGCCTCCTTTGCCGCCGACTTGTTGTGCCACAAAATTCACCAGCTCGCCTGCCTTCACCTTGGCGGTACTGTCCGCAGTAACGCCGGCAATCAGCGTGACTTTGCCATCCGAGACAGACGCCAGCACGATAGCCGCTGTCTTGAGCCTGTCTTTCATCTTGTCCATCACATTACGCAAGGTAGGAACATCTGCTCCTTCAAGAGTCGCCGCCAGCACCTTGATGCCATGAATGTCGACTGCTTGCGCGAGCAAATCATCACCCTGACTCGAAGCCATCTTTGCCTTGAGCGATGCGAGTTCTTTTTCTAGTGACTTGACCTGCTCCTGCACCTGCGCAATCCGCTGGGTAATGTCATCGGGCTGTACTTTCAGCGCTGCCGCCGCCTCGCTCACCCGCGCTGCGAGGGCCTGCACCAGCGAGAGCGCGTTTTCGCCCGTGACGGCTTCGACACGACGTATGCCGGCCGCCACGCCACCCTCAGAGACGATCTTGAACAAACCGATATCACCGGTTCGGATAACATGCGTGCCGCCACATAGCTCGGTCGATGAACCAATGCCCAGTACGCGCACGGTGTCACCGTACTTCTCGCCAAACAGTGCCATGGCACCGGCCTTGATCGCATCGTCATAGGTCATCTGCTGCGCATGGGTGGCAGCGTTTTGCAAAATCTCGTGATTGACCAGCGCCTCGATACGGCGGATTTCATCGGCGGTCAGCGGCGCGTTATGACTGAAATCGAAACGCGTTTTATCGGCATCCACCAGCGAGCCTTTCTGAACCACATGACCGCCGAGCACCGTGCGTAGTGCTTTATGCATCAGATGTGTTGCCGAGTGATTGCGCATGGTCGAAGCACGCACCATGGCATTCACCTTGCACTCGACCTGGTCGCCAAGGGTTAGCTTGCCGGTCGCGAGCTTGCCGTGGTGACCAACGACATCCGTCTGTATCTTTTGCGTGTCGCTGACGGCAAACGAGGCATGGCCGGTTTCGATCACACCCACATCGCCCGCTTGCCCGCCTGACTCCGCGTAGAAAGGCGTGCGATCCACCACGATCATCGCTTCCTCTCCGGCAATGATCTCCTGGACAGCTTGTCCACCCACATACAGTGCCAGCACCTGGCCCTGATCGGCGAGATGATCGTAGCCCGTGAAGCGGGTTTTCGGTCCGGCATAGTCGACGCCAGCGGCCATTTCGAACTTGCCAGCGGCGCGTGCTGCGGACTTCTGCTTTTCCATGGCTTCATGAAAACCTGCCTCATCGAGCGTGACATCGCGCTCGCGGCAGATGTCCGCAGTCAAATCCAGCGGGAAGCCATAGGTGTCGTACAGGGTGAACGCCGTCTTGCCATCGAGGCGGCCCGGATCTTTGGCAAGCGCGGCTTCGAGGATCTTCATGCCGTTTTCCAGCGTCTCGCCGAAACGCTCCTCCTCCTGTTTGAGCACCCTCATCACGCGATCGGCCGCCTCGACCAATTCCGGATAGGCTGCGCCCATCTCCTTGACGAGATCGGGCACCAGCTTGTGGAAGAACGGTTTCTTCTGGCCGAGTTTGTTACCGTGACGCAGAGCGCGCCGCACGATGCGTCGCAGAACATAGGCGCGGCCCTCGCTGCCGGGCACCACACCATCGACCACGAGGAAAGCGCAGGCACGGATATGGTCGGCAATCACGCGCAATGAGCCACTGGTCAAGTCAGTCGCACCCGTTTCGCGCGCCGCGGCGTGGATCAGGCGCTGGAAGAGATCGATCTCATAGTTGCTGTGCACATGCTGCATCACGGCCGCAAGACGCTCCAGACCCATGCCGGTATCGACACAGGGCGCAGGCAGCGGGGTGAGCGTGTAGTCGCCCGTTGCGGGATCGAGCTGGCGGTCGAACTGCATGAACACGTTGTTCCAGATCTCGATGTAACGATCACCATCCGCCTCGGGGCTACCGGGCGGCCCGCCCCAGACATCCGGGCCGTGGTCGAAGAAGATTTCCGAGCACGGGCCGCAAGGGCCAGTCTCGGCCATCTGCCAGAAATTATCCGAGGCATACGGCGCTCCCTTGTTGTCGCCAATGCGCACCACGCGCTCGGGTGGAAGACCAATCTCCTTGACCCAGACCTCATACGCTTCATCATCCGTGTGATAAACGGTAGCCCAGAGTTTTTCTTTCGGCAGACCGTACACCTCGGTCAGTAATTCGAAAGCCCAGATCAGCGAGTCACGCTTGAAATAATCACCGAACGACCAGTTGCCCAGCATCTCGAAGAATGTGTGATGGCGGGCGGTGTAGCCTACGTTTTCGAGGTCATTGTGCTTGCCGCCGGCGCGCAGGCATCGCTGCACCGAGGCTGCGCGCACATAGTCGCGCTGGTCGGTGCCCAGAAACACATCCTTGAACTGCACCATGCCAGAGTTGGTGAACAGCAGCGTGGGGTCATTGCCTGGCACCAGACTGGATGATCGAACGACGGTATGCCCTTTCGACGCAAAGAAACTAAGGAATTTTTCGCGGATTTCTGAGGAATTCATGGGCTAATTAACCGTGGATGCTTTGGGCTTTTGCTGGACGCTGGAAAACCTTCGATTATACGTGATGCCAATTCGCTTTCCTGGGCTGCCCCTACGCAGGAAACCGTAAAGATTGCCGAAAAATCAATGCCGCATCAAGGCTTTCTCAAGTGATCTCGGGTGCGATGAAAAAATCGGGGCCGATGAGGTCGAGACGATCAGTGCAAATCGCATCTACGCCCATGGCAAACAGCGCGCGCGCCTTTGCTGCATCGTTGACGGTATAGCAGAACAGTCCGAACCCAGCCGCTTTGATCGACTGCGCCTGCTCTGGCCTCAGTTGGCTAGCTTGCACGTGCAGCGCAACTGCCGACAATGCCGTGAGCTTCGCGGCCCAGTCTGCAGGTAGCTCATCGACTAAGAGGGCACGAGGCACGTGGGGCGCCGTGTCCAGCGCCGCTTTCAGAGCCTGCGCGGAAAAAGAGGACAACAGCACATGGCCCAAGGGCAGCGACGCGCAAGCCTGCGCGACCAGCCGCCCGGTACGCGAAGCTTCTCCGGGCACCGGTTTGATCTCGACGTTCATGAACACACCTGCAGCCAGGCAAAAAGCCGCAGCTTCGGCAAAGCTTGGCACGGGCTCGCCCGCGAAGTCGTTGGAAAACCAGCGTCCAGCATCCTTCACGCGTAGTTCAGCGGCGCTTAATTCACCGACATTCCCATGACCGGCGACTGTCCTGCCAAGCAAGTCATCATGCATCAGCACCAGCCCGTCACCGCGAACGGCCATGACATCGAACTCCACCGCAAGAAAGCCCAGCGCTGCACTTTTGCGCAGCGCTGCCATCGTGTTTTCGGGTGCGAGCGTGCCGCCACCGCGGTGCGCGAATATCCTTGGATAAGTCCACATGGGTTGGTTCCTGCCCGTGAGGGTCGACCTTGCCCCGATTGTAGGCCTTGGCTACGGTAAAATCGGGCGCTACTTCATCCTCACTGCGTTCCGTTTCATGGGTAATGACAGCAACACCGCCGCTTCTGCAGCGCCGTCGAATTTTTTGCGTGGCATCATTGACGCCGACAGCGCCAGCGGTAAATACGCCAGCAAGACTGACGCGACGGGCAAACCGCTGCCCACCGTGATCACCCGCTTCCCGCCCGAGCCTAATGGTTATCTTCACATTGGTCACGCAAAATCCATCTGCCTGAACTTTGGCCTTGCGCGCGATTACGGTGGCCGCTGCCATCTTCGCTTTGACGATACCAATCCGACCAAGGAAGATCAGGAATATGTCGATACCATCATCGACAGCGTGCAATGGCTGGGCTTCAGCTGGGCGCATGGCAGCGAGAATCATCAGTATTTCGCCAGCGACTATTTCGACAAGCTCTATGAGATGGCGGAGTGGCTGATCAGCGCCGGGCATGCGTATGTCGACAGTCAAAGCGCAGAGGAAATGGCCGCCAACCGGGGGAGCTTCAGCGAACCGGGCAAGAACTCGCGCTTTCGCGACCGTCCGGCGGCCGAATCAATCGACTTGTTGCGCCGAATGAAAGCCGGCGAGTTCAAGGACGGCGAGCATGTGCTACGCGCAAAGATTGACATGGCATCGCCCAACATGAACATGCGGGATCCGGCCATCTACCGCATACGTCATGCGCATCACCATCGCACCGGCGACAAATGGTGCATTTATCCGATGTATGACTATGCGCATCCGATCTCGGACGCCATAGAGAACATCACGCACTCGATCTGCACACTGGAATTTCAGGATCACCGGCCTTTCTACGACTGGATACTGGAGCGTCTGGCCGAGGGCGGCTTCTTCAACAAGCCGCTACCACATCAGTATGAATTCGCGCGCCTCAATCTCACCTATGCCATCACCAGCAAGCGCAAATTGCTGCAACTGGTCGAAGAAAAGATTGTCGATGGCTGGGATGACCCCCGCATGCCGACCATTGTGGGCATCCGGCGTCGCGGCTACACGCCAGAATCACTGCAGTTATTTGCCGAGCGCATCGGCGTGGCCAAGTCGGCTAGCTGGATCGACATGGGTGTTTTGGAAGGTGCGCTGCGTGATGATCTCGACGAGAAAGTCCCACGGTTCGTTAGCGTGCTCAATCCGCTGAAGCTGATCATCGATAACTATCCTGAGGGACACACCGAGGAATGTACCGCGCCCGTCCACCCGCATCATCCGGAACGTGGTCAACGCCACTTTGCTTTCAGTCGCGAGCTGTGGATCGAAGCTGACGATTTCATGGAAGTTCCGGAGAAAGCTTATTTCCGCCTTTTCCCCGGCAACAAAGTCAGACTGCGCTATGGTTTCGTGGTCGAGTGCACGGGTTGCGACAAAGATGCCTCCGGCAAAGTGATCGCCGTGCATTGCAATTATTATCCGGACAGCAAAAGCGGTACCGAGGGCTCATCGAACTTCAAGGTGAAAGGCAATATTCACTGGGTGTCCGCTGCGCATGGTGTACGTGCCGAGGTGCGTCTGTATGACCGCTTGTTCAAAGATCCCCATCCGGATGCTGGTGGCAAGGATTTCAAGCTCGCGCTGAACCCTCACGCCAAGTCGGTGATCACAGCCTACCTCGAGCCCGGAGCCGAGAAGGTCCTGCCGGAAGACCGCGTCCAGTTTGAACGGCACGGCTATTTTGTCGCTGATCGTATCGATTCCACCCCCGGACGACCCGTGTTCAACCGCATCGTGACGCTGAAAGATAGCTGGAAATAACCCGGCTGCTCCTCGGCGTACTACTCGGCGGGAAGATCAGTGCTCTTGCTTGCGCGCCGCGATGCCCCTAAGAGTCTGATCAGCGCGCTCATCGACATTGTTCGCCGCGCGCTCCCCTTCTGCATTTTGCGCGTTCGCTCTGTCGCGCCAGTGACGAATCAAATCGGCGGCAGCATCTCGGCCTCCCAGACCGAAAGATAATCCCAGCGCCAGTGCAAACGCACCCACTACTGCCATGAACAACGTGTTGACCAGCGTGGTGGCCACGCCAATCTGATTAACGGCAACCACCACGGTGAATGCCCACACCGCACCACTCGCCAGCTTGGCGAGAAAATCGGGATTATCCAGATCTGCCTCTGCCGTGGCGCCGCGCACCAGCCGGGATACCGCATTCGCCGCCAGTCCGCCAATCACCAGCACGACCAGTGCCACCGCAAGATTGGGCAGCCACAACAGCAGATCGCGCAGCACTTCGGACACCGCTGGCAGTCCCAGCGCATCAAAGGCCACAACCAACACGATCAGGCGCACGAACCATTTAGCGATGGCCGCAATCATGCCGGAGGAATCGGTATTTGCGCCAGACTTGGCAACAAAATCAGCAAAGCCGGAACGCTCAGCCAGATGATTGAAGCGCGCTTTTCTCAACAACATCGCAATGCCTCTGGCCAGCAAGGCGGAAAGAATCCAGCCCACAATAATGATGATCGCAAAGCCAACGACCCGAGGGATTGCCGCAAAAAAAAGCGACATCGCACTGGTCAGCGAAGCTACCAGCGATGAGCCCAATTGACTTACCTGAGATTCCATGTCATCTCCTTGTTCCCACACACGAGGTCAAAAAAGTCTAGACTTCCGATTTGGCTGAGCGATCTCAGCCTCATTTGACCGACCACAGATTTTCTGTACTTCCTGCCCGAATGAACTTCGATAAACTGGCCTTTATTGATCTGGAGACCACCGGTGCGAACCCGGTGTCTGATCGCATCACCGAAATCGGGCTAGTCGAGGTCGATGCCAGCGGCAAGGCCACTCACTGGTCCAGCCTGGTCAATCCGGAGGTAGCCATACCGGCCTTCATACAAAGTTTGACTGGCATCAGCAATGACATGGTCAGCCGCGCGCCAGCCTTTGCCGAGCTGGCTCGCGAATTGTTCGAGCGACTACAGGGGGCTCTGTTCATTGCGCACAATGCGCGCTTTGACTACGGTTTTTTGCGCAATGCTTTCAGTGCGGCTGGCTTTGCTTTCCGCGCCGATGTGCTGTGTACGGTGAAGCTATCGCGCAAGCTCTTTCCCGAACACAAACGACATAATCTCGACAGTCTGATCACACGGCATGGACTCCAGCCCGATGCGCGACATCGTGCGCTGGCCGATGCGGATGTGCTCTGGCAGCTATGGCAAAAATTGCGCACTGAACTACCCTCAGAGACGCTATCAAGTGCATTGACCACACTGCTTCAGCGACCCAGCCTGCCGCCTTATCTTGCTGCTGACGTACTAGATGATTGCCCCGATACCCCGGGCGTGTATCTATTCTACGGAGAGAATAACCTCCCGCTCTATGTAGGCAAAAGTGTACGATTGAGACAACGCGTCATGTCGCACTTCAACTCGGATCATAAGCTCTACAAAGACATGCGCCTGTCACAGCAGCTGCATCGCATCGAATGGCGCGAGACTGCCGGCGAAATCGGCGCGCTGTTGCTCGAGGCGCAGCTGGTGAAAGACCTCCAGCCCATCCACAACCGTACGTTGAGACGTCAAGGCGATCTTTGTGCATGGCGCCTAAAAGAAGATGCGCGCGGTCACACTATCCCAGTGCTGACCTTTGCCAGCGAACAGGATTTCGGCAATGCCCAGCGCTTGTATGGCTTGTTCAGCTCGAAGCGAAAAGCGGAAAGCGCACTGCGTGAACTCGCCGAAACACATCAGCTATGTCTGGTGCAGCTGGGGCTGGAAGGACGCTCGCAACCCGGTAAGCCCTGCTTTGGCTGGCAGCTAAAACGCTGCAAGGGCGTCTGTGTGGGACGTGAATCGGCGTCTTTTCATCGCGCACGACTTGAGGCCGCACTCTCCCGCCTGCAGGTGGCGATCTGGCCTTACCAAGGTGCGATAGGACTGATCGAAGATAACGGCGCAGGCCGCGCGGAAGTACATCTGGTGAACAACTGGTGCTATCTGGGCACCGCTCGCTCTGAAGATCAGGTTTGGCAATTGCTGAATGAAGCGCCGCAACGACCCGCGTTCGATAGGGATACTTACAAAATTCTCAGTAAAGCGCTCATGAGCAAAACGTTACAAGTACGGGAACTGCGCAACACGCCATGAGCGAGTGAATTCAGGATTCATTCAGAATTGATAACTGAATTGCCTCTTGTTTCGATCCAAGCTTGCTTTCAACCTCGAAAAGTTCTTCCCTACAGTCAAACCGACAAGCTATGATCGGTTCAATCCCCACGAACACGGGGGGATTTGAAAATCCGATGTTCATCCAACATTGGCTTTTGTCGAGCAAAACCCTACCCCCATCCGAGAGATCCTGTTATGTCGCCGGACAGCTTCATGATCTGTTTGAGCACCATCAATGATGATGAAAGGCACATCGATAAGATAGGCGGTTTTGTCCGACAGGGTCAGCCGTCATTGCAGACCTTTATCAGTAGGCGTTTTTTCGAGCAACCGGAGAACAAAAATGGATGATGTGGTAATCGTCGCTGCGGCCAGAACAGCCGTCGGCAAATTTGGGGGAACACTGGCCAAGATACCTGCTGCAGAACTGGGTGCACAGGTCATCAGAGGCTTGATCGCAAAAACAGGAATTGAACCGTCACTGATCAGTGAAGTCATTCTTGGTCAGGTGCTGACCGCTGGTGCCGGCCAAAATCCGGCAAGACAGGCCGCCATTCAATCCGGGCTACCCGACATGATCCCGGGGATGACGATCAACAAAGTCTGTGGCAGCGGACTGAAAGCCACGCACCTGGCTGCACAGGCGATCCGGTGTGGCGACGCTGACATCGTGATCGCCGGCGGCCAGGAAAACATGAGCGCTTCACCGCATGTGCTGAATAATTCACGCGACGGCTTTCGCATGGGCGATGCCAAACTTGTTGACACCATGATTGTCGATGGTCTATGGGATGTGTACAACCAGTATCACATGGGTGTCACGGCAGAGAATGTCGCCAAAAAATTTAATGTCTCGCGCGCCGAGCAGGACAGCTTCGCACTTGAATCCCAAAACAAAGCTGAAGCTGCGCAGAAGGCCGGTCGCTTCAAAGACGAGATCCTGCCGATCGAAATACCCAACAAAAAGGGCAGCATCGTCTTCGATAGTGATGAATACATCAAACCGGGCAGCACACTGGAAGCCCTTTCTTCGCTGCGCCCCGCGTTTTCCAAAGAAGGCACGGTCACGGCGGGTAACGCCTCCGGCATTAACGACGGCGCGGCCGCCGTCATGATGATGAGCGCAAAAAGAGCCGATGCCCTGGGACTGACGCCGCTGGCGAAGATAAGCGCCTACGCCTCCTCGGGACTGGACCCGACCATCATGGGCATGGGACCGGTGTCAGCCAGTCAGCTCTGCCTGAAAAAAGCCGGCTGGACACACAAAGACCTCGATCTACTGGAAATCAACGAAGCCTTTGCCGCGCAGGCGATCGCCGTGAACAAGGAGATGGGTTGGGATACCAGCAAAATCAATGTAAATGGTGGAGCGATTGCCATCGGCCACCCTATCGGTGCTTCGGGCTGCCGCGTTCTGGTGACGCTGATCCACGAGATGATTCGGCGCGACGCAAAAAAAGGACTTGCCAGCCTGTGCATCGGCGGCGGTATGGGCGTTGCGCTTGCTATAGAGCGCTCATAGATAAAACAACACACTTACACAGGGAGCAAACATGAGCAGAGTTACCTTAGTCACCGGTGGCATGGGCGGTCTAGGAGAGGCGATTTGCATCAAGATGGCCGATATGGGTTATCAGGTGGCGACTACGCACTCGCCGGGCAATACCAAGGTCAATGCCTGGCTGGCAGAGATGAAAACCAAGGGCTATGACTTCCGCGCCTATCCCTGCGATGTCGCCAACTATGAGTCAGCGCAAGAGTGTATCTCGCACATCACCAAGGACATGGGACCGATCGATGTCCTGGTGAACAATGCCGGCATCACGCGCGACATGACCTTCAAAAAAATGGACAAGACCAATTGGGACATGGTGATGCAAACCAACCTCGACTCCGTGTTCAACATGACCAAACCAGTCTGCGATGGCATGACCGATCGCGGCTGGGGCCGCATCATCAATATCTCATCCGTCAATGGGCAAAAAGGGGCTTTCGGTCAGACCAACTACTCCGCTGCCAAAGCCGGCATGCATGGCTTTACCAAGGCACTGGCACTGGAAGTAGCAACAAAGGGGGTCACGGTGAACACTATCTCGCCGGGCTATATCGGCACCAAGATGGTGACAGCGATCGCACCGGAGGTGCTGGATACCAAGATCCTCCCGCAGATCCCGATGGGCCGCCTGGGCAAACCGGAGGAAGTTGCAGGTCTGGTGGCCTATCTCGCTTCGGATGAAGCTGCCTTCCTGACCGGCGCCAACATTGCAATCAATGGTGGGCAGCATATGCAGTAAGTTGCTCCCACCTCGGCCACCGAGGCACTGTCGAGTTCTGGTAAACTTGCGACCTCTGACAATGCCTCGGTGGTGAAATTGGTAGACGCGCCGGACTCAAAATCCGGTTCCGCAAGGAGTGTCGGTTCGATTCCGACCCGAGGCACCACTCCACAGCTTGGAAGCTCTCTCTTATAGGCTCTTTCAAAATGAGCGCCGCAAAGCAGCGCGATCGCTGGCAGAGCGGGGACGCCGAAGACAGTGCAGAGGTTCGTCAAGGCGCCCCCAACGCGGCAAGCGGCATTTTGACAGGGCCTCTTAGGTTGACGGTAAGGCGACAATACCGCAGACAGTACCGGCGTACAGCAAGGTATTGGTAGCGCCGCCAAGCGGCCTGACGAGACAAGTTCATAATCTGGCTGATCAACAGACAATCAGACATTGCAGGCTCTCGCCAGAGTGCCTTTTTTCTGACCGTCGATTTACTTCGCCGGCGTAGCCGCACCTTCAGCATCGCCTGCGACTCTCGACTCACCTGACGCACCGGCCCTGGCCGCAGCGCGCGCTTCTGCGGCCTCTGCCGCTGCGGCGTGTGCAGCGGCGACTTGATCTTCGGCTGCCGCTCTGGCATTGGCCAAGGTGGTCTCCCTTTCCTGGGCCGCAGCGGCACGGGCCTCTTCTCGTACTGCTGCGCCTTCAGCTGCCTCGGCGGCAGCTTGATCGGCAAGCGAGGGGGGCGGGGCGAGGTCCGGAGGTGCAACTTCGGTATTGCCAGCCCCTGAGGCGGCGGTAGCCTCGCCAGAGGTCGCTGCGGTGCCTTTATCCTCCTCGTCTGTCTTGTCTTTGTCCTTGTCTTCGTCTTCCTTCTTTTTCTTCACCGGCTTGTGCAACTGACTTGCGCGTACATTCTGCGCAAGAACGACGGTAGCAAACAGGGTCAGCACAGCCAGCATGAGGATGACGGAAGTCGGCGTCAGCGTCACCACAGCCATGAACCCAATCACAATCAGAATTGCCAAAGGCAGCATCGCCAGCTCTGCTATGAACACGAAAGGGGTCACAAAGGCAGACATCAGCAAGATGAAACTCAACCACTGCGCGGTGAAATCCTTGCTGAATAGGGCGTGAATCCCAACACTCATGAACAGCAGCCCAACAGGAAATCGTACCCACCATTTTTTCCAGAACCGACGGCTGGCGATGCGCGTATCACTCATGTAGCGCTGCTGCTCCTCGATGGCCTCGTCGGTCCACTCCCACTTTTTGGCTTTGAACAGATGCACACCTTCGGAGTTAATCCAAAACAGCAGGCCGTACACCCACAGTACCAGAGGCAGCACCCAATCCATGGGGCCCAAGTCGGGACTGAATGCATACAAGGTCTGAACGGCTGCTGGCGTGCCCAGAGTCACCAGCGTGGGCAGGGTCGCAATCGACATTCGCTCATCCCGGTTCAGGATGAGGTAGTTGCCATTGATGCCAGGCTGTTTTTTCATGCTTGTGATCTGAGTTTACGCTTGCGCCACTCCAGCGCTGCGACGATCACAAGCGCCGGCAGCAGTGTGAGCAGAGCAATGGCCGCTTCAAGCGGCAAGCTAGTGATGATCCACCCCACCGCGGCCATTAACAGCACGCCCGCCGCTACCAATGCCACTAACACGAGCGGCTCCCGCCAGGACCAAAGATTGACAATTGCCACCACGGTGGTGGCCACCAGCCATTCGCCTGGCAATTGCATCTGGTGAATCATCAGCACCCAGTACAACAAACCGATGAGCAGCAGCGCCAGTGGAAGGCGAATCAGAGGATGAAAAGGCAGCGTCCACTCGTACTCACCCGGTATCTCCGACACCGGCCGTGGCAGACCTGGCTCGAACATTCGTCCATCGCGTCGCCAGACCGTGCGGCGGCGACGCCCTGCCAACCAGCCCAGCAAGGGGGATGACAACCAGGCCAGAAGGTAGAGGCCAAATGCCCAGATCCACGGACTGCCGGGGGCGGCGAACAAGGCCTTGATGCTCAGCCAAAGAAAAATCGACAGGGCGAGCCCGCGAGCAAGACGACGACGCCAGCGTCCGCCAGCCCCATCCGCATCCATGTCTCCAGCCATGATCCGGCTTTGCCGTTGTGTCATGACGATGTCCTTGCTCCAGGGTTGCCTCGGTACCCGACAGCGATCATGCCCGGGCCAGTGGTTGACTGCCTCCTGCAAAAACGCGAGGTATTTTAGCATTTCGATGCTTTTTGGAAACTATGTGTAATACAAGATGCCCAGACGTTTGCGGGCGTGAAGAAGGCCGGTTTGGGACGTAAGCCGCTTAGGGGTGGAACCTGCTTTTGAATGTCATAAGCCGACATTTTTTTGCGGATTGGCCAAAAATTGTCATCTTTTTTTCAAGCCACCCGCTCCGATCACTCTTCCACTTAGCGAGCACCATTTCCGTTTATCGGTTTTCCTATCACTCGAACGTTCGATAGAAGAACTTTACTTCGATGAGAAGTCAAATTCGGGAGTCACTTGGAGGAATGTTGGCTGAGACGATCGATAAGCGATTCATTTGTCTTCTTTAAAAGCTTTTGATCGCTATTTTTCTCACTGGCATACAAATTGCCATCTGCGAACCAATCCACACAAACTACGTGGATCAACGTTCACTGATCTATTCCAAGGGGTGCTTTATGCGAATGTCTTCTTCTCATCGTCTGATGAAGGCCCAACAAGGTTTTACGCTGATTGAATTGATGATCGTGGTGGCGATTATCGGTATTCTCGCAGCGGTAGGAATTCCTGCTTACCAGGATTACACGGCGAAGGCGCGAATTGCAGAGGGTCCAAATCTTGCCTCCCCAGCAATGACCGCCTTGGGCGTTGCGTGTAGCGATGGAAGCCTTGCAGCCAATCTCGGGCACACGGCGCTTGGGCTACCCGAAAACGACAGCGATATCAACGGAAATTATGTGACATCAGTTGCAGCCCGAGGAACGAGCGCAACCTCGGGTATAGTAACTATTACTTACAACGCTAATGCCGGAACGGAGGCGAATGGAAAAACCCTGATCTACACGGGCACATGTGCCGCTGGGTCTGGGATGCGATGGAATATCGCCGATGGCACTGCAGGCGGCACACTTCCGGCGAGAATTCGTCCTCGCACACCTAGTGCTCCTGCTGCAGGAGGCGCCTGATAAAAAAGGGAGCTTTGCTCCCTTTTTTAACATCACAACATCGCTTTTAGTAATTTCCCCATCTCCGAAGGGTTGCGCGTCACCTTGATGCCGCAGGCATCCATGATTTCCAGCTTGGCCTG
>OMID01000023.1 GCA_900299005.1 Oxalobacteraceae bacterium
CCTGACGAACGTCAGGATCCATCGTTGTGTACTGCGGGCGTTTCAATGAGAGCGGCACTGCCAGAGTTCGCATGGGTCCTAGCTTTCGCTGGGACGACGGGAGAAGTCGTCATCCTGACGAAGGTCAGGATCCATCGTTGGGTACTGCGGGTTTTCCAACGAGAGCGGCACTGCTAGTGTGGAGATGGGTCCCAGCCTGCGCTGGGACGACGGGATAAGTCGTCATCCTGACGAACGTCAGGATCCATCGTTGTGTACTGCGGGCTTTCCAACGAGAGCGGCACTGCCAGCGTGGGGATGGGTCCCAGCTTTCGCTGGGACGACGGGATAAGTCGTCATCCTGACGAACGTCAGTATCCATCGTTGGGCACTACCAGCATTTCAACGAGAGCCACACTCCCCGTGTGCGCCTGATGGGGAGCAGGTAATGTCACACCGTCAGCCAGTTGAAGCCCGCCCGGCCCGGTACTCCTGGTATCCCCGCGCACGCAATGCGCACGCAGGACAATGGCCGCAGCCGCGTCCCCAGTCATGTAGCTCGCCGCGCTCGCCAAGGTAGCAGGTATGTGTGTCGGTGCGAATCAACTCAACCAGCGCATCGCCGCCTAGCGATTCGGCAAGTGACCAGGTGGCGGCCTTGTTCAGCCACATCAGCGGCGTTTCTAGCGCAATCTCGCTTTCCATTCCCAGTTGCAGCGCGGTTTCCAGCGCGCGTAAAGTGTCATTGCGGCAGTCGGGGTAGCCTGAATAGTCGGTCTCGCACATGCCTCCTACCAGCACCTGCAAACCGCGACGGTAGGCGAGTGCGGCTGCAACCGTCAGGAATAGTAGATTGCGACCGGGGACGAACGTGGTTGGCAGGCCGTTTTTTTGTATCGTTATTTCAGCATCGCTGGTCAGTGCGGTGTCCGAGATTTCGCCGAGCAGCGATAAATCCAGTTGATGATCCTCTTTGAGACGTGCGGCCCACTCGGGGTTCATGCTGCGCATCGATGCCAGTAGTCTGGGACGCTGCTCGAGTTCGATCGCATGCCGCTGTCCGTAGTCAAAACCGAGTGTTTCAACGCGTTGAAAGCGCGATAGTGCCCAGGCAAGACAGGTCGTTGAATCCTGGCCGCCAGAAAACAGCACCAGTGCTGAATTGGCTATTGAGGCAGTGCTCATCGCCGATTATCCCTTTTTGATGCTCTCAATTGCTTGTTCTATCGAATCACCGTTAGGTTCGGAATAGCGTATCCGAACCGGAAACCAGTCGAGGGAAGGCGCGAGCCAGATATCGACTCTGGGTGCGCCGGAGGCCTCTGGAGGCTGGTAGACCAGGTGCAGACTATCCATCTCGCCGAGCGCAGTGCGCAGCTTTTGCTTTTCTTGCACTGAGAAAGTCCATGCCTCTCCGTTACGATGGCTGATGACGAAAAATTTCCAGTGTGATCCGACAGAAAAACGTGCCGGGTTCGCGCGCGCCAGTGCCAGCAATTGCCACAGGACGCTGATGCGATCCTGTTCGTCACCTTCGATTTTCAGCGAAGGATGCTTATTCGGGAAAACGATCGTGCCTGCGTCACGATCAAAATTGACAGTCATGGCTTCCTTGCGGAAGCGTTTGGAGTAAAAAATGGCGGGTTGTAGTCCGCGTTGTCCTACAGTACCTTCGCTCTTTTCAGAGAGCAGCTTGCCGGTCAATGCGGTTTTGGTGTCGAAGCTGAGCTGATAGGTCGAGGCGGATACCTGCCACTGTATCGTGCCGCTGCCTTCGAGCGACAAGCCGTGAACACTTGCCCGTATCGCGTAATCGAGCTGTGCGGGCGGAGGGGGGTTGGTTTTGTCCTGTGCGGCGACAGGCACGGTCAGACTGAGCAAGCTCAACAGCGCGACGACCAGCCGTGTTTTTACGCCATGCGACAGGGTGGGCAAGCGGGGCTTCATTCACATCCTTATTTTGGACTTAGTCGTGATAATGACAGCGACAGACTTGCGCCGCTGCGGTTGGAATAGGTGATTTTTACCGGATACCAGTCTTTGTCCGGTGCCAGCCAGAGATCAATCTGATAGTCGAAATTATTTTCTACGGGCGCCAGTAAGAGATGCCAGCCAGTCATGCTGCCTTCAGACAGGGCGATATTCTCCTTGCCGATTACGAGAACATTCCAGCGATCAGCTGCTTTACTGCCGGCGACAATGGCTTCGAATCCCAAGCCCGCAACGAGCTTGTCAGGATCCCCGCGCGCCAGACCAGCAAGTTGCCAGATCACACTGCCGCGATCTTGTTCTCCGCCCCGAATCTCATGCTGCTGTGTGGAAGCGGAAAAGCTGATGGTCTTGCGTTCGCGAACAAAATGCGTGGTGGTGGCCGATTTTCCGAGACGCTTTTCCTGATACTGCTCTGGCATCAGGCCGGTACTGCTGATCTGTCCGCTGCTCTGATAGCTAAGCAGGTTCAGCAGCAATGCGCTCGCCTCGCCCTTGATCTGATAATGCTGGCCGCTCTGCTGCCAGACGATGTTGCCACTGCCGGATAGGCGGCGACTGCCCTGAGTTGCCAGCGCGTCAAAGCGCAGCTCCGCCGATGGCGGGAAGCTGACTCGTTCAAATAGCGCAGGAGGCACATCGTTGCTGACACTGTTGGAACTGCTGGCGGGCGGTTCGGCTTCACGTGCGGCAGGCTGAGTCGATGCCGCGGGTGCAGAGGATACGGTGGGCACAGAGGCTGCGATGCCGGCGGCATCGGCAGGCGCTGACGCTCCCTCTGCGGTCGATGGGCTCTCGGTAATTGCCACGGATGGCGCCGGCGTTGGCGTTAGCGGCACCATCGGCGCGACACGGTCTGCCGCGGGCTTTGCCATCGGAGACGCTGGCAGGCTGGACCGGGAGTTGTTTGCGGGCATATGCAGGTCAACGACCAAGGTATCGTCTTCTTCATCAAGTGCGCGTATGAGTGCAAGACTGTCATTGGCCCAATCAATGAGTGCCAGATGCACCAGGACGATCAGCAGAATCAGCGCCGCACCCAGCCATTGCTTTCGGGTGAGCGGGAGCCAGGACAACGGAGACCGTGGAAAGCGCTCTGCAGACATCCCGCTAGTGTATGCGATTGACTGCGAGCGAGTGCGGGCTTGATTGACGCGCGCCGGCGGATCGCTGGTGGGCGCGGGAGCCCGGGCGCTGCTCTTTGTCAGGATCGGATTCGCCGGCTGGTTTGCTCCGGCGCGGATCGTCGCTGTTTTCTGTTCAGATCAACAAAGCGATCTGCTAATCTGTGTCGCAAAGGCAGGCGGGGCGCATCGTCACCGCAGCCGTTCAGGTTGGGAGAGACAGACTATGTCAGACACTTCGGGTGGTATGCCGGGCACCGGCGCAATGAATGACACGCTTGAATTTGTTCGAAATTTCTGGGGTGCCATGAAGATTCCGGGGATGGCCATGCCATCAATGTCTCCGGATGATATCAACAAGCACATTGCCGATCTGAGAGCAGTGGAGTCGTGGTTGCAAATGAATATGAACATGCTGCGAACCACGATTCAGACGCTGGAGGTGCAGAGCGCCACACTGAGTGCGCTGCAATCAATGAGCGACAGCTTTGCACGGAGCGCGAAAACGGACGAGAGTGACGGCGGCAAGCCGGCGTTCGACTCTCCTTTTGCAAAACCTGCGGAGGCAGCCGGCCATGGGGAAATTCCCGATCCTTCGGCTTTTGTGACGCAGTTTGCCAACCCGGCGGCATGGTGGAGCACGGTTCAGGATCAGTTTGCGAAAGCCGTGGAATCGGCCATGCCGCCACCACAAAAAACGACACGCAAGCGCAGCCCATCGACCGATAAGAAAAGCGGCAGCACTCCGAAAAAAACCACTCGCAAGAAAGCGCCCAAAGCCTGAATTGCCAAGAAAGTGCCGCCTCATGAGGCACTCCCAGCATTCAATTTTTAAAAACGGTGGCCCGCTGTTGATTTCACGGGCTCGCCATAAAACAAAGTGTATTCAGGGGCTGCCTAGCGTCTGGCCAAAGCTTTGAGTGTGCGCATTAGGCTGCCGAGCACTGGCAGCTTTTCATACAGTTCTTCGGCGACATCCCAGTAGTCGCGGTGAAAGCTGACGCGCCCATCGGCGGCGAATCGGACATGCGTTGCGCCGCGTATGCATTGCTGCTCACGAGAGAAGCGCTTCATCCGGAACAGGAAATCCCAGGTCAGGAAGGCCTGGTCGCCTTGCAGCACACTGGTGGTCACGACGAATCGGGGCGAGTCCACCTGATCAAACATGTGCTGGAAAATACCAGTGATTGCTTCGATGCCGTGCACTTCATTGAAAGGATCCTTGAAGAAGGCGTCGGGTGAATAGATGTGTTCCAGCAAGTCGACATTTGAGGTATCGATCTGCTCGAAGAAGCGGATCAGTTGCTGTAATCGTGCATCGTCGATCATGGGATGATGACGGTAAGCCGGCCGCTACAGGCCGGTTACCCTGTGAATGAGTGAAAAATACCAGCGGTAGGGCAACAGACGCGCAAAGCGCAGCCAGTTCGTGAAGCGGCGCGGGAAGTGAATGTGAAACTCGCCGCGCTCCATGCCGCCCACGATTTCTCGTGCTGCCTGCGGTGCGCTGATCAGCCCGGGCATGGCAAAATTATTGTTTGCTGTCGCCCGCGTCTCCACGAAGCCGGGATTGATCAGATATACCGGATGACCGCGTGGACCAAGGTCGAAATACAGGGATTCGCACAAATTGATCAGTGCAGCTTTGGTGGGCCCATAGACCAGCGCCTTCGGCAGGCCGGACATGCCGGCGACAGAAGAAACGATGCCCACGCCACCATGCCCCTGAGCGAGCAGCGTCGGCAGTATTGCATCAAGGCAGTGGAAGACGCCACGCAAATTCACGTTTAGCAACTGGTCCACGACCTGCATATCGAACGAGTCCACCCGCATTTCATTGTAGGCACCCGCCACGACCAGCACCATGTCAATACCAGACCATTGCTCGAGTAATTGATCACGCGCGGCGAGGACGTCCGCGTGCTGGCTGACATCCAGTGGCAGGACGAAGGCGTCTGCGCTGTCAGCGGCCAGCGCCGTGAGTGCGGCACGATTGCGTGCGGACAGGGCGACATGGGCACCTTTATGCATCAGGAGTCGCGCTGTCTCTGCGCCAATACCGGCAGACGCACCAATGACCCACACGCGCATGTCGCGCCAACTGCGCACGCGCGGATTCATTGCGCGACCCCGTTCAAACAAGGTCTCGACATGTGCCGCTGCCTTGTGAGGCGATGCCCTGCTGTCGAGGCGCTGCAGCATCATGGCGCTCTTTTGTGAAAAGCGAGCGTGACTTCGCCCAGCCGGAAGCCGAACTTGCTCATCACAGCGCGATTCAGCATGACTTGATCATCCATCAAGTACATCCAGTCATCGAAGTTCACATGGTAGACCTTGCCATCGACGGGTAATGCGAGCACGTATTTCCAGTTGAGCGAATTGCCGCCCGTGTGTCCGGCGGCCTCACCAACGACATCGTCGGCGGTACCAAGATAGCGACCATCGGGCAGCTTCTTGAGTGTCCAGATGCGTTTCTGGGTGGTGCCGTCGGAATAAGTGAAATCTTCATCTAAGGTGCCGGTATCGCCTTCCCAGTGGCAGTGCATGACGACACGAAATCGCTTGATGACCTTGCCCGAGCGATCCTGGAACATGCCCCACGCATCGACCGTGCCATTGAAATAGCTTTGCAGATCAAGGGTGGGTTTCTCGGAGGCGTAATCAGCAGGCGTCATCGTGGTTCCACAGCTGCCAGCAAGCAGCGCCAGCGAGATACACATCATTCGCAAGCAAGTTTTCAGCATGAGTACCTTCCCCGTAAACAGTCATCACACATCCTTGAGTGGTGCGTGCCACAGCAGGGCCGCTGCTGCCAGTTTCAGTGCGCACGGCAGGACGGCATAGGCAAGTACCAGTCCGCGTAATCCTGCTTCGCTGGCTTGTCCTGGCACGTAGCCCAGCCAGGACAGCAAGGGGAGTGAGATACCCGCTGCCAGCGCTAGATTCATTTTGGTCGCGAAGGTCCACAGACCAAAGTACGCGCCTTCACGCTTGCCGCTATCTCCTGCCGCAGCAATCACTCCGGCGAGCAAGGCTGGCGGCAGCGCGAGATCTGCGCCGAGCGCCGCACCAGACAAGACACAGATCAGCGCAAAGGGCAGGAGGGCGCCCGCATCAAGCTGTGCTGCCCAGATAAACACCCCGATCGAGACCAGCATGGCAAACAGCCACGCGCGGGATTCACCAATCGCAGCACTGACCTTTGCCCAGCCCGGCAAGGCAAGCGCTGCCGACACGAAATACGCCACGAGAAACCATCCGGCCTGCGAGGGCAGCTGGAGCTTGTCCGTTGCAAAAAACAGGAACAAGGTGGCCGGAATCGCCGCAGCAATGCCGTTCACTGCGAACACCGCCAGCAGCCAGCGGAATCTTGCTTGACGCAGTGGCGCGATGATTTCCGACCAATGACCGTCAGAGGCCGGTCTGACCTCAGCACGCGGTGCGGCGCGCAGCAACAGGAGTGACGCCAGCGCAAGCGTTATCACAAAGGCGATCATTAGTCCCTGCAGACCGGCGATTGCTGGCAGTGCGGAAGCGATCATGACGCCAGCCAGGGCAAACCCTTCGCGCATCGATGTCAGGCGCGCACGCGCGTCGCGATGCTGCGTCAGACTGGCGCCCCAGCTGCCATGGGCAATCATCGCCATGCTGTAGCCAAGATAGACCAGCACCAGGCTCACCACGAACCACAGAACCCGTGTGGTCTCTGTGCTGACCATGACAGGGGGATTAAACAGCGCAAGGTAACCCACCAGCATCGCGGGCAGGGACATCAGGACGAAACCGGCGTGACCTCTGGCCGGGGCGACTCTGTCCATCCAGTGTCCGATCAATGGGTCGGCGCAGGCATCGAGCAAGCGCGTTGCAAGCAACGTTGTTCCCACCAGGGCGAGCGGCATGCCTAGCGTTGCCGAATACAGCTGAGGTACTTGCACATAGACCGGCAGCGCCAGTAGCGCCAGCGGCAATGCAAACAAGCCGTATGCGATCAGCGCTTGGGCAGTCAGCGGTGTCGGGTTGGTATTCATACAGTCATGGGGCCATGAGCTCACTTGCCTCCCAACAGGGCTGCCCTCAGCTTGGGAGCACTGGTTTTGGGATGCAGCCAGATGCCAAAAAATGCCGGGCCAAATTCCGGATCGCTGACCTCGCCGATGAATAATCCGTCGCGGTAGAAGCGGGTCGCCTGCCCGGGAACATAGACGCCGGTCAGTTGCATACCTTCTTCGACGTCGGGAAAAATCTTTTTCATCGCGGCCAGCCAGGCATCGTGTTGGGCCGGCGCACCGATACCTAGTTTTTTTATCTCGTCGATGCTTGCCACGGCGATGCGCTCACCGTAGAGCTTGCGTGCGTAAATGAGCTCGAGCGCGAAGCTGCTTGCCAGCCAAGCAGTTGTCGAGAAGTTCTTCTTGTCCGTCCATAGTCGCGCTTGATACAGACTCAGCCCGAACCAGCTGTAATTACCTTTGCCGAGCAAGCTCGCTTCAGGCACGGCCGCTTTGACGGCCGCCGTCTGTGCATGCGCTCCACTCATCAAAACGATAGGCAGCACTACGCACCCTACGATCCAACCTGAGGACATCGCACGCGGCACAGAGAATCTCTACGGCTTTTGCAAAGTGAACTGGAACAGATCAATGCTGCCTGCGCGGAAGCCGGCCTCGCAATACGCCAGATAAAACTGCCAGGTACGGATGAATCGGTCATCAAAGCCCTGCGCTCGCACGGCAGCCTCCTGCAAACGGAATTCGGCATCCCAGAGTGCGAGCGTGCGCGCATAGTCGAGGCCAAAGGCCAGCTCGTTGGTCACGGTGAGGCCATGACTGGCCGCTCGCGCGCGGAAGACTTCCGGCGAAGGCAGCATCCCGCCTGGGAAGATATACTGCTGAATGAAGTCCGTGCCCTTGCGGTAGCGTTCGAATAATTCGTCCGCAATCGTAATCGTCTGTACACAAGCGCGACCCCCGGTTTTGAGCCGCTGCGCGAGGCAGGCAAAGTAGCTGTCCCAGTACTCTTCGCCAACGGCCTCGAACATCTCGATAGAGGCGATTGCGTCAAACTCGCCGCGGGCATCCCGGTAGTCCTGCAGCTTGAGTTGGGTTCGTCCGGCATGGCCGGCATCGATAAGTCGCTGTTGCGCAAAGGCCAGCTGTTCCGAGGAAAGCGTGAGCCCCGTGACCTGCATCCCTTGCGATGCGGCCAGCTCGGCAAAGCCTCCCCAGCCGCAACCGATTTCGAGTACATGGTCGCCAGGTCGTGCGCGCGTCTCGGACAGGATGCGCTGATACTTTGCCCGCTGTGCCTGCTGCAGCGTCATGCCCGGCGCAGTAAACAAGGCGCTGGAGTAGGTCATCGACGGGTCCAGCCAAAGCGTGTAGAAGGCGTTGCCGATATCGTAGTGCGCGTGGATGTTGCGGCGGCTGCCGGCACGCGAGTTGCGATTAAACAGATGGCGAACGCGGTAGAGCAGACTGCCCCACCAACTGCCGTAGATCGCATTTTCCAGCACAGAGCGATTGTGGATGAACAACTCCAGGAGTCCGGCGAGATTGTCGGTCTGCCATTCGCCGGCGATGTAGCTCTCTGCAAAGCCTATATCGCCCGAGCGCATCGCGGCGAGGCAAGGTTCCCAGCTGTTGAGCGTCAGTGTGACGGCGGCGCTGCTATCGCCGAAATGCAATACGCTACCATCCGGGCACTCAAGGCGCAAAGCGCCATGCGCCATCTTGCGCAGCATCTGCAGCACGATCCGCACTTGGGTGGGGGCTCTGCCAGATTGCACATAGCTGCCGCTGATGTGGTCATTCAGTGCCAGCGAAGGTGAGAGTGGCTTGTTCATCGGCTCAGGGAAGTTGGTGGCGGCAAAGGTTTACTGAAAAAAGGCACGCGCTTGACAAACAGCTTCAGTGCTTGCCAGTGGATGCGCGCGATCACGCCAAGTGTCATCAGCGGGTGGTGCAGGAAAGCGTAACCTGCGCTGGTCGTCGAGAGGGGTTGCAACCTGCCAGAAATACTGGTCAGGAGCAGCGGTCCCCGCGCATCGTCATAGTCGATGCGGGCAACGATGCGCTCAATCTCCTCGCCCCCCACTTGTTGCGTGGTTCGCATGAAGCGGAAGCGATAGTTTCCCTCCACGGCGCAGAATGGCGAGACATGAAAGACTTTCGTTGCCGACAGCTTGACACCCCATGGCATGGCGTCGCCCGTGTCTAGCAGGTAGCAATGACGTTCGCCGAAGGTATTGTTCACCTCGCAAACGATGGCGCGCAGTTCGCCATTGCGGCGGTGACAGAACCAGAACGACACCGGGTTGAATACGTAGCCCAGCACACGTGGGAATGTCTGCAACCAGATTTCGCCATCAGCATCGGTGATGCCTTCCGATTGCAGCAGTCCGTCGATCCAGGGTAAGAGCGGTGTTTTACCATCGCCATGGTCGCAGTCGTGAAATGCGATCAGGTTGAAGCGGTTGCGTGAGCATAAACGGCTCTCGAAACCCGAATGGCCCAGCGCGCGCAATGGCAGCATCAGCGTAAACACGCCGTAGCTGAACGTGTTTTCTGTTGGCCGCAATCGGCTATGACGTACTTGTCCGGTGGAGATCAAGGGGCGCGCTGTCAGCCTGTGCATCGTCGTCTCCCTCAGTGGGCTCAGGCAGCGTGCCTGAGGTTGAGCTTGCCGGTCAGCGCAGCAATACCTTCGGCCACTGCCAGCCCGGATTTCAGGCCATCCTCGTGAAACCCATAGCCTGTCCAGGCGCCCGCAAACCACGTGTTGCGCAAGCCTTGTATCGAGGGCAGCGCCTGCTGAGCGGCAATCGCTGCGGCATCAAACACCGGATGCGCGTAGTCGAACTCGGCAATCACTGAGGCGGGGCGGATGTCGGATACCGGATTGAGGCTGACGATCACGGGCTGACGGAAGGGTAGGGGTTGCAGCTTGTTGAGCAGGTAATGGACACAAACCCTCGGCGCGACCGTGCCAGCAGTCTCGTAATTCCAAGCCGACCAGGCCTTTTTGAGCGTCGGCAGGCAGCGCTCGTCCGTGTGCAGAACCGCATGATTCGGCTGGTAGCGGACGGCAGAGAGCAGCTTGTGCTCGGCGGGACTGGCGTCTGCGAGTAGCTGAAGGCTCTGGTCACTGTGACAGGCCATCACGACATGATCAAAGCCATGTTCGCCTGCCTCGGTCGCAATGCGGACTTGCACGCTGCCCGCGTTGTGGGTGCGTGTCACAGCGCGTACCGGTGTCGCCAGAAACTGATGGGCGATGGCAGGCAACATCTTTTGTACGTAGTGCTTTGCTCCGCCGGTCACGGTGTGCCACTTGGGGCGATTGTTCACCTGTATCAGCCCGTGGTTATGGCAGAAGCGCACAAAGGTCGAGAGCGGGAAGGCCAGCATCTGCTCGGTCGGGCAAGACCAGATGCAGCCGGCCATGGGCAGCAAATACCAGTCGCGAAATTCTGCGCTGTAGGCATGCTGCTCAAGGAAGTCGCCCAGCGATAGGGTGTCCAGTGTGCCGTCACGCTGCGCCATCGCGGTAGTTTGGCGATTGAAGCGCAATATGTCGGCGATCATTGTGAGGAATCGCGGGCTCAACAGATTGCGGCGCTGTGCGAACACGGTGTCGAGGTTGGACCCGGCCCATTCGAGCCAGCGACCGTTGGGCAAGGGCAGCTTTACTGCAAAGGACATATCGCTGGCCGAGGTGTTCACCTCGAGTTGCTCGAACAAACGAACCAGGCGGGGATATGTGCGATGGTTGAAGACAAGGAATCCCGTATCCACCCCATGCGTCATGCCCTCTAACGTCACATCGACGGTGTTTGTGTGGCCGCCGAAGTAGCTGCCCGCTTCGAAAAGCGATACTTCGTGTCCGTCGCGGGATAGCTGCCACGCGGCGGAAAGTCCGGAAATGCCTGAGCCTATGACTGCAATCTTCATGCGGTTTCCAGACAAGGTGCGCTATCTGGCGACAATGAGCGCTGGAATAAAAACGCTGCGGTGCCCGTCGGGGGAAATACGGGTTGGGGGAAGATCGCCCCGAGCTTGCCGCCGGCAGGAGCCGGGAGGCATCGCAGCAGAAACTGGGTTTACGGTGCGGCCAGTGCTTTTTCGAGAGCGCTGACGAAGGTTTTTTCATCCGGTCGCGTGGTACTGCCATAGCTCGACACAAGCTTGCCTTCGCGATCGATCAAATACTTGTTGAAATTCCAGGCTGGTGCTTTTGCTCCCGCCTTCAAGAGCGCGGCAAACAGCGCATTGGCCTCTTTGCCCTTGACAGAGGTCTTGGCGAACATCGGAAATTTCACGCCGTAGGTGTTGTAGCAAAAGTCGGCGATTTCCTTATTGTTCCCGGGTTCCTGGCTGAAGTCGTTCGACGGAAAACCCAAAACCACCAGGCCCTTGTCTTTGTAGTTTGCGTACAGTTTTTCCAGGCCTTCGTACTGGGAAGTGAAGCCGCAGTAGCTGGCTGTGTTCACGACCAGTACCACCTTGCCGCTGTACTGGCACAGGTCCTGTGGCGAGTCATCCTGGAGGCGATTGAACTTGTGGTTCAGCAATGACGAACATTCGCCGGCAAGGGCAGGCGCGGGAAGGACCGTCACCACCAAGCCCATCAAAAACAAAAGAGACCTCAGGCACTGACGAACTGCGGGTGTGTAGAGTTGGGCCATCGCTGGAATACCAAAAAGTTTTAAATTAAACTGCACGGTAATTCTAGCGCATTCCGGACAAATTGGTGATTCCTTGCAGTCGATTGTTTTTGAGCTTATCTGAACGGCACTATTGCAATCAGCTTGTGGGTTTATCGGGCAGTGAGTATTTGCTATTAAACAAATGGAGCGACTGCTGATGCGTAATCTGGTCTTGGTGCTGGGCGACCAGCTCAGCTTTTCCAGTCCCGCCCTCGAGGGTTTCGACCCGGCTCTGGACAGGGTGCTGATGATCGAGGCAAAAGGGGAGGCAAAAGCGGTCTGGTCGCACAAGGCGCGCATCGCTATTTTTCTCTCCGCGATGCGCCATTTTGCCAATGGCGTTGCGGCACGCGGCTGGCCATTCGATTATGTGCAGCTCGATGACCCCGCGCCCCCCGCCTTTGACGAGCGCTTGCGACAGGCAATCAGGCGCCACCAGCCGCAGACGCTTCGCGTGGTCGAGCCGGGTGAATGGGGCATGCTGGAAAGCCTTCGGCATGTCTGTATCAAGGAAAAATGTGCACTGCAGCTCGTGGACGATACGCACTTCATGTGTAGTCGTCATGAGTTTGCGCGCTGGGCCAAAGGCAAGAAAGAGCTGCGACTGGAGTTCTTCTATCGCGTGATGCGCCGGCAGTACCGAGTGCTGATGGATGGCACCGAGCCGGTGGGAGGGCAATGGAATTTCGACGCTGACAACCGTAGCGCCTACCCGAAGCGCACGGGGCCGGGCGATATTCCTCCGCCCGCCTGGTTCGAGCCGGATGCCGTTACCCGCGAGGTGCTGGCGCTGGTGGAGCGGCATTTCCCTGATCATCCCGGCCGGCTCGATCAATTCGGCTGGCCGGTGAATCGAGAACAGGCGCTGCATGCGCTGGAAGTCTTCATCGCACATCGCCTTGCGCAGTTCGGCACCTATCAGGATGCGATGTGGACTGATACCCCGGTAGGATGGCATTCACTCTTGTCAGCGGCGCTCAATTTGCACTTGCTGGATCCGCGAGAAGTGATTGCGAAAGCAGAAATGGCCTACCAAAAGGGCCGGGTATCGCTTGAGAGCGCGGAGGGATTCATTCGCCAGATACTCGGCTGGCGCGAATTCATTCGCGGCATGTACTGGCTCGATATGCCAGGGCTGAAAGCGGCGAATCATTTCGGGCACCAGCGTGCGCTGCCGCGCTGGTTCTGGACCGGCCACACGCAGATGGCCTGCATGGCCGATAGCCTCAAGCAGACACTGGCGCTGGGCTATGCGCACCACATACAGCGCCTCATGGTGATCGGTAATTTTGCGACACTGGCCGAGTTGTCGCCGCAGCAAGTGGCCGACTGGTTCCTGGCGATTTATGTCGATGCGATCGAGTGGGTGGAGTTGCCGAACACTGCTGGCATGGCCCTGCATGCCTGCGGCAGCCGTTTCACCAGCAAACCCTATGTCGCCAGCGGTGCCTACATAGGAAGGCAGAGTAATTACTGTGGAGGCTGTCGATACAACCCGGCACAACGCACTGGCAAGGAGGCCTGTCCCTTTACGACCCTGTACTGGCATTTCATCGCGCGGCACGAGAAGACATTCGCGGCCAACCCGCGGACCGCGCTCATGGTAAAGAACCTGCAAAAACTCGATGACGCTGACCGTGCCGGAATCGCGAAGCGCGCGGCCCAGATTCTCAAGGAATTGGAGTCGCTCTGAGGCGGACTCCTCGCCGGCGGTGCGGGGCAGTCGCCGAGCCGCCAAGAGGGTTTTTCTCGTCGGAAATTTTCCTATACGTCATCAGCCCGAAAAATGCCTGATATTCGGGAAAACTCAGGCAGTTTGGCCGGGCCCGGCACTCGAATGCGTATTCTTTGTTGGTAAAATCTTGCGTCCAACCAATCTTTAGCTCGCCCATGCTGTACCCCGAACTTTTCCGTTCGTTAGAACAAGTCCGCTGGAATATGGAAACCGATATTCCCTGGGATCGTTTCGACGCCAGCAAGCTGACCGACGAGCAGGCACAGACCATCAAAATGAATGCGATCACCGAGTGGTCAGCATTGCCGGCCACCGAAATGTTCTTGCGCGACAACCGCAATGACAGCGACTTCTCGGCGTTCATGTCGGTCTGGTTCTTTGAAGAGCAGAAGCATTCGCTTGTTCTGATGGAGTACCTGCGTCGCTTCCGCCCAGAGCTGGTGCCGACGGAAGAAGAGCTGCATCATGTCCGGTTCGAATTTGATCCTGCGCCACCGCTTGAGACGCTCATGCTGCATTTCTGCGGTGAGATCCGTCTCAATCACTGGTATCGCTGCGCGGCCGAGTGGCACACCGAACCGGTGATTAAGCATATTTACAAGATCATCAGCCAGGACGAGGCGCGACATGGGGGTGCTTATCTTCGCTACATGAAAAAAGCACTGGCCGAGCTCGGGGATACTGCGCGGGCTGCCTTTGCCAAAATCGGTGTACTGATGGCTTCGGCGCGTCGCACCGAGAAACCGCTGCATCCGACCAACCTGCACGTCAATCAGGCGCTATATCCGAATGACACCGTGCAAAGCCGTTTGCCTGATCCTCAGTGGCTTGAGGCGTGGCTCGATAAACAGATACGTTTCGACGTCGAATGGGAAAAGAAGGTGATCGAGCGTATCTTGCATAATCTCTCCTTACTCTTCGAGCGCAGCTTTGAGTCTGTGCAAGATCTCAACCGCTACCGCAAAGAAGCGGCCGCCCGTCTCGATCCTCAGGTGCAAGCCTCCGTCTGACAAAGGGCAGGCGACTGCTCGAGACACCCGCCAAGCCAGTCAGGCGCCCGGCCAAGGTCGTCGGACGTTCTGCACGCTTGATCGACTTCTGCGATCATTCATCCAAGACGGAGTCCGTATCTCCGATGAGAGCGAAGCACAGCACGAGGTGATGCACCATGACGCAAATCCCTAGGAACCCCGACGCTCAGCGCAGGTGGCTGATCACGACTTTGCTGGTGGGCGCTGCGCTACCGCTGCTGCCGGCCGACCTGCTCGCCGCCGGAAAGCCCCAGATCACGGTGTACAAGACCGCTGGCTGTGGTTGCTGCAAGGAGTGGATTGCCCACCTTGAGCAGCATGGGTTTGTCGTCGTCGCCAATGATGTCCCGGGCACCGAACCGTATCGCGAGCGCTACGGGGTACCACGGGCACTGGCGTCCTGCCATACCGCAGTCATTGACGGCTATGCCATCGAAGGCCACGTCCCTGCCGAAGAGATCAGGCGACTGATCACTGAAAAACCCAAAGCGCGCGGTCTGTCGGTGCCCGGCATGCCGATAGGAAGTCCCGGCATGGAAATCAGGGGCGAGCGTCGCGACGCCTTTGACGTCGTGTTGTTTGATGATGCGGGCGGCCGATCGGTGTACCGGCATTATGAGGCGCAGTAAGGCCGAACTTGTTATTCGCCTTAACTGGCCTGCGGCGGGATTTGTGGTCAGTGCTTATGGTGATTGTGCAGGTCATCGTCCTTACCGGTGCCATGCTCGCCATGCTGTTTGCCAGTGATGGCCATGTCGATGACTTCCATGGTCACGTTCAGTTTCCCGGCATGACGAAAAACCAGGGTAAGGGGAATTTTCTCGCCGATCTTCAGCGGTGTCTTCAACTCCATCAGCATCAGGTGATAACCCTGACCCGGCAGCATAGTGATCTTTTCGCCAGGCTTGATGGCCACACGGTCGACTGCCCGCATTTTCATCACATCGCCCTCCTTGCTCATGGAATGGATGTCGACGCGCGAAGCCACCGGGCTTGAGGCTGACAACAGCGTATCTTCGGATTTGCCTTGATTTTCTATCTGCAGGAACGCAGCGCTGTTCGACATTTTCCCCACCGTTGCACGCGCTTGCGCTTGACTGATTACCAATGGGCTTTTGTCAGCCGACTCGGCAGGGGTGGTGGCGCTCGACAGCACTACAAACATCATCAGGACGATTTTTTTCAGCATGACGACTTCCTTTTCTCTTCCTTTGGCAAATGCATTCAGGGGCTCAAATTATAAGAGGCTCCATCAAAATGTCGCTGGCCGCGTTGGGGGCGCCTTGC
>OMID01000024.1 GCA_900299005.1 Oxalobacteraceae bacterium
CTTATATACGGAGTATTACACAGCACCTGATGGCAGAGTCACGTCAGCGTTCGAGCCAGGTACAGCTGAGGACCTGCTTGCAGCTATCCGCTCTCAACAGGCATCATCCGGGCTCGATGGATGACCTACTTATTCAACAAACCCTCGGCATCATTGACGATGCCCCTGCTGAAAAGAGCGTGCTCATCCCCCTGGCCGCCAAATTAATCTGGAATCTCTCCACCGATAACAGTCTGCGCTATGCCACAGCGCTTTACGCGCGGATACCTGATCGCGAGCCTGACAATATTCCTGTGCTGCAGGCGCTTGCAGACATCACACAGTTTTTACCGGCGCAGCCTGGCAGTCAGGATCTTATCGTCAAGATACGTCAGCATCTCTATCGGGCGCTCATCAATCAGGAAGCGGCCGAGGCCCAGTAGGCAAGCCCCCGCGACTCGACACCTCCCGCCACCGTCAATCTCAAGCCACCCAAGCAGAGGCGCGCGCAATCGCGCGCTGCCAGATCTCCAGTCGCGACAGACGCTCATCCTTGGACATCTGCGGTTCAAATCGCTGCTCGACATGCCATTGAGCGGCGATTTCCTCTTGCCCTGCCCAGAAGCCCACGCCCAAACCTGCCAGATACGCCGCGCCCAGTGCGGTTGTTTCGGTCACTTCCGGACGTACCACAGGCACATTCAGAATATCTGCCTGAAACTGCATCAGCAGGTTATTTCGCGCTGCGCCGCCATCCACGCGCAACTCGAGAATTGGGGTACCCGCATCTTTTTGCATGGCAGCGATCACATCGGCGGTCTGAAACGCAATGCCTTCCAGTGCGGCGCGGGCGATATGCCCGGCGCTTGTGCCGCGGGTGATCCCTAACAGAGTCCCGCGCGCATAGGCGTCCCAGTGCGGCGCTCCAAGGCCCGAAAACGCCGGCACGAAGCTGATGCCATCACTATCGGGCACCGAGGCTGCCAGCGCCTCCACCTCAGAGGATTGCTTGATGATCCCGAGCCCGTCGCGCAGCCACTGCACTGTCGCGCCCCCCATGAATACGCCGCCCTCGACCATATAGTCTGTCGATCGAGACGTGGCCTCTCCGGTAGTCCAGCCAATGGTAGTCAGCAGTTGATTGTGCGAGTCCACGGCGCTACCCGTATTCATCAGAATGAAACAGCCTGTGCCGTAGGTACTCTTGACCATGCCTGGATGAAAGCAGGCCTGGCCATAGGTTGCCGCCTGCTGATCGCCAGCAATGCCAGCAATCGGAATGCGGCCGCCCAAAAAAGCTTCCGATGCGTAGGCCGCCGTGCCGCTGCTAGGGACCACTCTTGGAAGAATCACGCGCGGAATCTTCAGGATATCCAAAAGCTCATCATCCCAGTCCAGCGTGTGGATATTGAATAGCATCGTGCGCGATGCGTTACTGGTGTCGGTGAGGTGTTCGCCGGATAGCTTGTAGACCAGCCAGGCGTCTACGGTGCCAAACGCCAGTTCGCCTCGCTCAGCGCGAGACCGCGCGCCAGGCACATTGTCCAGTAGCCAGCGCAGCTTAGTTCCCGAAAAATAGGCATCGATCACCAGCCCCGTCTTTTTACGAAACAATTCGCCCTTGCCCTCGGCCTTAAGCGTGTCGCACAGTCCTGCCGCACGCCTGTCCTGCCAGACGATGGCGTGAGCTACGGGCTCGCCCGTGGTGCGATCCCACAGCACGGATGTTTCGCGCTGGTTCGTGATGCCAATAGCCGCAATATCAGTCGCCGCCAGCTGATGATCTCTCATCACTCGTCGGGCAACGGTCAGTTGCGAGTGCCAGATCTCGTTGGCGTCATGCTCGACCCAGCCCGGGCTGGGGAAAATCTGTCGAAACTCCTGCTGCGCTATGCCATGAATCCGGCCGCTACGGTTAAACAGGATCGCACGCGAACTGGTCGTGCCCTGGTCTATCGCCAGAATGAATTGCTCTGCCATGAGGGCCTCACTGAAGTCAATCAGATCAAGAACAGCCGGGCAAAAAAATGCGCGGCTACGCCGCGCATCAGGTCATCCGGTGGGGTGTGGCAAGGAAGGCCTATCCTCGCAACACCCCGAGCGCAAAATTATTTTACGCGACCTTCTTTCCAAGCCTGGAGCAGCTTCTCGTAAGCGATAGTCTCGCCCTTGGGCTTCTCGTTGGCCAGCTTTTTCCATGGGGCGTTTTTATCCGAGAGCCATTTGCTCGGATCGCTCTTCTCGTTCAGTTTTGGCGGGCAGTTTTTCATGCCAGCCCGCTGGAGACGTTCCATCACCTTGTCCATCTCATCCGCCAAGTTGTCCATCGCAGCCTGAGGAGTTTTCTCACCGGTGACGGCCGTCGCTACATTCTTCCACCAGAGCTGCGCGAGCTTGGGATAGTCAGGCACATTGGTACCCGTCGGCGTCCATGCCACGCGGGCCGGACTGCGGTAAAACTCGATCAGGCCGCCGTACTTGTTGGCATTTTTCGTGAAGTACTCATGACGAATGTCTGAGTCGCGCACAAAGGTCAGGCCAACAATAGACTTCTTTAGTGATGTTGTCTTCGCGTTGATGAACTGGGCGTACAGCCATGCGGCTGACTTGCGCTCATCCGGCGTCGATTTAAAGAAGGTCCAGGAACCCACGTCCTGGTAGCCGTTCTGCATGCCTTCTTTCCAGTACGGGCCATGTGGACCTGGGGCCATGCGCCACTTCGGCGAACCGTCCGCATTATTCACGGCGGGCGCCTTGCTCATCGATGCGGTAAATGCGGTGTACCAGAAGATCTGCTGAGCGATCTGACCTTGCCCTGGCACTGGGCCGGCTTCGGAGAAGGTCATGCCCATGGCTTCTTTGGGCGAATACAGCTTCATCCAGTCCACATACTTGGTCAGCGCGTACACTGCAGCAGGAGAGTTAGTCGCGCCACCGCGAGCCACCGACGCCCCCACCGGGGTGCACTTGTCCGCTGCGACGCGGATACCCCACTCATCAATCGGCATGCCATTCGGGATTCCCTTGTCGGCAGTACCTGCCATCGACAGCCAGGCATCGGTAAATCGCCAGCCCAGCGAGGGGTCTTTCTTACCGTAGTCCATGTGGCCAAAGACCTTCTTGCCATCGAGCTCTTTCACTTCGTTCGTGAAGAAGTTCGCAATATCTTCATACGCCGACCAGTTCTGCGGCACGCCCAGATCGTAGCCATACTTGGCCTTGAACTTGTCCTGCAGATCCTTGCGGCCAAACCAGTCGGCACGGAACCAGTACAGGTTGGCAAACTGCTGATCAGGGAGCTGATAGATTTTTCGGTCTGGGCCAGTCACAAAGCTGATGCCGATGAAGTCTTTCAGATCCAGACCGGGGTTGGTGAATTCCTTGCCGGCGCCCGCCATGAAATCCGACAGCGGCTCAATCGCGCCATAGCGGAAGTGGGTACCGATCAGATCAGAATCCGAGATCCAGCCGTCATAGATCGATTTGCCGGACTGCATCGAGGTCTGCAACTTCTCGACCACATCACCTTCCTGAATCAGATCATGATTGACCTTGATGCCGGTGATTTCCTCGAATGCCTTGGCCATCGTCTTGGACTCAT
Organism: Oxalobacteraceae bacterium; assembly: GCA_900299005.1. Lineage (GTDB taxonomy): Bacteria > Pseudomonadota > Gammaproteobacteria > Burkholderiales > Burkholderiaceae_D > Pernthalerella. The sequence continues at coordinate 3,581 of OMID01000024.1, forward strand.
ACACATGCGTGTCAATCGTTTCGGACACGACATTGATTTCCTTGACGCCCTTGGCTTTGAGCTTTGCGGCTGCATCGATGAACCACTTCATTTCATCAAGTTGCTGTTTTCTCGACAGGGTCGATGGTTGAAATTCCTTATCCACCCACTGTTCTGCGGCTTTCATGTCTGCCCAGGACGCGCCTGAGGCCAGCATGGCAGCGACAGCGATCGCACTTAATTTCAGTTTCATCTAGTCTCCTCTTCGCACCTTCCCGGACTGACAGACTGACACCGGTGGGAAGAAGCCCGGTGACAGGATGAGTCGAGGCTGACCCAAGGTGTTGCTAACCCCAACGCATCATTACCAGCAAAACGATAAACCCCAGCACGGCCGCAAACCATTGCGTCATATCGGTCACGCCGGCCCAAGCCAGATTCACATAGGCCGCGGAGAGCAGCCCGATGAACAATCGGTCACCGCGCGTCGTCGGTATGGGAAGAAAGCCCTTGCGCTCAATACTGGGCGAGCGAATTTGCCAGATCGTCATGCCGATCAGCATCAGCACCACGCCAATAAAGAAAATTGCGATCTCGGTGGTCCAAGCCATCCAGGAAAACGCACCCCCCATATCAGACCCTCCCCATCGCAAAGCCTTTGGCGATGTAATGCCGTACAAACCAGATCACCAGCGCACCCGGCACAATCGTCAGCGTGCCGGCAGCCGCCAGTACACCCCAGTCCATGCCGGCAGCCGACACCGTGCGTGTCATCGTTGCTGCAATGGGTTTGGCGTTCACCGAGGTCAGCGTGCGCGCCAACAGCAGCTCTACCCAGCTGAACATGAAGCAGAAGAAGGCGGTCACGCCGATTCCTGACTTGATCAGAGGCAGAAAGATTTTCACAAAAAATGTCGGGAAGCTGTAACCGTCGATGTAGGCTGTCTCGTCGATCTCTTTCGGTATCCCCGACATGAAACCTTCCAGAATCCATACGGCAAGCGGCACATTGAAAAGCAGGTGTGCCAGAGCGACAGCGATGTATGTATCCATCATGCCGAATGTCGAATACAACTGAAAGAAGGGTAGCAGGAACACTGCCGGCGGCGTCATGCGATTGGTCAGCAACCAGAAGAAAAGATGCTTGTCTCCAATGAAGGAATACCGCGAGAATGCGTAGGCGGCCGGTAGTGCCAATAGCACCGACATCACCATATTCATCACCACATAAATGATGGAGTTAATATAGCCGCTGTACCAAGACTCGTCAGTGAAGATCGTCGTGTAATTATTAAAAGTCAGATGGGCTGGCCACATCGTCATGACGCCGAGAATTTCCTCATTTGTCTTGAGCGACATGTTCAGCATCCAGTAAATGGGCAGCAGCGAGAGTCCCAGGAACAGGACGAGCAGCAGTCGCGACACCGTCTGACGCATCATGATTTATCTCCCGTGCCCACACGCTGCATCCAGTTATAGAGCACGAATGAGAACAGCAAAATGATCAAGAAGTAGATCAGCGAGAACGCGGCTGCCGGCCCCAGATCGAACTGGCCGACCGCTTTCTGCGTCAGATATTGCGACAAGAAGGTGGTTGCATTGCCCGGCCCGCCCCCCGTCAGTACAAATGGCTCGGTGTAGATCATGAAACTGTCCATGAAGCGCAAGAGCACTGCGATCATCAGTACATTACGCATCTTCGGCAGCTGAATAAAACGGAACACAGCAAAGCGCGATGCGCCGTCAATTTTCGCCGCCTGATAATAGGCATCGGGGATGGCGCGCAAACCCGCGTAGCACAGCAGCACCACCAACGGTGTCCAGTGCCATATATCCATCAGCAACACCGTCAACCAGGCATCCATCGAGTCGCCGGTGTAATTGTAGGAAATGCCGATGTCATTGATCAGCTTGCCCATCAGACCGATATCGCCGCGCCCGAAGATCTGCCAGATCGTGCCCACCACATTCCAGGGAATCAGCAGGGGCAGGGCGACAATGACTAGCGACAGCGACGCGCGCCAGCCCTGCTGCGGCATCGTCAGTGCCACGCCGATCCCCAGGGGAATTTCAATGGCCAGCACAGCCAGCGAGAACCACAGCTGGCGAAAAAAAGCGCCGTGCAGGTCTTCATCGCGCATCACGTCCTTGAACCATTCCATCCCGACGAAAACCGCTTGATCCGGCCCCAGAATGTCCTGCACTGAATAATTCACAACCGTCATCAGTGGCATTATCGCCGAGAAGGCCACGGACAGAATCACCGGCAACACCAACCACCAGGCTTTATTGTTATATGTCTTCATGCCACGCGCCTCTCGTTCACGTAATACAGAATGCGCTCGTCGGGCAACACCACGCCGATCTCATCGCCGGCGTTGACGGCTTGTAGCGCGCGCTGCTTGGCCGCGATGCGATGCTCGCCCAGCTGGCACTCGATCAGCCAGTGTGTTCCCAGGTCGCGAGCCGCGATGACCCGTGCACGCAGACTGCCTGTTGAGCCTACTGGAACGCATTCGATGAACTCAGGCCGAATGCCCAGTGTCAGTGTTTCACCCATCCGCAAGCCGCGCCGCACCGGGAGCAATTCGCGCACGCCGGAAATTCTCACGCCATCCGCGCTCAGTGCGGCAGTGATCAGGTTCATGCCCGGGTTACCGATAAAGTAGCCAACAAACGTATGCGCAGGTGCTTCAAACAGTTGTTGTGCGCTGCCGATTTGCACCACTTCGCCCTCCGTCATCACGACCACCTGATCGGCGAAGGTCAGTGCTTCAATCTGATCGTGCGTTACGTAGATCAGCGAGAGCTTGAGCTCGTGATGAATCTCTTTCAGCTTGCGGCGAAGTAGCCATTTGAGGTGCGGGTCGATCACGGTCAGTGGCTCGTCGAACAGTACTGCGGCCACGTCCGGTCGTACCAGACCCCGACCCAGCGAAATCTTTTGCTTTGCATCGGCGCTAAGGCCACTGGCGCGATGCTTCAGATCGCCACTGAGTTCCAGTATCTCGGCGATCTGCGATATCCGCTTGTTGATATCCGCTTGTTTCCAACCGCGGTTTTTCAATGGGAAGGCGAGATTTTCGCCCACCGTCATCGTGTCGTAAATTACGGGAAACTGAAACACCTGCGCGATGTTGCGCGCTTCGGTCGGCAGCTGCGTGACATCTTTGCCGTCGAACAGCACCTTGCCTTGCGAGGGTTTCACTAACCCCGAAATAATATTCAGCAGCGTCGTTTTGCCACAGCCCGAAGGACCGAGCAGCGCATAGGCGCCACCGTCACTCCAGGTCATGTCCATCGGGCGCAGCGCATAATCCGATGCTTGCGAGGGATTCGGTTTGTAGCTGTGCGCGAGACCAGCGAGCTCTATGCGTGCCATCTCAGACTCCTGCCGCGCCGGGCGCAGATACCAACGCGCCCTCCGTATTGAAGATGAACAGCGCATCGGGCTGGAAATGCAGGGTCATCGCTGACCCCAACGCCAGCTCATGCACGCCCGGTAGTTGGGCGACCAGCGCTAAGCTTCCGCGCTTCATGTGCACAAAGGTCTCCGACCCACTGATTTCGGCCAGGTCGATTGTGCCATCGAGCGCAAAATCACCGCTGCGCGAGGATGCATGCAGGCAGTGTGCTCGCAGGCCGAGCATGACGCGATCAAGGCCCGCCAGCCTGGCTTGCTGCGCTGACGTCAGAGGTATCGCGATACCCTCCGCAAGCTGCGCCACGCCATGTGAAATGCTGGCGCTCATCAAATTAATAGGCGGGTCGCTGAACGTACGCGCTGCCTGAAGTGAAACGGGCGCATTGAAAACCGACAGTGTCGCGCCGTGTTGCAGGACGCATCCTTCGTGCATGAGCAAGGTCTGACCGCCCAGCTGCAAGGCTTCCAGAGGCTCGGTCGTGGCATACACCACGGTGGTCTCGCCGGAAGAAAAAAGCTCCGCCAGCTCACGGCGCAATTCCTCACGCAGTTTGTAATCAAGGTTCACCAGAGGCTCATCAAGCAGCAACAGGCTGGCTTCCTTGATCAGTGCTCGCGCCAGTGCCGTGCGCTGTTGCTGACCACCCGACAGCGCGGCGGGCAAGCGGTCGAGGTAGCCAGAGATGTGCAGACGCTCTGCCATCTCATTGACCCGCTGGTGGATTTGCGCTTCCGAGAGCTTCCCGCTGATGCGCAGCGGTGAGGCAATGTTGTCGAAGACCGAGAGTGAAGGGTAATTGATAAATTGCTGATAGACCATGGCGAGATTGCGCTCGCGCACGGGCACGTTGGTGACATCGATGCCGTCGACTCGCACGCTGCCTTCGCTCGGGCGATCCAGTCCGGCCATGACCCGCATCAGTGTAGTTTTGCCTGCCAGCGTAGGGCCGAGCAAGACATTAATTGCGCCGGGCATGAGCGCAACGGTAGTGGGGTAGAGGTGAGTGTCAGCGCCGATTCTGACGCCAACGCCTTGTAATTCAAGACGCACGCTATCTCCTCATTACCGACCGTGGGAAAATCCGGAGTCGGGTTGGCATGCTTTGCCGGTTTTATGTCACTCGATGACTGACGCCCTGCGTTGAGATCCAGTGATCGATTTTCTGTGCTGTCTCTGGCGGTACATGAAGGCCAAGCTTGCTGCGTCGCCAGAGTATATCGGTGCTCGACGCAGCCCATTCAAAAGTCGTCAGGTAGTTCAATTCGGCCGGATACAGACCGTCAGCCAGCGGCTCGCCCATGTCGCTCAGTGAGTTTTTACCGTCCAGCAGCTTATGCGTGGGCGTGCCATAGGCGCGCGCATAGCGGCGGACGACTTTTGGTGTCAGCCAGGCATACCGTTGCTGCAGCCCATGCACATAACGGTCGAACTCCAGCACCGCGCGATTTTGCGGTGTGCTGCCGAACAGATCACCACCCGGCAAGCAGGCCTGCGCTGTCCACGGGCCGCGCTGATTGCCCAGCCGTGGCGCGAGAATATTGACGGCTTCTTCGGCCAATTTGCGGAAGGTCGTGATCTTGCCGCCAAAGACGCTGAGTAGGGGCGCGGTCTCGCCATCGATAGTCAAGCTGTAATCACGGGTAATTTCCGATGCATTGGATGACGCATCTTCCAGCAGAGGGCGCACGCCGGAAAACGACCACACCACATCGGAAGGGGTTAACGGCTGGCGGAAATAACGCTCGGTGAGTTTGCACAAGTAATCGATCTCATCCTGATCGATTGCCACCTTGTCCGTGTTGCCGCTGTATTCGATATCCGTTGTGCCGACCAAGGTGAAATCCTGTTCGTAATCAATCGCGAACACAATGCGTCCGTCGGGATTCTGAAAAATGTAGGCGTACGGATGATCAAAGAGCTTCTTGACCACGATATGGCTGCCCTTGATTAGCCGAAGTGATTTCGCGCTCGGACAATGAGCGGCTTGCTGCAGGAATTGCGCTGCCCACGGACCGGCAGCATTCACCAGTCCTCGAGCGCGTAGTTGCAGCTTCTTGCCATCGGGCTGTTGCAGCGTAACCCTCCAGCGATCGCCCTCACGCACTGCCGAAGTACAGTTCGTATGCGTGAGCACACTGGCGCCTTTTTCAGCCGCGTCCATGGCATTGAGCACGACGAGGCGCGCATCGTCGACCCAGCCATCGGAGTAGATAAAGCCTTTCGTGAAATCTGGTTTCAGCGGTTTGCCGGCGGGATGCGCGCGAAGATCGATACTCCCCGAGCCGGGAAGAATCTCGCGTTGGGCCAGATAGTCGTACACCAGCATGCCGGCACGGATCACCCATGCCGGGCGCTGGCCTTTATCATGCGGCATCACGAAACGCATCGGCCACATGATATGCGGTGCCGAGCGCAGCAGCACTTCACGCTCGATCAGTGCTTTCCTGACCAGCCCGAACTCATAGTGTTCGAGATAGCGCAGGCCCCCATGAATCAGTTTGGTCGAGGCCGATGACGTGTGCGCAGCAAGGTCATCTTTGTCGCACAGCACGACCGACAACCCGCGACCGGCCGCATCGCGCGCAATGCCCGCACCATTGATGCCGCCACCGACAATCAGCAGATCACAGTCCAGTCGATTTGAGGAATCCATTCGCGCAAACCCCCGCCGCCACAAGGTTCAGTCTCGGGCCCAGGCCCGGTTTCCCGACAAAGGCCGGGCAGAAGAAAATCAGTGAAACGCCGGCCGAGGGATGAGGTGCCGGCGACTGCGAAAAAAGGCGGTTGACCTTTCGCACAGGAATTGCCAAGTGAACTTGGTCTGACGATAATACGAATAAAGATAGACGCTAAACGAACAAAAAGCAACAAATGGCCGTTCTGAAAAGTTCGTTTGCTTTCATTATTTCACTTTTGCTATGTCGATGTCATGCCCATGGCGGGCAGGAGCCAGACGATGACCCTCAATCCTCGCCAACGTCAGCTGCTCGAGGTGGTGCGCCGTGAGGTGACTGTCTCGGTAGAGGACCTGGCCCAGGCGCTGGGCGTGACACCGCAGACCGTGCGCCGCGACGTCAAGCTGATGGAGGAAGCCCAGCTGCTGGCCCGTTATCATGGTGGCGTTGGGCTGCCCTCGTCGGTCGAGAACATCGACTACAGCCATCGACAGGTGCTCAATAGCGAAGCCAAGCGTCGTATCGCCTCGGCCGTCGCTGATCGGGTGCGCCCGGGCTGCTCGTTACTGATCAATATCGGAACGACAACAGAAGAGGTGGCGCGTGCGCTGGTTCATCATCAGGGCCTGCATGTGGTGACCAATAATCTCAACGTCGCTGCCATTCTTTCTGGCCAGTCCGAGTGCGAGGTGATTGTTGCGGGTGGTGTGGTGCGAGGCCGTGATCGCGCCATCGTCGGCGAGGCCACCGTGGATTTCATCCGGCAGTTCAAGGTGGATATCGGAATCATCGGTGTCTCGAGCATTGAGCCCGATGGCACCCTACGCGACTTTGATCCCCGCGAAGTCAAAGTGGCTCAGGCCATCATTGAGCAATCTCGCGAAGTCTGGTTGGTTGCCGATCGGACCAAGTTCGACAGGCAGGCTCTGGTGCGGATCACGCAGCTCTCCGAGATAGACAAGTTGTTCTGTGATGCGCCACCACCGCAAGCATTGATGCGCTTGCTTCTCGACGCAGGTGTTGAACTGGTGGTGGCACCCTGATTCTCCGTTCCACCAACAACCGGGATGTCGCGCCCTTCAGTAAGCGACACGCAATTTCTCCAGAGTCGTGAGTCCTTTCGGCGATAATACGGCCTTCTCCGAACATCGCCACAAGGACACGGATGTCGACCACCTTTGCCCCACTGCAGAACGATACTTTTTTGCGTGCGCTGCTACGCCAGCCCACGCAATACACGCCTCTGTGGCTGATGCGTCAGGCCGGTCGTTATTTGCCCGAGTACCGGGCTACTCGCGCGAAGGCGGGCTCGTTCATGGGACTGGCCACCAATCCCGATTATGCGACCGAAGTCACACTGCAGCCACTTGATCGCTATGCGCTTGATGCGGCCATTTTGTTCTCCGATATTCTCACCGTGCCAGATGCCATGGGTCTTGGCTTGTCGTTCGCCGAGGGTGAGGGCCCGCGTTTTGCCCACCCTTTACGCGATGAATCGGCGGTACGCGCCTTGCGTGCGCCAGATCTTTCGCTCTTGCAGTATGTCTTCGATGCGGTCACCCAGATACGTAAATCGCTCAATGGCCGCGTACCTTTGATCGGTTTTTCCGGAAGCCCCTGGACGCTGGCATGCTACATGGTGGAGGGCGGCGGCTCGGATGATTTCCGGCAGGTGAAAACCATGCTGTACGACCGCCCCGATCTCATGCGCCACATCCTCGATGTGAACGCGCAGGCAGTAGCGGCCTACCTGAATGCACAAATCGATGCCGGTGCACAGGCTGTCATGATCTTTGACACGTGGGGTGGCGCGCTAGCCGACGGCGTGTATCAGGCGTTTTCTTTGCAGTACATGCGCGAAGTCATCAAGCGCTTGAAGCGCGACCATGACGGCCAGCGCATTCCCTGCATTGTCTTCACCAAAGGTGGCGGCCTATGGCTAGAAGAGATCGCTGATTGTGGCGCGGATGCCGTGGGACTGGACTGGACCGTCAACCTCGGCAAGGCGCGCGCCGCCGTCGGCCACAAGGTGGCGCTTCAGGGCAATCTGGATCCCAATGTCCTGTTCGCCAAGCCTGAGCAGATACGCGCCGAAGTTGAAAAAGCGTTGCTCTCGTTTGGCGCGCCCGGCCCGGGCAGCGGGCATGTGTTCAATCTGGGGCACGGCATTTCCCAGTTCACACCCCCGGAATCGGTCACCGCCATGGTCGACGCGGTGCATGAGATCAGCCGCGCCATGCGCCGCTGAGCAGAACGGCTTCTTTTGAAAAAATGCGGGCGGTGTTCATGCGGGAGATGCTCCAGTTATGCACACTCGTGCACCCGCACGGTGAATCAAGGACTTGGGAAAGAAAATCAGAGAAGAAAGTAAAATTCTTCGGCAACCCCATGATTTATATAGGCCCGCTCCTTGCAAAATAAAACGCTCAGTCGTCAAAAATCGGCGTCGTGACACTTGACATACAGAAGAAGCCGAGCTTGTTCACAAAGATATCCACAGAATGGTGGAAAATTTCCGTACGATGCGAAAGCGCTGGCCTTGCCATTCAACCGGTCACCCGCGATGAATCCTTGCTCAGCTTTGCGTTGCATTCTGGGGGGGCGAGCGGTGCAGGCGAAAAAGAACATGGAATTGTTTCTAGTGCAAGCCCGATCCGCTGTTTCGGGGGACTTGTTCACAAAATACCGGCTTGTCAAGACAGGTAGAAAATAAATTGAAAAATTTTTCCCGCCCGAGTGAGATTCTCCAAACCATTGATTTTATTGATGCCAGCTGGCTGCATTACGCCTGAGCAAATTGTTTGAAGCCGCATGGAATCAGGGTTTTCGTCTGTCAAGCCCCAGTTGCGCACAAAGTTATCCACAGAAAATGTGGATAGCAAAAAAATGCTTTGCTGGACACCGATTTAGCCCAGCTTTTGAGGAACCACTTTAAGTAGACGGGTGAAGGAGAACTCCGGAAACTAATAGGGATATCGGTCGATGCAGAGGGACACTTTCCGACAATCTCGTTTGTAAAACTTCATCACCACAATGTTGGAAGCGGTGTTTCAGCAAAAATTTTTATCAACAATTTTTTCGTCGTGTCAAAAAAAATTCTGAAAGTCGCTCTCGATACGCCTCTCGACACGACATTTGACTATCGCTGGACTCACACGACAACCGAGACGTCTTTCCCCCAAGTCGGTCAATTGGTGCGCGTCCCTTTCGGGCGAAGAGAAGTCACAGGCCTGATTCTTGATGTGCTCGACAGTAGCGATGTGGATGAAGGCAAGCTGCGTGATGTCATCGCGCTCAGGGCCCCGATCGCGCCGCTCTCGTCGGAATGGATTGCGTTGTGCCGCTTTGCTGCAGATTATTACCATCGCCCACTGGGCGAAGTTGCCCTGCCCGGCTTACCCAAACATTTGCGCGAAGCCAAGCCGGCATCCATCGACAGGGTGCTCAAAAAACTCCACGCGCCCGCTGCATCGACAACCCTCCCCGCTGTCGACCCGGAAGTCAACCCCGCGCCAGATTCATCGCCAAATTCAGCACCCGTCTTAAACGATGAACAGCGCGCAGCGGTCGACGCCATCACGCGCAAAAGAGAATTTGCCCCCTTTTTGCTCCATGGCGTGACTGGCAGCGGCAAGACCGAGGTGTATTTGCATGCAGCGCAGGCGCTGCTCGAACAGGCCAGGCAAAGCAGTACGCGCGCACAAATTCTGTTACTTGTGCCAGAGATTAACCTCACGCCCCAACTCGAGCATCATGTGCGCGCCCGCTTTCCGCACCTGACGGTGGCCACCTTGCACAGCCAGTTATCCGAAGCAGAGCGGCTTCGACACTGGTTGTCTGCCCACGAAGCGCACGCCGACATCGTGTTGGGTACCCGGCTGGCTGTGCTGGCCTCGCTACCGCATCTGCGGCTCGTCGTGATTGATGAAGAACACGACCCCTCCTACAAGCAGCAGGAGGGACTGCGGTACTCGGCACGCGATCTGGCCGTGTGGCGTGCACGCCAGTTGAATATTCCTGTCGTCCTGGGCTCGGCGACGCCGTCGATAGAAAGCTGGCATCACGCCGGCAGCGGGCGTTACCGTAGGCTGAACCTAACGCAGCGGGCGGTGGTGCAAGCGTCGCTACCAAGAATCGGATTGATCGACATCGAACGCGACAAGGCACCAGAGGGATTGTCAGCCCCGATGATCGCAGCGTTGCATGATCGTCTGGCGCATGGGGAGCAATCGCTGCTCTTTCTCAATCGCCGCGGCTATGCGCCCGTCATGCACTGCGATGCCTGTGGCTGGATCAGTCACTGCCGCCGCTGCACTGCCTACATGGTGCTGCACAAGCCTGAGCGGCGTTTGCGTTGTCATCACTGCAGTCTTGAATTGCGGGTGCCGGTGTCCTGCCCCACTTGTGGCAATCTTGATCTGCAAGCCCTGGGGCGCGGCACACAGCGCATCGAAGAACATCTGAAAGCCACTTTTCCCATGGCCCGTGTGCTACGGATCGACGCCGATTCCACGCGCCGCAAAGGCAGCGCTCAGCAGGCGTTTGAGGCGGTTCACCGTGGCGATGTCGATATTCTGCTGGGGACGCAGATGGTCGCCAAAGGTCATGACTTTCAGCGCTTGACGCTCGTGGGTGTGATCAACCCCGACACGGCGCTGTTCTCGCACGACTACCGTGCTGGCGAACGTCTGTTTGCACAACTAATGCAAGTCGCTGGCAGAGCGGGCAGAGCAGCGATGTCGCAAGAGCGCCGTAGCGAGGTGTTGTTGCAAACGCGATATCCGCAACATCCGCTGTACCACGCCTTACTAGCGCATGACTATGCCGGTTTTGCCGAGGCCACGCTCAACGAGCGACGCGCTGCCGGTCTGCCGCCCTTCATTCATCAGGCGTTATTGCGTGCCGAAGCTAAAACACTGCCTATGGCCCTCGAATTTCTTCGCTCAGCCAGCGCGCAGCTGCCCCATGAAGGCATCCGGATGAACGAGCCGGTGCCGCTGACCATCACCCGCGTGGCAGGTGTCGAGCGCGCGCAGCTTTTGCTCGAGTGCGAATCCCGTGCGCAGCTCCAAGCCTTCCTCACCCGATGGATGCCCGCGCTGCGCGCCATGAAAACACGCCTGCGGTGGTCACTCGAAGTCGATCCAGTGGATATCTGATCGCCCGCAATCGCCAGGCCACCGACCCTCACTCACTGCAGGGGGGCATCCAACCGTCCCTCGGCAGCCAGCTGGCGAATCATTCTGATGGTATCGATATCTGCCTCTTTGTAGGCCTCCCGACGAAACTCGTTGTAGAACGCAGTTTCATCGCCTTCCACATCACGCTGATGATCGTCATATTCAAAGCGCACAAATAGCGCCCCCGGTTGCGGTTCCTCGACCGTCATGGTCAGGTCAGACACGGGGATATCATCCTGCTTGGGCACATGGTAATGCACACGCTCAAGCGGCTCAAAACGGACTTCATCGCGCACTTTGAGCTGACCAAACGAGAGGATCCTTGATAGGGCATAGTCCGAGCGCTGCGTGATTTCGCACGAATCCAATCCCATCACGAACAGCGTCGGCCGTTCGGCACGCACCACCAGACCGCGCCAGAGCTGCTCGCGCGAGAGCGGAGCGATCAGTGGATTATTGGCGGCGTTGATCTCGATTAGGTGAGTGAATTTCATCAGGAAGGTCAAGTTAAGCGGGGAATCACGCCACTGATCACTGTATCACGCACGCCCGGTACCACGGCAAGATTCGCTACAATGCGGGTCTGCCGGAGTCTACTCGGCCAGCTATCCCGCAAAACGGCATCCTATCCGCTCACAACTGTCCCAATGCAGCACGGCCTGAATGCGCCCCAGCGCGCCGCAGTTAATTACATCGACGGCCCCTGCCTTGTGCTCGCCGGCGCTGGGTCCGGGAAAACCCGCGTGATCACGCAAAAGATTGCGCATCTGATCGACGCTTGCAACTACGAAGCAAAGCATATCGCGGCGCTGACCTTTACCAACAAGGCAGCCACCGAAATGCGCGAGCGGGTGACTAAGCTGCTCCAAGAGCCTGCACTGGCAAAGCAATTGACCGTGTCCACCTTCCACTCGCTGGGGGTGCAGATCTTGCGTCGTGAAGCAAAGCACCTCGGACTCAAAGAGCGCTTTTCCATCATGGACAGCGATGATTGCTTTGCCATCGTGCAGGATCTTTCCGCCACCACCGACAAAGCTGCGATACGCCGCCTGCAAAATCTCATGTCACTGTGGAAGAACGCGCTAATGACGCCTGATGAAGCCATCGCGCGCGCCAAAGACGATAACGAAGCGCAAGCCGCGCGCCTCTATCGCAATTATCTTGCCACGCTGAACAGCTACCAAGCTGTCGATTTTGACGATCTCATTCGTTTGCCCGTCCAACTCTTTCGCGACGACGACTCTGCGCGCGACCGCTGGCAGCGCCGGCTACGCTACTTCTTGCTGGACGAATACCAGGACACCAATACCTGCCAGTACGAGATGGTCAAGCTACTGGTTACCGGCCCCGGCAAGAAGCCCCTGTTTACCGCCGTCGGCGACGACGATCAGGCCATCTATGCCTGGCGCGGTGCCACCATGGAAAACCTGCGCACCCTTCAGGAAGATTTTCCGGACCTCAAACTCATCAAGCTGGAGCAAAACTACCGCTCAAGCACGCGCATCCTGCAAGCGGCGAACGCCGTGATCGGCAACAACCCCAAGCTGTTCGAGAAGACCTTATGGTCCGACCATGGCGCGGGCGACCCGATTCGTGTGATGGCCATGGACGATGACGAGGCGGAAGCCGATCAGGTCGCCATCATGCTGTCGGCGCACAAATTTGAGCGCCGCGCCCGATTTTCTGATTATGCAATCCTGTACCGCGGCAATCATCAGGCGCGCCTACTTGAAAAAGCCTTGCGTCGCGAACGCATACCCTACGTGATATCCGGCGGCCAGAGTTTTTTCGATCGTGCCGAGATCAAAGATATCGTCAGTTACCTGCGCCTGATTGCGAATGCGGACGATGACCCTGCGTTCATTCGCGCTGTGACCACGCCACGCAGAGGCATAGGACAAGCCACGCTCGAAGCGCTGGGGGAGTTTTCCCACCAGTGGCAATGCTCTTTATTTGAGGCCGTCTTCAAAGGCGGTATTGAGGCAAAACTCCCTGAGCGTCAGCTCGCACCGCTGCGCGAGTTCTGCGATTTCATCAATCAGCTCGAGGCACGCGCCTCGCGGGTCGGCGCTGCGGGCACCGGAGAGAATGCCGCCGAGGTACTCGACGATTTGATGAAAGCCATCGACTATGAAGCCTATCTGTACGGCACCTTCGATGACAAACAGGCACAAGACAAATGGCTCAACGTACTCGATTTCCTCAACTGGCTCAAAGAAAAAGGCCATGGCGGGCGGGAGGGTACCGATACCGAAAAATCCTTGCTCGACTTGACTCAAATGGTTGCCCTTATGGGCATGCTCGAAGGCCGTGATCACGACCCGGATGCCGTGCGCATGTCCACGCTGCACGCCGCCAAAGGTCTGGAGTTTGGACATGTATTCATGGTCGGCGTGGAGGAGGGCATCCTGCCGCATAAAGGCGACCCCGATGCCCCACCTGACGACTTCGCTCAGCGCATCGAAGAAGAGCGTCGCTTGATGTACGTAGGCATCACACGCGCACAGCGCAGTCTCACCATCACCTGGTGCAAGAAGCGCAAACGTGTGCGCGAGAGCATGGCTTGCGAGCCATCGCGCTTCATCAAAGAGATGCGTCTGGACGAAGGAGACGCGCTGCCCACCGACGCCGAGACACTGAGCCCCCAGGACAGGTTGGCCAACCTCAAGGCTTTACTACAGAAGCCACGCGCAGCGTAGTCCGGGCGAGAAGATCATGGCAGAGCGCAAGATCTCGGGTGGCCGCTTCCGCAATCCTCACCATTTGCCCGTCAAGGTCTGCCTGGTTTGCCAGCGCCCTTTCACTTGGCGCAAGAAATGGGCGGCCACCTGGGAACAGGTCCAATACTGCTCCAACGCCTGCCGCAAGGCGGGCGGCAAAACCCCCGGCCGTTCAAGCCCTTAGAGAGTCGCGCCCTTGGCTGCGCAAAGCCACACGAAAAACTGGCCGAAAAGCCTTTCCTCAGAAAATATATATGCTACTATTTTCTTGAGAAAGGAAATGAAGATGATTTCTGCGCCAGAACAACATCGTGCCCGTCTCAACGCCCAGAGGAACTCCGGCGTCCTCACCAAGGCGGTAACGCGTGCTGCCGAGCAGCTGGGCTTGTCACGCAGCTTGCTCGCTCGCGTACTCGGCCTGAGCCCCGCCACCGTGACCCGTTTATACGCTGGCGATTACCAACTGGAGTCCTCGCGCAAAGAATGGGAATTCGGCCTGCTGCTGGTGCGCCTGTTTCGTTCGCTGGATGCCATCGTCGCCGACGAACCCAGCGCCCGCACCTGGCTGGCCAGCGAGAATCGTGGCCTTGGCGGCCGACCCATCGACCTGATTTCCCAGACCGAAGGACTTGTGCGTGTCGTTCACTACCTGGACGCCTCTCGCGCTGCTGTCTAGCGCGCGCCAGTGGCGTGGCAGCGTATGGCGCATAGTCGATGCGCAGTACACGGCAGGCACAATGAAGCTGGTCGACACGCACGAAGAGCAAGACATCCTCGACAAGCTGCTTGACCAGCAGCTTAGAAAACTGCCCGAGATCTTCCAAGAGCTTGATCCCTTGCTCGCCGCACCTTTTCGCGCCCACCCTTTGCGCACCGGTTCGCGTTTTCGGGCCGTGACCGACCCCGGGGTGTTCTATGGCGCCATCAAGGTGGATACGGCGTGTGCCGAGCAGGGCTATTGGCGGTGGAAATTTTTGCAGGATGCTCCCGAACTGGTGGATATCAAGCCGGTAGCACACACGGCCTTCCAAGCCGACATCGCCACGCTTGCCATCGATGTGCGAGAAGCCCCTTTCATGCGCGATGCGGCACAATGGAATCACAAGACCAGCTACAGTGCGACACAGGCGCTCGCCTGGAGCGCACGCGCGGCCAATCTCGGGGCGGTACGCTACGCTTCCGTGCGCGACCCTGAGCAGGGCGAATGTGCTGCCGTGCTCACGCCGGCTGCGTTTTCAAGCGCTGAGCCACGACCAGTGCGACAGACATGGTGGTTGCGCGTTCGGCGCACTGAAGTGCTGTGGCGAAGCGAACAGCGCTCGCTGGTATTCTCCTCGGATGCGTGGCGGTAAATACTCAAGCGGATCCCTATGAGCCAAGAAGATGACGAACGCCTCATTGCCCTCGAAAGCAAACTCGCGCACCAGGAGTATCTGCTCGATAGTTTGAATCAAACGGTCTATCGTCTGCAGAAACAGCTCGATGAACTCGATACCCTCGCTTCGGGACTGATACAGCAGGTGGCGCAATTGCGGGCACATTCGTCGGATAATGCGCTACCTCACGAAAAACCACCGCATTACTGACATCGTACGAATCTCCCTCAACGCATGATCAACGAAAAAATCCTCGCCTCGTTACGGCAGGAACTCCATGAACAAACTGCCCAAATGCGCTGGTCTGAACTGGAGCGATTTTTTGCTGGTGGACAGGTCATCAGCGTCGCCGCAGAGCTCGATCTGATTGACGTCGGCGCCAGAATTGCTGCTGATGACAAGGCCAGCGTCGAAGCATGGATGAACGCCCGTCTTGTATACCGAACCACCGACACCCAAGCCACTGACTGGATAAACAGCGATGCGCTGCTCTGGGTGGTTGTCGTCAAGCCGTGGATACTTGTTCAGCACAATCGCAAACAACCCCTCGCAACCGCCCAATAAAGTGGCGCGAGAAGGACGGCTTGCCGCCCTGTGAGCATTGACCCACTCGCGAAGCGGACGGGGCTCGCCTACATCCTGCAGGCCGCGGATTCGCTTGCCAGCGAATCCCTTCTCGCCCCGCCGAGCGCATGCGCTCTCCGCTCCTGAAAACGAAACGCCCACAAGAGTGTGGGCGTTGTAAAACACTGGCGGAGCGGACGGGGCTCGAACCCGCGACCCCCGGCGTGACAGGCCGGTATTCTAACCAACTGAACTACCACTCCGAAACACTAACACTGCACCATATGCGACCCCTACAACATAAAGAGAAATCACGATGCAATACACCCGCTGCGAGATCGCACCCACCTACTCGTCGCGTGCTGCAAGAGCCGCTTCAATACGGACTTCAATAACGACTTCAATAACAACTTCAACAGCAGATTAAACAGCAGTCTGCTGAAAACCCGCGAAGCTTACCGCATACCAAGCATCATTGTCGACCCTGATGCACTGGCATGCCTGTGATGAAGCCAAACACAGGCTCTTTTAGAGCGCATTACAATTCACCGCAAACCATCTCTCTGTGTTCCGATGGATCCTCACTGGCTTATCACCCATATCATTGCTGCGCTCATCCTTCCTCCGATGGGTTTGATCTTGCTCGCGTGTGGGGGCTGGCTGCTTTCCAGCCGTGGGTGGTACCTCGGAAGGCTTCTGATGGCTCTCTCGGTCGCGTTGTTGATTGCCTTATCCACCGAGGCTGTTGCCTACTGGCTGGCGAGACCCCTTGAGCAGCAAGCGATACCGACGAATATCTCAGAAAAGCCGCAAGCGATCGTTATCCTTGGTGGCGGGCGCATGCGAACGATGCCGAGCAATATCAGTGCAGAAGCCGACGCCAGCGACGAGGTCAGCCCCATGACCCTGATGCGATTGCGACGCGGTGCAGCGCTTCACCGGCAGACAGGTCTGCCTATCTTGGTCACAGGCGGCAAGCCCGATCGGCCGGGGGAGTCCGAGGGCCGGTTGATGGAGCGCAGCTTGAAGCAAGACTTTGGCGTGCCTGTTCGATGGGTAGACGAACAGGCTGCCAACACCGCAGAGAATGCGTTGTTCTCGGCTCGTCTGTTGCGATCCCAATCGATCAATCGAGTCTGGCTGGTGACCGATGCAGTCCATCTGCCCCGCGCTCAACTTGCCTTCGGCCATACCGGCCTTGAAGTAACACCTGCACCATCGACTTTCATCGCCTCTGCGCCCTTGAGTGCGGCCAGCTTCATTCCCACTGCGCCGGCTCTAAGGCTGAGTTATAGGGCACTGCATGAGTGGCTAGGCTTGCTCTGGTACCGAATCAGTTTGGGCGCTGCAATGTGAAAAAAAACCTCTTGTAATCCTGACTTCGTAAGCCCTCACTGGGCAATATCCGATCAGTATCTGAGCAGAGTGGAGGGGCTTTGCCAATGGGGCACTCTGTTCGGGATACCATGAGCATTCAAATAAATTGCTCCGGGAGGCGCCATGCTCGAATCGAACATCCACACCGTCCGCACCGATCTCAAGACCCTGATGAAAGATGCGCAGGAGCTATTCGCAGAGGCGGCCGCAGCGAGTGGCGGCAAAGCCGAAGAGTTGCGTGCGAAAGGCATGAAACTGCTCGACAACGCGATCGATGGCGCCCACCACCTCCAGCAGGCTGCCGTAGAAAAAGGAAAAAAAATCGCGCATGACACCGATACCTACGTCCATGAACACCCGTGGCGTGCCATCGGTATCTCTGCCGCAGTTGGTGTTCTGGTTGGCATGCTCATCGCGCGTCGCTGAGTAAGACCTGTACCTGGGCCCCGCTGTCGCATCAATGCCATGAATCACACCGGCGAGGCCAGTGAGTCTCACAGTGCCGATCGCGAGAGCCTACCCTCGGCGATGGGCAGCGTGCGCTTGTGGATGCACCATGCCGCAGGCTTGTTGCGGGCACGTATATCGCTGGCGTTGATCGAGCTTGGCGAGGCGCGCGACGCGCTTCTCCTCTTGGTCTTGCTGGCGATTGCTGCGCTGATGATGACGGGCCTTGCGCTCATAGCCGTCTCTGCGCTGATCATCCTCCTTCTATGGGACAGCTTCGGTGCCTGGGCGTTTCTCTTGCTGGCAAGTGTTTATGCACTCCTTGCTTGGGGGCTGCTTCGTTCTGCGATTCAACTGCTCAGGCAAGGACGTTTGGGTTTGCCCCAGACCCTGGCTGAGTTACGGCAAGATCGCGATGCTTTGTTTCCCAGAGATGCGCCATGAATCGCGAAGCGCGCAAGAAAATGTTGATCGTTGAAGCCATGGTGCACAGGCTAGAACTCGTACGCGCTACCCAGCAGCTAAAACAAGCTAGTCGGCCCGAGCGCTTGGTGTCACGCTTGCCAGCCTTGTTTGCACTGCTGGCCCAGAGCAAAGCGCTACCGCTGATGCGCATTGCGCTGACGCTCCTGGCCGGCAAGGGCTTGATCTCCCGCTGGTTGCGTCGGGGGTTGGTGACGGCGGGCCTGGCTTCCGCGCTGGCGCTAGCGTTCAATCGCTTTAAATCGCGAAAAAAACGAGAAGCCACCTAGGGAGGGTGTTCAAGACGCATAATTTTCCCCGAGTTCATGCGCGAGTCAATGATTTCTCGGTTCATCTACCAAAGTTCGGGTAGTTTTGAACACCCTCCCTCGGCGACTCAGAGATAAACCCTCAGCTCAGAGAGCATGATAAAAAAACGCCGGTTTAAAACCGGCGTTTTTTTAATGCGGGCAAGATCCGGAGGCATTATTTCTTGGCTGCGGGTTCCTTAAATGATGCCCCCGCTGCATTGGCCATATGAATCACCGCACGGGCCACTTCCACATCATCCAGATCAGGATTGCCACCTTTGGCCGGCATGGCTCGTATGCCCTTGATGGCATGCGACACCAGCGTATCGTAGCCTTGCTTGATGCGCGCCCCCCAGGCGCCCGTGTCGCCAAACTTGGGTGCGCCTGCCGCGCCCGAGCCATGGCAGGCCACGCACGCCGCGTTATATACCTCGGCGCCCGCCTTCAGCGCTCTCGGCGCGCTGGCGTCAACGAGCGTGAAGCCTTCATCTGCCACCGGCTTGATCCGCGCAGCGATCGCTTCTGGCGACTGCGAATTCGAACCGGCCCCCGTCTTTGGGGCGCTGCCGACATAGGACACCAGAAGGACGATAACGACAATCGGCACCAGAAAACCAGCGACGACCGCGGCAATCAGCTGCTTGGGGGTTTTGATCAGGGACTCGTGCTCATGGGCGCTCATGGTTTCCTCGGGACTGGATAATCTGAAAACGAATGCAAAGCTCACGATTATAGGGGAAACAGCGGGTATTTACTGCTGGGCACCCCGGGCTACATGGACTGTGCGACCGGAACCCGGTATCCTTGCGCCTCTCCCGTCTTCCGGACCCCAGCGGCTGTAGCTCAGTGGATAGAGTATTGGCCTCCGAAGCCAAGGGTCGTGGGTTCGATCCCCGCCAGCCGCGCCAAATTCCCCCGCCCAGCGTCCCTGATCGCCGCCAGCGCATTGCGCCATTCACGCCATTCACGCTATCCCGGCCTTGGCGTCAGATGAGCGTCAATTTCTCGCCGACCGCCGGGGCCACCCGCGCTGTGAAATTGCACCCCGTCTGGTTTTCACTGAGAGCGGTTATTTGGAAACCATCCCCTCAGTTTCCTGACAAGGCGACATTACCGCTGGCAGCACAGACGTAAGGCAAGGTAGTGCCAAAGCCACCAGCGATCTCACGAGATCGGTTCGTAATTCAGCAGCGTTTTCAAGGGTACTCAAATAATCCTCCAAAGAAATCCTGCGTTGATTACCAAGATAAAAGGGCGATTTTCGATCCTCTCTGTACCTGTTTGATTTTCATCAGCACCGCAAACCGTCAACGCCTCAGGCTCGACTGTGTCCTTGAGACAAGACGATATCCACACAGTGCATTGAATGAGGAGAGAAAACAATGAAAACCATCACCCTGTCTGGGAATGTAAATCAGCTACTGCAGCTGACTACGGGCACATTAAAAATTTCGCCCAATGATTTCTCAACAATGGTGTCGCACATAGGGGGCCACCTTCAAGGTATCCAGGAAGCATTCGCGAACAAGAAATTCGAGGTCAAAGAGCGCAGCAGCACGTCGGTAACCATGACGATTTCCGATAATCCTTCCGGACAACTCACCGTGCAAGGGCCTAGCTTAGGCAATGGATTACCAAAGATTCGCTCGTTTGAATTTGACCCAACGAGCAGCGGCGAACCGAATTGGCGTCTGACTGGGCGGGGGTTCGACAACTTAGAAAAAATTGGCATGCGGAGTATCACTTCTGCAGAAATTTGGAATGACACGCTTACGCACCGCTATCTCTTCAAAGGGAATTTGATCATAGGCGACAATAATCAGGTAAAAGGAAAAATCAATTCACTTACCGTGTCTTACGGTAGCAGCACACTCGAATTGATGGGCACTGTGGATTTTAATGCCCCCGATAAGGGCACCATCAAGCAAATGACCTTGTCCGATGCCAGCGGAGCCCGCATTACCGCGGTGGGTGCGTTCCCTCTTGCCTTGCTCATGGCGCAAGACCATCCTGACCAAAGCATTGCCGATCTCTTGCAAGACGAGACCATCTTAGCGGGTAACGACACCCTGATAGTCGGCGGTGCCAACCGGGTATGGTTCGGATACGCCGGGAACGACAAGATCACCGGTGGAGATCAGGGCGACACACTCGATGGCGGCATCGGCAACGACAAACTCGTCGGGCTGGCGGGCAATGACTACCTGTTCGCGGGTGCCGGCAATGATTTTCTTGATGGGGGTGATGGAAACGATTCCCTCTTTGGGAACAATGGCAATGATCGATTATTGGGTGGCAAAGGCAATGATTCCCTCAAAGGTGAGGGTGGGGATGATCTTATCGAGGGTGGTGAGGGTAACGACACCATGGAGGGCGGCGCGGGTAACGATCGCATCCTTGATCTCGCCGGCAATAATCAGATCAGTGAAGATGGCGGAAACAACAGCATTACCACAGGTGCTGGCAACGATAGTATCTACAGCGGCACCGGAAACGATGTCATTCGTGCAGGCGATGGCAACAACCTGATCTCCGATTCGGGTGGTCGGAGTCGCATTACCACTGGCGCAGGTGACGATATCATTATCACGTATAGTGGGGATGAAAATGATGTCATTCAAGCGGGGGCCGGTAATGATCATATCTACTCGGGTGGAGGGCAAGATAAAGTCGACGCGGGGGCAGGGGATGATTTTGTCGACGCCACACTCGCAAAAGGAAGCATTATCTCCGGAGGGCGTGGCGATGATCGACTCACGCTAAGCACAGTGGCGACTGCGGCCACTGCCAATGGTGTCTCAGGCTTCGAGACGCTTTTGCTATCCGGTCATGATATGAGCCAGGATATGCGTGTTTTCAAACGAAACCTGAGTTTCTCGACACTTGCCACGAGCGAGTTCGCTGCCAGTTTCACCAACGTTGGTGCGGGGATTACCAACTACTTCGCCTCAATGAGCGGAGAAGGAGTCTCCATCAGCCGATTGGCCGATACCTCAAGCAACGCATTGACTATCGTCGTCAGCTCCGGCAGCACGCTTGGCAACGTCACCACCAATGATGAGGAGACTATCACCGTCAAATCCTCTGGCACAGGCAACATCACCCTCACCCAATTCAATGCTAACGATCTTGAGCATCTGAAAATCACGGGCGCTGGCAACGTGACTATTCAATCCCTCACGGCGGCAAGCGGCTCTTCGGCAGGCTCTCTCAGCATTGATGGCGCTTCGAATACCGGGGGAGTCACTCTCCATGTTCTTGGCACTAACCATAATGCCGAAGTAATCGGCTCGGCCACCGCCGCATCAGAGCTCTCTGGTGGCAGCGGCAACGACACCCTGCAAGGCGGCGCTGCTGCGGACACGCTCAACGGAGGCCAGGGGGCCGACATCCTTGCGGGCGGCGCAGGGGCAGATGTACTGACCGGCGGTACTGGCACAGACATTTTCCGATTTGCCCATGGCACATCGGCCTACACGGGCGGTATTCCGGGAGCAGCCGGCGCCTTCGACACCATCACCGATTACGCGCTGGGCACCGACATCATTGAATTTACCGGCATTGCGTTAGCACTCCCGGCAGAGGCGCCCGACACCGCCAGTGAAGGCGTGGCCGGTATTGCGGCCGCAACGGGCCTGGCGAGTTTCGCCGACACCGATGACACCCTCCAAGAGCGAGTCCACGCCGTCCATGCCAGTTTGGCCGACGGTGGCGCTGCCACTGGCGAATTCGCCATTTTTGCGTTTGGCGGTGACACCTATGTCTTTGTTTACGAGGGCCTCGATGCCAAGCTCAACGAGCTGGATGGTTTGATCAAGCTGTCGGGTGTTACTGGCGTCACCGGCGTAGATCTGTCCACCTCCGGGAGCCATCTCATACTTTCATAAAAAGTAGAGACCGCACTCCGGCTTATTAGGGGTTACAAGCTTGCCCTGCCATGTTGCCAGTGGCAGGGGATTTTTGGGCTCTACGGCGTCGAGACACACGGATTGCCAATGTTAACGGTGTTCAGTTAATCCTGGGCGCTCCCGATCAGATTGCGGCCCCGTCGATACACATCAGAGCTCAAGAAGTCTTGCTGTGCGAATCTGTTTTGTGGCGTTCGTATTATCCCAAGCCTCGAACGGCAGTGGAGGGCGGCGATCATCCTGTTAATTCAGTGTTTCGGCTGGAGCGACGCTTTCAGCGCACTGGCATAAGCATGACGCGCAGTCTGTAATACCGCTACCTGAGCGTGCAAGCGTTTAAGCTCAGCATCCACAAACTGTAGGCCAGCCAGTTGGGCTTTGGCATCGTCAGAGAGCGCATCAAGCGCATAGTCCTGATTATCGATAGTGATGATCGTCATGGTATTTGCTCTCGAGCGAGGATCATGGGCGTCGTCCCTCTGATTGGCCAGTTGATCGTACAGTCCCCGCAAGGTGTTCTCCAGCTCACGGGTGAACCCGGCGACGTCCATCAGTGGTGAAGTGCGCATCTGATCACGAAGGCGTTTGCGAAGCTCAACCAGTCTTTGCGTGTCGCTGGCGAGTTGGGCTGCGATTCTGACGTAGTCGTCTTGATCGTTCGCTGCCAGCTCGGCAAGCCCAAGTTGATTCAGCAAGGCATACGTCTGACGGCTAACGACGCGGCTTTGTGGCCAGGTCACGACCGGCACCCCCATCCATAATGCTTCACAGCTGGTTAGCCCACCGGTAAAGGGGAATGGGTCAAGGGCGATGTCAATCTCGGCATACTCGTTGAGCAGGTCCGCATGAAAGCTTGGGCCTCGCAACGCGATGCGCATCGGATCTATGCCTAGGGATTGAAACTTCTGAGTTACTCGCTGGCGAAAGGCCTCGTCATTGAAGGTGCGCCATTTCAGACTCAGGCGGGCATTGGGCACCGCCTGCAGCACACGCGCCCAGACATTGAGTACGCCGTCATTAAGCTTGGCCGTATTGTTAAAACACCCGAAGGTGATGTAGCCATTCCTGATGCAAGGTGATGGTGCCACCGTTACGGGTGCCCAACGGACAGGTTGATAACAGAATCGACCCGAGGGCAGTCGGATGATGGGTTCGGTAAATTGCGATTCAGTACCCGGCGGCGCATGCCAGTCATCCAGCAGCACGGCATCCAGGTAAGGCAGTCCGGTCGTTGCAAAATAGCCCAGCCAGCTCACCATCACCGGTGCCGGCCGGTAGGCAAAAGCCGTCAATCGCGACCCCGCCGTGTGGCCAGAGAGGTCAATGAGCACATCAATACCATCAGACCGAATCAGTGCCTCCAGCGCAAGATCATCGAGTGCTGCTACTTCCCGAAAAGTGCACGCCGCCCGGATCTCGTCGGTCACCCAATCGCTAATCTGTCCAGCGCTATAGGCAAACACCGCTACCCCTGAAGGGTCGTGGGCTTTGAGCACCTCTTTGACGAATAGCCCGACGGTATGTTGGCAGAGATCCGCTGAGACATAGCCAACGCGAAGCGCGCGATTCGTGGCTGGAGTGACGGCAGGGCGAGGTCGAACGCCGCCAGCACGTGTAATCGCCCATTGACCCCAAGAGCAAGCCTGAGAGAATCGCTCAGCGTCTAACACCTCGGCGTCATATTCAAGGCCGATTAGGGCATTTCGGCGAATGACTGGGTGGTTGGGCGAGTGGACCAGCAACTTTGCGTAAAGATGACGGGAGGCGGTAGGCTCGCCCTGTTCACGTAGGACGTTGGCAAGATTAATGGGTACAGCGATCGCTGTCGAATTCAGTAACAGTGCCTTATCGAAGCACTGCTTTGCCTCCGAGAGAAACCCGGCGGACAACAGCAGCGTACCCAGATCCAATAGCCCATCCACATTTTGATGGGCGAGATAGCTTTCTTCTAGCTTTTGACAAGCCTTGAGTAACGGAGAGAATTTGCCCTGGGAAGCCAGCAAGCGAGCGTGCTTAAGTAGTGGCGATTCCTTTTTCATGGAATTGGAGCTGAGGAAGGTAAGATCCTCGATAAAAACCTGATAATTATTTGGGCCGGCATAAGGGCGTGATCAGGCATTGTTACCTACTTTTAATGATTCACAGGGAAATGCTCTCCGGCCCGCTGCCGCATCTCGTCCTCGGTGCCTACGCTGACAATGGCCATCGCCCACAAGTCAAAGAACGGCGCACGCAAGCAAGAAGCCTTGCGTGCCAAGTGGGCCGATGTCGAAACCGAACAGTGCCTGGGGCGCATAACGGTCGGCCGTTTGTCACGATCTTCAGAAGTTGGGATACCGCCAGAAGACGAGCGCCGCTTCCCGAACTGCGCATCCACGACCTTCGTCACAGCTTCGCAAGCTTTCTGGTCAATGCAGGGCGTAGTCTGTACGAAGTGCAAGAAATTCTCGGGCACGCTGATATTCGTACCACC
>OMID01000025.1 GCA_900299005.1 Oxalobacteraceae bacterium
ATGTAAACCAGCAGGACAGCGGGCTGTACCAGACCTCCTCGGGCGCGATCGTGCTCGGCACTGCGGGTCAATTCGAGGGTGATACCGCCGGCGATACGGTGACCCTGATGGCATCCAAGACCAAGGGCTGGACGATCCCGGCTGGATCCACTGTGGAAGGTATCGCTATCACCGATGGCGGCAGTCTGGAAGTGTTGACCCTCAAGGGCAAGCAGTACAGTGCGCAGAAATTCGATCCGGAGACAGGCTTCATCAAAGGCAAGGCCTTCATTCTAAAAACAGCGCAGGTCGATGCGCGCGAGTATTACTACGACCTTGATCTGACGGGCGATGGTGAGGTGAGCTTGGTTGGACAAGACAAAATGCCCGTCGGATGGAACGTGTGATTCGTGTGAAATAAAGTAGTCTGACTACGCTGCTCAGCAACTGATAAAAAATTAGCGAACAAACATGCCACCGAGCGGCGACACACGGGCGCTTAGTCTCTGAGGGTCTTGTCGGCATTATGAGCTATGGGTCAATATTGGACTGACCGAATCATGCGCCGAGACCATCCTGGGTGGGCGTTACAAACCCTGCCCTTTAACTCGAAAGCCGCCGATCCCTCGGTTGCGGGACGGCGGCTTGAATATGGAGGCGGGGGTCGGAATCGAACCGGCGTAGACGGCTTTGCAGGCCGGTGCATAACCACTTTGCTACCCCGCCAAGGATGCGTATTGTAACCGCCTGGACTGCGTTTTACTCGACGCTGCGCAAGGGATGTGAGGCCCTCGTCGCACATTCTTGCGAATGAAAAAGGGAAGCTAGTTCAGCTTCCCTTGGGTATCCTGGAGCGGGAGAAGAGTCTCGAACTCTCGACCTCAACCTTGGCAAGGTTGCGCTCTACCAACTGAGCTACTCCCGCGAAAACAGAACCGGGATTATAGAGTACTGACAGGATTTGTCAAGTGCCCGCACGCGGTGTCTGCTAGTCTGCTCCGCGCTTTTCAGAAATGAGCGGCCAAGCCTTGCGCAGATAATAAAACATGGACCACAGCGTGAGTGCGGCTGCAACCTCGAGCAATCGCTGGCCGATATACAAGGTGTCGATAACGCCCAATAGCGGGTACGCATACAGCAGCATCGGTATTGCGACCATTTGGGCGGCCGTTTTTACCTTGCCGACTGAACTGACGGCGACCGATTTGGAAGCCCCGATCTGTGCCATCCATTCACGCAGCGCCGTGATCGCAATCTCACGCCCGATGATGATGAATGCGACGACGGCATTGGTCCGTCCGAGCTGGAGCAGAAGTAGCAATGCACCAGCGACAATGAGCTTGTCGGCCACCGGATCGAGAAACGCACCGAACGATGTTGTCTCATCCCATCGGCGCGCAAGATAGCCATCAAACCAGTCGGTGACTGCAGCGAGGATAAAGATGGCGGTAGCTGCCAAGCCTTGCTGATAGACCGTCATCCAGTGCGGCGGCAGAAAGAAAACGCCCACCATTAGCGGTATCACCGCCATGCGAAGCCAGGTCAGCAAGATGGGAATATTGAAGGGCATGCTGTGTTTGTGGGTTGTCCCGGCTTCCCTGCCGGAGTGACGCTACTGTAGCGTCATTCGTCGCACCGGGAAAGTAGCTGTCACAGCAGGTGGGGGAGTCTGCTTACCCACCCGACGCGGGCGCCCAAGCGACCCTCACCCGCCGATTCGGGGACAGCTGAGACCGCGCTATCAGGCACCAAGACTGCGGCGCCACGAGGCACGAAGGCTCATCAAGGGGCTAATGCAGCTGCCGGTAGATATCCTCAGCCAGGGCCAGCGAAATACCCTCGACTGAGGCCAGTTCTTCCACGCTGGCGTCAGCGACGCCGCGCAAGCCACCAAAGCGCGCCAGCAGCTTTTGCCGGCGCTTGGCGCCGATGCCCTCGATCTCCTCCAACCGGGAGACCTGCCTGGACTTTGCACGCTTTGCACGCATGCCGGTGATGGCGAAACGGTGCGCCTCGTCGCGTATCTGGGCCACCAGCATCAGCGCGGCAGATTCCTTACCCAACTCGAGGGGCGTCCGACCATCGGCGAAGATCAGGGTTTCGAGGCCAACCTTGCGTCCCTCACCCTTGGCAACGCCCACGATCAGGCTAATGTCCAGTCCCACCTCGGCGAGTACCTGTCGGGCAATCTCGACCTGTCCTTTACCGCCATCGATCAGTATCAGATCGGGCAAAATGCCTTCGCCGTTTGCGACTTTTTCGTAGCGGCGGGTCAGCACCTGGCGCATCGCCGCGTAATCATCGCCTGGCGTAATGTCAGCGATGTTATAGCGGCGGTAGTCCCCCGTCTGCATCTGGTGATGATGAAACACCACGCAGGAGGCTTGTGTCGCCTCGCCCTGGGTATGGCTGATGTCAAAGCACTCGATACGTAGCGCATCCATATCGGCCACATCCAGGGAGAGCGTATCGACCAGCGCACGAGTTCGCGCTTGTTGCGAGCCCTGCTCGGATAAACGTCTGGCAAGCGCTATCTCGGCACCTTTGCTGGCCATCTCCAGCCAGTGCCGGCGCTGCTCCTGTGGCTGGAATACCAGATGAATACGATGCCCACACTGTTCCATCAAGGCGATCATGAGCTCAGGCTCATCAAATTCGACATTGAGGATCAGTGTCGAGGGGATGAATTTGTCGACATAATGCTGCGCGAGGAAGGCCTTCAGTACCTCGGGTGCCATTGAGCCATCACCGGCGACCATCTCGACATGGGCAGGAAAATACGCCCTGTCCCCCAGATGCCGTCCGCCACGCACCATCGCAAGATTAACGCATGCGTGCCCGCCCTGTACGACAACAGCGATAATGTCGATATCTACATCACCGATGGTTTCCATACTCTGCTGATGCAGCACACGCGAGAGTGCCGTTATCTGATTGCGCACGATGGCAGCCTGTTCAAACTTGAGCTCGGCCGCATAGGCATGCATTGTGGCTTCCAGTGTTTCCATCAGCTCGGTCTGACGACCGCGCAAGAACTGCGCCGCATTCTCCACATCGACGGCGTAATCGTCCTTCGATATCAGGTTCACGCAGGGGCCACTGCAGCGATTGATCTGGTGCAGCAGACAAGGACGAGTCCGGTTTTGAAAGACAGAATCTTCGCAAGTACGCAATAAAAAGATTTTCTGGAGGATTTGTATCGATTCCTTGACTGCCCACGCACTGGGGAAAGGTCCAAAATACTGATTTTTTTTGTCGACTGCGCCACGGTAGTAAGACATCCTGGGAAAAGCGCCTGAGGAGAGCTTCAGATAAGGATAAGATTTGTCATCACGGAAAAGAATATTGAATCGCGGCTGTTGCGTCTTAATCAGGTTATTTTCCAGCAGCAGCGCTTCGGCCTCGCTACGGGTCACCGTGGTTTCAAGTCGCACGATACGCTCTACCATCATCGCCGTACGCGGACTGGCAAGCGTCTTTTGGAAATAACTTGAGACGCGCTTTTTCAGGTCGCGCGCCTTGCCTACATAAAGCAGTTTGTCTTGCGCATCAAAATAGCGATAAACCCCGGGTAAATTCGGAAGCTGGGCAACGTCTTCCAGCAACGCCGCGCGCTGCCGATCTTTGTGCTTGTCTGCTTCTTCTGCAGATCGTTGGCGAGCATCCTTTCCGGTCATGATCGAGAGGGATATTGTTGTGGGAATCGCTATGAAATTAACGCCACCTGCTCTCTTGCCGACCGATAAGCCCGCTCTTGCTGAAGACGGTCCCAGTCTTTCCCGGGAGTTACCGGCACCAATGCAGCGATGCGCTCGGCCGATCGCGCCAGGTCGATAGCATGCGATGTCTCCAGACCCGCCAGTAACTGGTCTGCTTTATCGGGTGAATTACAGATCAGCACCATGTCGCAACCAGCGGACAATGCGGCGTGCGCACCATCGACCACGTTACCTGCAACACTGGCACCCTCCATCGATAAATCATCACTGAAGATCACACCCTCGAAACCCATTTTTTCCCGAAGGACCGATAGCCATTTTTTGGAAAATCCAGCAGGATGCGCATCGAATTCAGGATAGATCACGTGAGCCGGCATGACTCCCGACAGGCTCATGCCCAACCAGCCATAGGGTGCCGCATCTTCGGCAATGATTTCTTTGCTCTTGCGTTCATCGACTGGGATAGCCACATGAGAATCAGCTTCGGCAAAACCGTGTCCCGGGAAATGTTTACCGCAATTGGCCATCCCCGCGAGCGCCAGTCCGTGATTCAGACTTTTGGCCAGCAGGGTGACCACGCGCGGATCGCGATGAAAAGCGCGGTCGCCAATGACCTCAGATTGACCGTAGTCGAGATCAAGCACCGGCGTGAATGACAGATCAACGCCGCAGGCACGCAACTCTGCCGCCAGCACATAGCCGACCGCCGTCGCCACCTTGCAGGATTCAAGCACATCCTTGTCCCACAGCTCGCCTAGCTTGCGCATTGCGGGCAAGCGCGTAAATCCATCGCTGCGGAATCGCTGCACCCGACCGCCTTCGTGATCGACCGCAATCAGTACCCCGGGCCGAGCATCGTGGATCGATCGACATAGCTCAACCAGTTGCGAGCGGTTGGCATAATTACGCGCAAACAGGATGACGCCGCCCGTCAAGGGGTGACGTATCCGACGCCGGTCATCATCATTGAGCACCGTGCCGACCACGTCGAGCATCACAGGGCCAAGCGGCCTGGCCTGGACGGGTTTGTTCATATCTTCTCCACGATTACGAAAGCGACGGCGTATTCTGCCTCATCGGTGAGGGAGACTTGTGCCGAGAGCCCATGCTGTTGCATGAACTCGCTCAGTGCACCACTGGTCACGACGATAGGCTTGCCGCTGGGCGCATTAAGGAATTGTGCCGCGCGCCAGGTCATGGGCATGCGCATGCCCAAGCCGATAGCCTTGGAAAATGCTTCCTTGGCTGCGAAACGTGTCGCCAGAAAGCGCACGCCACGCACCTCGACTTTCTGCTTGCGGCGCAGGTATTTTTCCATTTCCTGCGGGCCAAGAATTTTTTCGGCAAAGCGGTCGCCGTACCTTGACAGCGCAGCGGCTATCCGGTCAATGCGAATGATGTCAGTCCCTATGCCAGAAACCATGACTTTGACCGTGCCCTACCCTCGGCTTGCCTGAACACGCGAACGCACCATGATGGCTTTCATCTCACGTATCGCATTGGCCCAGCCGACGAAGATCGCATGAGCCACAATCGCGTGCCCGATGTTGAGCTCGGCAATATCGGGTATCGCGGCAATGGCCTGTACATTCGTGTAATGCAAGCCATGACCGGCATTGACTTTCAGGCCCTGCTGCACGCCGGTAGCCACTGCGCGGCGAATGCGCTCGAATTCTTTTTGCTGCTCATCCCCCTCGGTGTCAGCATAGCGACCGGTATGGAGCTCGATGACAGGCGCGCCCGCCTCGGTAGAGGCTTTGATCTGCTCGTCATCGGCATCGATGAATAGCGAGACACGAATATCGTGGCGGGTAAGCATATCGATAGCGGCGCGCACCTCGTCGAAATGCCGAATGACATCCAATCCTCCCTCGGTGGTTACTTCCTCTCGACGCTCGGGCACCAGACAGACATCGTGCGGACGTATGCGGCAGGCGATCGCGACCATTTCCTCTGTGACTGCAGATTCCAGATTCATCCGGGTCATGATCTTCGGACGAATTGCCTCCAGATCGGCATCGCGGATGTGGCGCCGATCTTCGCGCAGGTGCAGCGTGATGGCGTCTGCGCCTGCCTGCTCGGCCAGCACCGCGGCCTCGACCGGATCAGGGTATGCGGTACCTCTTGCATTGCGCAGCGTGGCCACATGATCGATATTGACGCCGAGATCGATGACCTGGCCGTGGGGATGAATGAAGCTCATGTCGGTTATTGTTAAGAGATCGCGATCAGCGTGATTACAAATGCAACAGATCGATCAGGATCTGCCTCGTGTTCAGGGGTATTCCGTTCAGATGATACGACAACAGATAGCGCATCAGGACCTTGCTTTGCTGTTGGGTGGTGACATCGCTGTAGTCAACCGCTTGCATGTCAATCAGGGTCTTGCCATTAACAACCGGCACTGTGTCACTTGCAAAGGCCTCACGAGGCCCCTGCTCCGGATCGATTACATAGAACCGATCTGGCTTGACGGTTTCCCCTGTGGTGACCACAGTGGTCAGCGATGCAGCAACACCCGTCTCACGCAGTAAGGCAAGTTCGAACTGGCGAAGTACGATGGCGGCTGGCTCGTCATGCCCTAGCTGGTTCAGCG
Source organism: Oxalobacteraceae bacterium (assembly GCA_900299005.1). GTDB lineage: Bacteria > Pseudomonadota > Gammaproteobacteria > Burkholderiales > Burkholderiaceae_D > Pernthalerella. Next base: position 6,295 of record OMID01000025.1, read on the forward strand.
CGGATACATAGTGATCAAACAGCGCCGGGTGCGGATCATCGCGGGCGAGCAGCTTCACCATCAGCTCATTGAGATAAAAACCGCACAGCAGCGCTGAGCGCTCTAGTGGCAACAAACCACCCACCCACTCGGCCGTGGTCAAGGTTCGTACCTCTGACTTACCCGCCCAACCCAGCTGCAGTGGCTGAAAAGTCTGAAGGACACCGCGCAACTGCGAGTGCGGCCGCTTCGCCCCTTTGGCAATCAGCGGTACACGCCCATGGTCGCGCGAAAAGACATCGACTATCAGGCTGGTTTCTTTGTATGGATAACTATGCAGGACAAACGCTGGCTGGCTGACGACACGATGCTCACGCTCGGCCAGACGCGCGCGCCCGACCTTAGCATCAGCGCGACGGGCCTCTTGGGCGGATTCAGTCGGGGCGGCGAAAGTGAGAGGCACGTTCATGGCGGCAGCCTGGACAGCTTTATTCGTAGCCGTAGGCGCGCAGGCCGGCTTCATTATCTGCCCAGCCGGATTTGACTTTGACCCATATTTCGAGATAGACAGGTCCATCGAACAGTTTTTCCATGTCCAGTCGCGACTGGGTGGAAATTGCTTTCAACCGCTCGCCCTGATGGCCGATCAACATCGCCTTGTGCGCATCGCGTCCTACGAGGATGGCAGCAAAAATACGTCGCAACCGGCCTTCCTGCTCGAATTTTTCTATGACGACCGTGCTGGTGTAGGGTAGTTCATCACCGACGAACCGAAAGACTTTTTCGCGCACGATTTCGGCGGCGAGAAAGCGTTCGCTGCGATCGGTGATGTCATCCTCGCCAAATACGGCCTCGCCGAGAGGAAGATGACTTCGTATTTCTGTCTCCAGACGGTCCAGCTGAAAACCCTGGCGCGCCGAGACCGGCACAATCGCCGCAAAATCGCGTCGCAGCGCGATCTGTTGGGCGTAATTCATCAGCGCCGCCTTGTCTTTCAGCTTGTCCGATTTGTTGATCACGAGGATGACGGGAAACGCTTCGGGCAGGAGGTCGAGCACCTTCGCATCGGCATCGCTCCAGATGCCCGCCTCCACCACGAACAGCACGATATCGGCAGCCGTGAGTGTGTTGCTCACTGTCCGGTTCAATGTCTTGTTGAGTGCATTGTTATGCCGGGTCTGAAAACCAGGCGTATCCACGTAGATGAACTGCGCATGCTCCCGTGTCTGTATGCCAGTGATCCGGTGACGGGTTGTTTGCGCCTTGCGCGAGGTAATGCTGACCTTGGCTCCGATCAGCTTGTTCATCAGCGTGGATTTGCCCACGTTCGGTCGACCCACGATAGCGATGTAACCGCAACGAAAATCAGTGGCTGCCGTATCGTCTGTCATGCAGATTTGCTGTCGTCTGGCGTTGCGTCATCGGCATCAAGCAACAACTCCTCCTGCTCACGCAAGATCGACATGCGCGCTGGTTTCCCCCGCTCCGATTTGCCCTGCTTTTCGGCTCGAGCCTCGCGGGAGTTGGCAGACTCCGGCGCATCCGGCTGGAACGTGGCAATACCCGCCAGCTTGAGCTGCGTGGTACGCTGCCGCGTTTTTCTGGGCACCGAAGGTGACTTGACCAAGGCATGCTGTACTGCCTCGAGTGCCAGCTTGGCTGCTGCCTGCTCGCCCGCGCGACGACTGCCGCCAGCCCCAAAAACCTGAATGTCGAGCTTGGGAATCAGACACTCGATCTCGAACTCCTGATTATGCGCGGCACCGTGGGTAGCCACCACGTTGTATTGCGGCAGCGGGATTTTTTTGCCCTGCAAATACTCCTGCAACAGGGTCTTGGCATCTTTCCCCAGCGTGCGCGGATCGACAATCTCAAGGATAGGTTCGTAGAGCGTGCTGATGACGGCGTAAGCTGCATCAAAGCCGGCATCGAGATAGATCGCCCCGAACAAGGCTTCGAGCGTATCCGCGAGAATGGACGGACGACGAAAACCACCGGATTTGAGTTCGCCCTCACCCAGCCGCAGGCACTGCGAGAGCTCGAGTCTTTGTGCGACTTCGTAGAGTGATTGCTGCTTGACGAGATTGGCGCGCAACCTTGAGAGATCACCTTCGTCAATCTTGTTATAACGATGGAACAACAGAGAAGCGATCACGCAGTTGAGCACCGAATCGCCAAGGAATTCAAGACGCTCGTTGTGCAAACTGCTGTGACTGCGATGGGTAAGTGCCTGCTGCAGCAACGCAGTGTTGCTGAACGTGTGGCCCAGCCGGCTTTGCAATAAATTAATATCCATTGGCAGCACCGAGGTCATTTGGCAGGATGGTTGACAGACTCGCGCTCGCCGTCTTTGGGTCCTTGATAGGCAATGACAAGGCTGGCCGGACCACTCAGCGGTATACGCTTTTCGTAGGCAAAGCTGACTTTCATCGCGTCGCCCGTTCCCTCAATCAGCAGATCTTTGCCCTGCACTGACTCGATGTAGGCGACGGCGGCCAGCCTGTCATAAGCAGCCCGCATCTCCGATGGCGTGGCAGACACGGCCAACGCGGCCCGGATTGCTTTCTCGATGGCCCAGTACTCGAACATGCTGGGCCCGACTCTGATCATCAGCAAGCCAACAACGCCGAATACCACCAGCGTGGACAAAAAACCGATCAGCGAAAAACCTCGCATGCTGAAGTCCGGTGGCGGGGCGGGTAAATCACTCCAGACCGCCGCGCTCATTGGAAACTTCCTATGCGCTTGAGATTGCCCAGATTCATCCAGACGAAAAATGCCTTTCCGACAATATTTTCATCCGGAACAAAGCCCCAGTAGCGAGAATCCAAACTGTTATCCCGATTATCGCCCATCATCAAATAATGTCCAGCCGGCACCGTGCACTCGAAACCTTCAAGGTTATAGCGGCATAGTTCATGCTGAGGAAAAGCATCTGGACTGGCGACGTAGCCGGGTACCCGATCATCGTTGAGGATCTCGTGCGGAACACCCGTTAAGGCTTCGCGGTAGTGGCTGAAATAGCTGAGGCGCTCTTCATCCAGATAATCAGGTAGCTTCTCGTAAGACAGCTCCTGGCCATTGACAAATAAACGTTTGTTTCTGTACATGATTTTATCTCCCGGGATGCCAACCACTCGCTTGATGTAGTCGAGTGAAGGATCCTTCGGGAATTTAAACACCATCACATCACCACGTTTAGGATTGTTAATGGAAACGATTTTTTTATTAACAATTGGCAGTCGGATGCCATAGGTGTACTTATTTACCAGTATCAGGTCACCGATCTGCAAGGTCGGCACCATGGAACTGGACGGAATTTTGAACGGTTCGAACAAAAACGATCTGAAAAGAAATACTGCAGCAATGACTGGGAAGAAGCTGCCGGTGTAGGCAACCCAGGTCGGCTGGCGCTCGAGTTCGGCAACGAGCTGCGCGCGGGCGATGGGATCGGGCTTGACACCATTCTCAGTCAGGCGGGCGCTCCGTGCATCAAACGCTTCGAGCGCCTCGAGCGCCTCGCGACGCCGTGTTGGCGCGAGATAGAACCGATCCAGTGTCCAGACAATACCGGTGCCCAGAGTCAGGAGAAAGAGGATGAGCGCGAAATTACCGAGGATGGATTGCAAAGTCATGGTGGTATTGATTGAATTTATCGGAACAGGCTGCGTTTATTTTTCTTCGACCTGCAAAATCGCCAGGAACGCCTCCTGTGGTATCTCGACCGAGCCGACCTGCTTCATGCGTTTCTTGCCGGCCTTCTGTTTCTCAAGCAGCTTGCGTTTTCGGGTGATGTCGCCACCATAGCATTTGGCGAGTACGTTTTTGCGCAGTGCCTTGACGTTCTCGCGCGAGATGATGTTCGAGCCAATGGCGGCCTGAATAGCGACATCGAACATCTGCCGTGGGATGAGTTCTCGCATTTTTGCAGCGACTGCGCGCCCCCGGAAAGGGGCGTTCGAGCGGTGCACTATTATCGCCAGCGCATCGACTTTGTCACCGTTGATCAGCATGTCGACCTTGACCACATCGGAGGAGCGATACTCCTTGAATTCATAATCCATCGACGCATAACCACGGGAGATGGACTTCAATCGATCAAAGAAATCGAGCACAACCTCACCCATCGGTATTTCGTAGGTGAGCTGCACCTGCTTGCCGTGGTAAGACATGTTGACCTGTATGCCCCGCTTCTGGGTGCATAGCGTGATCACCGACCCGACATACTCCTGAGGCATGTACAGGTTGACTGTGACGATAGGCTCGCGGATATCATCGATCTTGGAAGGCTCTGGCATCTTGGATGGATTGTCGACCATCAGAGTCTTGCCATCTCGCATCTGGACTTGGTAGATCACAGTCGGCGCGGTGGTGATCAGGTCCATACCAAATTCGCGCTCGAGTCGCTCCTGAACAATCTCCATGTGCAAGAGACCCAGAAATCCACAGCGAAAACCAAAGCCCAGTGCTTGCGACACCTCGGGTTCATACATGAGCGCGGCATCATTGAGCTTGAGCTTCTCGAGCGAGTCGCGCAGTGCATCGTACTGATTGGCTTCCACAGGAAACAGACCGGCAAATACTTGAGGCTGCACTTCCTTGAACCCGGGGAGAGGCGCAGACGCAGGTTTGGCAGCCAACGTGATGGTGTCGCCCACTTTTGCGGCTTTGAGCTCCTTGATGCCCGCAATAATGAAACCCACCTGACCGGCCGACAGCGATTCACGCGCTACCGACTTGGGCGTGAATACGCCCACGCTCTCGACCAGATGCTGGGCGCCAGTGGCCATCAACAGAATTTTTTCTTTCGGGCGCAGTGTGCCGTTCATGACCCGCACCAGCATCACCACACCCACGTAGTTATCAAACCAGGAATCGACGATCAGTGCCTGCAAAGGAGCGTCCGGGTCACCTTTGGGCGGCGGCACTCTGGCGATCAGCGATTCCAGAACCTCTTCTACACCGAGGCCTGTCTTTGCGGAACAGTGCACCGCGTCACTAGCTTCGATGCCGATCACGTCTTCGATCTCGGCAATGGCATTATCAGGGTCGGCAGATGGCAGATCGATTTTGTTCAGTACCGGGACGACTTCAACGCCCAGGTCGAGCGCGGTGTAGCAGTTGGCCACGGTCTGGGCCTCTACGCCCTGAGATGCATCGACCACCAGCAGCGCGCCTTCGCAGGCCGACAAAGACCGGCTGACCTCGTAGCTGAAATCGACATGGCCGGGGGTATCGATCAGATTGAGGTTATAGACCTGCCCATCGCGCGCCTTGTACTGAAGTGCGGCAGTCTGTGCCTTGATGGTAATGCCACGCTCGCGCTCAAGGTCCATCGAGTCGAGCACCTGAGCTTCCATCTCGCGGTCAGACAGTCCGCCGCAGAGCTGGATGATGCGATCCGCAAGCGTGGATTTGCCGTGGTCGATATGGGCGATGATGGAGAAATTTCTGATATTTTGCATTCGTGCGACGGGTACAAAAAAAGCGCTCTGAGCGGGGCGAGTCCCCAAGCGAGCGCCTTGTTTGGAAAGCTGTTCAGACCTGACATTTTACCGGATTTGGGGGGGTATTAGCCCCTGGTGCCGAAGGCCCACTGCCAGCGCAGCCCTCAGGGATTCGAGAGAAAGGCCCGAACCGTATTTTCATTAAGATAATAATGGCATAGCTGCTGATCGGATTGGCCCAAGCGCCGCCCGATCAACACGGGCACTAGCTCATCGTAGCGGGCCAGCAGGTCTTCGTTACCCTGGGCGTCGATATCAACGACATCGATCGCTGCCTGATCCCCGGCTAGCACCATGAGCGCCGAGTGCATGTCCTCGCACAGATGGCAGTAGCTGCGGGAATACAGGACGAACCGGGTCATCTGAGTTAAGGCAGGTCGACCGCAGTTCCGAAGCAAACCGGAACTGCGGCGACGTCTGGCGACAAGCGTGAGGGGACTTACTGCTGGGCTGGCCGGATCGGCACAAACTGGGATGAATCTCCGCGACGCACCAGCAGCAGCGCATTCTTCTTGGTATCGAGCTTCGACACCAAAGAATTGAACTGCTTGGCGTCTTTGATATCGGTGTTGTTGAGACGGACGATCACATCGCCCGGTTGCAAGCCAGCGCGACCGGCAGGACCGTCAGCGAGTTCAACAATCGCGCCGCCCTCGAGCTTGAGCTCGCGTTTCTGAGCGTCGCTCAGATCTGCCACTGCCAGACCCAGCGCATTGACGGTCTGCTCCTGTTTGGACTTCTTGTCTTCCTTCTTCGCGGTCTGCTCTGCCTCCATCTCGGCGACCGTCACTTGCAGGTCACGCTTGGCACCTTTGCGCAGCACTGTCAGCGTGGATTTGGAGCCCGGCTTGGTGTTGCCTACCAGTCGCGGCAGATCGCCTGATTTGTCAATCGTCGTTCCATTGAAGCTGGTGATGATGTCGCCCGCCTCCACGCCCGCCTTCTCTGCTGGACTGCCCGGTTCCACACGTGCCACTAAGGCACCCTGAGCACGCGGCAAACCGAGTGACTCAGCGACTTCCTTGGTGACTTCACCGATTTGCACACCGATGCGGCCGCGCACAACGCGTCCGATAGTTTTGAGCTGCTCGGAGACCCGAATGGCCTCGGCGATGGGTACCGCAAATGAAATCCCCATGTAACCGCCGGAACGACTGTAGATCTGGGAATTGATGCCAACCACTTCGCCGCGCATATTGATGAGAGGGCCGCCTGAGTTGCCCGGATTGACCGCCACGTCGGTCTGAATCAGTGGCAGGTAATCGCCGGTATCGCGCGAATTCGCCGACACGATACCAGCGGTCACCGTATTCTCCAGACCGAACGGCGAGCCGATCGCGATGACCCACTCGCCGACACGCAATTTACTCGAATCACCCATGGTCAGACGGGGCAAGTTGCTACCATCGATCTTGACCAGCGCCACGTCGGTGCGGCGATCTGATCCGATGATCTTGGCCTTGAATTCACGCTTGTCGGTCAGGGTGACAAATACTTCATCGGCGCCCTCAACCACGTGCGCATTGGTCAGCACATAGCCGTCAGCCGAAATGATGAAGCCCGATCCTACGCCGCGCGGCACTTGCGGCTGCTCGTCACCATTGCCATTCGGTGCACGGCGACCGCGCGGTGAGGGCTGGGGTCGCTGCCCGGGAGGCTGACCGAAGAAACGACGGAAAAACTCCTGCATCTCTTCATCTTCGCCTCCCTGTCCCTGTAACATCTTGGAACGTTCCGTGGTCCGGATGTTCACCACCGACGGTCCGACCTTATCGACCAGATCCGTAAAATCCGGGAGCACGGCCGCCGCCGCGTGCGGCGTGCTCAGGCCGAGCCCCAGCGCCAGCCCGGCAGGCACAACGAGAAAAGCGGCGGCCGAGAAAAAAGCGGCGCTCAGACGGCGGGAGAATGAAAACATGTTATTCCTGGGCTGTTATTTGATTGCGGGGGCAGTAAATTCCACACTGTCGGCGACCAGACGCAACGCCGCCATTGGGGTTTCTCCAACAATAGTAAGCCAAAACCTGCCGACCCGCTTGCCGATGACATTAACCGCACCATGCTGGACTGGCCTGGCACTGCTCGCCTCTGACCAGGGCTCGATGAAAATGGATATTCCGGCCAATCCGTCAGAGCAGAGAATCTGCAGAACTTCACGAGCATCGCCTGCAGAACCGGGCGCATTACCGACCCTGCGCCGCGACGCCGAGATACGCGAAAAGCCCTCGGGCAAACGAAACGACCAGGCAAGCGGGTCTGCAGGTCCTGTGACGGCGCGCTCCGTCCTCCAACCGCGCAGATCAGGTTCGCGCCATTGAAAACGTTTGGCTGAGGTAGGCCAGACCGCCAGTTGACTGAACCCGGTCTGCGCAACGACCTGGCCGGCTTCACTGATACTCTGGAACCTCAGCAAGAGCCCAGTGGCCGCATCGAACCAGAGACGATAGCCATAGCGAAGCCCATCGACTGGTTGAAGCTGCAGCACCTCGCTACTGCGCCCCGCGACTCTGTCATTGATAAGGCTGCGGGTTCGATAATGCGCGAGCAAGGCGCTCGCACTGCCGAAAGACAGCACTGGAAAACCCGGCGTGCCGGTTAGCTGATCGTGAATGACAACACGCTCCTGGGGCAAGTACCAGGTGACTCGTGCACCTTGGCGCACCATGTCTCGAGGTGGCCCTTCCAATGGCTGCACACGCGTGATATCGCTGTGTGCGCCCGTTGAGCCGCTTGTACCAGTTGAGCCGGTTGAGTCGGATGAACCGGGTAAGCCGATGGCATCGGCCATGTGTGTGATGCGCAAGGTCTGCGCATTCGGTCCTAGCTGTTGTAGCACGATGCCCGCATAGTCAAGGCGAAGCGCAGCATCGCGAGCACGCTCCAACTGCCGCTCGGCACGCACAGCAGTAGCTGTAATCGCAGCAGCAGCGGTGTCAGTGGCGTGGCCATGTTCGGTGAGCATCAACGGGATGAGGACCAAGAAACGCCCCCACCGCAGCGAGTTCTGCGTGACTGGCTGCGAAAAAAGCATGCGTTATTTTTCTGTGCCGCTGCTGAATGCGGCTTGTCTGACCAGTGTCGGTGGACTGTAGAGTGAAGGATTCGCGCTGTGGTGGAGCAAAACGTAGTCTACTTCCCTGCCGTGCGCGATGGCGCTGCCGGCGTCTGCGAGCGTAGCTGAGGCAAGGGATGACGGCGGGTTGTCGGCAAGTCGTGTGAACGGCATGGGTGAGGGCGAGTTACCGGTGGGCGCGTGAAATACCGACGGCATTAGCGCAAATCCTGTGGCCGCCGCTGCCACTGCTGTCAGTACAACGCGCCACCCCTTGCGCTGACCAGGCGCTCTGTCTTGCTTTGGGATGAGCAAGGTGGGCTCAGACTGAAGGCGTTCGCTGAACTTTTTCGAGAAATCTGCGCTGAGCTCTTCCGCCAGCTGCTCGCTGCGCAAACAATCACCGATAAGGTGATAGATGTCCCAGTCATCCCTCAAGGCGTTGGGCGTCGAGGCGGTCAGTTGCACTAGCAACCCATCCATCTGCCGTAGGTCAAGTACTCCATCGGCGAGCTCGGAGATTTGCTGGCGGACTGGCTGTTGTCTGTTCATCATGCCCTACCCTTCACTTCTTGTTCAGTACGGTTCAAACCTGCAGGAATGACCCCTGCAGTGTGCACTACCAGCGCTTGTCGATAGCCGTATCGAGCAAAGGTCTGAGCTTTTCTGCGATCGCCTCTCTCGCTCGAAAAATCCGACTCCGGACAGTGCCAATCGGGCACCCCATGGCCTCGGCAATTTCGTCATAACTCAACCCCTCGAGTTCTCTCAAGGTAATCGCCATTCTCAGCTCGTCCGGCAAGGCCTCCATCGCGACATTGACTGTTTCAGCAATCTGCTTGGTGGCGAGCATGGACTCCGGCGTGTTGATGTCTCTTAGATGCTCTCCGTCATCAAAAGTTTCTGCCTCCTCCGCATCTGCCTCCGTGGATGTTGGCGCCCGTCTCCCCTGCGTCACGAGATAGTTTTTGGCCGTGTTGATGCCGATCCGGTACAGCCACGTGTAAAACGCAGAGTCTCCGCGAAATTGTGGCAGTGCTCGATAGGCCTTGATGAAAGCCTCCTGCACGACATCTTCTGCCTCTGCCTGATCTCGCACCAACCGCGACACCAGCCGCATGAGTTTGCGCTGGTACTTGGACACTAGGAGCTCGAACGCCTTCTTGTCACCCAGCTGGACGCGATCAACCAGGAGTTGATCTATATCGCGTTCTGTTGTCAATCCCCTATTCCTCGCACGCGCACAACCCCCGGGACGTTCACTTGTGACCGATCAATCCAATGGCACTTGCGGATAGTCGTGCAGAAGAAGCGCGTAATGCTCTTCAGAACGAAATGAATGCTGGCAATGCATTGATCGTGCATTGCCACGAATATCGACAATCAAGTGAAATTGGAATGCGGACTCAGTGCTCCCTTGTCGTTGACTTGATGACATTCAAAAAGTTCAACCAACGGCAGGAAGATGGGGTCGCTATGTGTGGCTCGGAGGCGCTTGTCGAATAATCCATCGACAGGCGATGGACAAGGCACGGAATGATTCCGCACTCAGTGAATCGGGTAACACAGGTATCACGACTACCCGACCCTTTGCAGATTGAAAACGGAGCAACAACATGAATGACCACAGCGTCGAATCCCTCAGCAGTTGAACTACCTCACTGCTGTGTTGGTCATCCGAGACGGAAGCACGTTCACCAGCAGTGACCCACTCAGTGTGGTTCAAGTGGATGGCACCACTGCCAGATATATCAATGACAAAGGCTTTTGTGAGCTTCCGTGCCCCATAAAACATACGCAGCGCTGCTACGACGCAAACCATGGCCAGCAGCTGATGCATCACAAAGCGAGTTTGTTCAGCCGGTATTTGCAAGAGCTGAACAGCAGCGAGAACAAGCAGTGCCGCCATCAACAGCAGCAAACCTCGCAACAGAAGAGAGGGACGCACCACCACCGAAGTAGCGATGCCATTCATGGGATCAGGAGTAAAGTGGCGCCACTCGGTCGTGCAGTGCGAATGACAGGCGGGAAAATCAGACTTTAGAAAATACCAGGGTGCCGTTGGTTCCACCAAAACCGAAGGAATTCTTCACTGCGATATCGATCGTCATGTCACGCGCAGCATTGGCGCAGTAATCGAGATCACAGGAAGGGTCTTGATTGAAGATATTAATGGTGGGCGGCGATTTCTGATGGTGCACGGCGAGCACCGTGAATACCGACTCCAGTCCACCTGCGCCGCCCAGCAGGTGCCCGGTCATGGATTTGGTGGAGTTGACGACGATCTTCCCTGCATGATCACCGAGCGCTCGCTTGATCGCAACAGTCTCTGCCACATCGCCGAGCGGCGTTGACGTGCCGTGAGCATTGACGTAGTCAACCTGATCGGGGTTGATACCCGCATTGCGCAACGCTGCCAGCATGCATCGGCGGGCGCCATCGCCGTTTTCCAGAGGCGCGGTCATGTGATGCGCATCTGCGCTCATGCCAAACCCGAGCAGCTCTGCATAGATTTTTGCCCCACGGGCTTTTGCGTGCTCGTATTCTTCAAGCACCATCACGCCGGCACCTTCGCCGAGCACGAAACCATCGCGATCCTTGTCCCAGGGGCGCGAGGCAGTCGCTGGATCGTCGTTGCGGGAGGAGAGCGCACGCGCCGCTGCAAAACCACCTAAGCCAAGCGGAGAAATAGTGGACTCTGCACCGCCCGCAATGATGACATCAGCATCGCCGTACTCGATCATGCGGCCCGCCTCGCCTATGCAATGCAGTCCGGTCGTGCACGCGGTCACGATCGCAATGTTCGGACCTTTGAAACCATACTTGATGGAGAGGTGACCGGAGATCATGTTGATGATCGATGCCGGAACGAAAAAAGGACTAATGCGGCGCGGGCCGCGGTGCGTGTATTCGGAGTGAGTTTCTTCGATCATGGGAAGTCCGCCGATACCCGAACCCACGATCACGCCGATGCGCTCGGCGTTATCTTCAGTGACGACCAGGCCGCTGTCGCTAATAGCCTGAATTCCAGCGGCCATGCCATAGTGAATGAATGTATCCATGTGACGCGCTTCTTTGCCGGGAATGTACTCCTCGACATTGAAGCCCTTCACCTCACCGGCAAAGCGGGTGGCAAAAGGACTGGCATCAAACCGTGTGATGGTGGCAATACCGGACCTACCGGCAAGCAGGTTCTCCCACGCTGCCGCTGTCGTGTTGCCTACAGGTGAAACACATCCCAACCCAGTGACGACGACACGACGTTGCTTTGACCGGCTCAAACCTTACTCCTGAATAAAGACAGACGTGAACTGCTTATACGAGCTTAAGCCTTGACGTTAGCCTTCGCATAATCGATCGCTTGCTGCACCGTAGTAATCTTCTCGGCCTGCTCGTCGGGAATTTCCATTTCAAACTCGTCTTCCAGCGCCATCACGAGCTCAACCGTATCGAGCGAATCGGCACCGAGATCATCGACGAACGACGATTCGTTCTTGATGTCGGCTTCGGCGACGCCGAGTTGCTCAGCAACGATTTTCTTCACACGGGCTTCGATGTCAGACATCTTTTTCCTCCAAAAGGATGGGTTACCTAAAGTGCGCGCATTTTATCAGGTTTGCGCGGTGAAACTCGCTTTTCGGCTTTTGCTTTTATTAACAGTATCGTACTGGCAAAATGCTCGAAAACCGGTTGTTCGCCTGCATGCAGGCTGCTGTGTCAAGTGGGCGCCAACGCAAGCTTAGTGTGGGCAGCCCCACGAAAGAACAGGCCGTCAGCCGCCGCTCATGTACATGCCGCCGTTCACATGCAGCGTGGTCCCGGTGATGTAGCCTGCCTCGGCCGATGCCAGGAACGCAACAGCAGCAGCAACGTCTTCAGGCATGCCGAAGCGACCGGCCGGTATCTGCTGCAGCAAGGCGGCAACCTGCTGTTCATTGAGTGCTTTGGTCATATCAGTGTCGATGAATCCAGGTGCAACAGAATTGACCGTGATGTTCCGACTGCCGATCTCACGCGCCAGAGCGCGACTCATGCCCGCGACCCCTGCCTTGGCGGCGGCATAGTTCATCTGCCCTGGATTGCCCGCAGAGCCGACGACCGAGGTAATGTTGATGATGCGTCCGTATTTCGCTTTCATCATGCCGCGCAGTACCGCGCGGGACAATCTGGCCACGGCCGTGAGATTGGTCGCGATGACGGCGTCCCACTCTTCGTCTTTCATGCGCATGGCCAGCTGATCCTGCGTGATGCCGGCGTTGTTCACCAGTATCGAGACGCCGCCGAGTTCCTTGCCAATCGCCTCCACCAACTCACTCGAGGCAGTCGCATCGTTCACGTTCAGCACGGCACCATGCCCGGCATCGGCGCGCACCGTTTTCAGATACTCCGTAATGGCGGCAGCGCCTGCTTGAGAAGTCGCCGTACCAATGACCGTCGCGCCGCGCCTGGCTAACTCGGTCGCTATCGCGCGTCCGATGCCGCGTGATGCACCTGTGACAAGGGCTATCTGTTTTTCCATTCCCTGATTGCTCATGAGTTCAATGTCTCCAGAATCGAATCCAGCGATGCCTGATCGGTGATGCCATCAGCCGTCAGTTCTGCGTTAATGCGCTTGACCAATCCGGTCAGCACTTTGCCGGGACCGCATTCGATCACGCGACTGATACCATCAGCATGCATTTTCTGAACCGTTTCTACCCAGCGGACGGGACTAGCCGCCTGACGGACCAAGGCATCTTTGATTGCCGCAGTGTCGTGAATCACTGCGACATCCACATTATTGATCAGGGGGATGGAGGGCGAATTGAACGTGACATCTTCCAGATACTCTCGCAATCGATCTGATGCCGGCTTGAGAAGAGAGGAATGAAAAGGCGCAGACACCGGCAGTGGCAAAGCTCGCTTTGCGCCTTTCGCTTTCGCTGCCTCGCAAGCACGTTCGACCGCAGCCTTGTGCCCGGCGATGACCACCTGCGCAGGGGCGTTGAAATTTACGGGTTCAACCACTTCACCTTGAGCAGCTTCGTGGCAGGCGGCTCGCACATCATCATCGGACAAACCCAGCAAGGCGGCCATGCCTCCTTCACCCACCGGCACAGCTTCTTGCATCGCTTGCGCACGAAAACGTACCAGGGGTACGGCATCAGCAAAATCAATGACGCCAGCGGCCACCAGCGCCGAGTATTCACCCAGGCTATGACCCGCCACCACAGCAGGCGCAGGCCCACCCGCTGCCAGCCAAGCGCGGTAGAACGCTACTGCCGATGCCAACATCACAGGCTGCGTGTTGGTTGTCAGGTCGAGGGCTTCCTTGGGGCCTTCAGCGATCATTTTGCCAAGGTCAATCTTCAGCACATCGGATGCTTGTGACATCGTATCGATAACCACTCGGTTATCGGCAAAGCCATTGAGCATGCCGACTGCCTGAGAGCCTTGTCCGGGAAAGACGAATGCAATCTTGTTCATGGTTGACAAAATAGCGGGAGATTAATGAGAGAGAAGTGCGAATCAGCGGTGCGACTCGCTAGAACCGCACCAGCGCAGCACCCCAGGTGAACCCACCACCCACGCCTTCGAGCATCAAGTGCTGGCCACGCTGTATGCGACCATCGCGAACTGCTGCATCAAGCGCCAGGGGTATGGAAGCAGCGGAGGTATTGCCGTGCTGATCAACAGTGACAACCATTTTTTCGAGCGGCAAACCGAGTTTCTTCGCGGTGCCCTGCATGATGCGTATGTTGGCCTGATGGGGTATCAGCCAGTCGATACTAGAAGCCGGCATGCCAGCAGCATCAAGCACTTCATGCGCTACCTCTTCTAGCACTGAGACTGCAAGCTTGAATACGGCCTGACCATCCATGTGCAAGAAGGCACTGCCGGCCAAAGCACCCGAATTCACGACGCCGGGGACGCAGAGTATATCGGCATGGCGTCCGTCGGCATGTAGACGCGTTGCCAGAACGCCGGGCTCTTGCGATGCCTCCAGGACGACGGCACCTGCGCCATCGCCAAACAGTACGCAGGTGGTGCGATCGTTGAAATCCAGGATGCGCGAAAAAACTTCAGCGCCAATCACCAACACACGCTTGTGCATGCCACTGCGTATGAAACTGTCGGCCACGGATACCGCGTACACGAAACCACTGCAGACCGCCTGCACATCCAGCGCCGCGCAGTGATTGGTAATGCCCAGCTTGCTCTGCACGACACAGGCTGTGCTGGGGAACCCTCCTAGAAAATCAGGCGTAGAGGTTGCAAGGATGATCAGGTCGATATCGTCCGGCTGCAGCCCGGCCATGGCCAGTGCTCGCTGCGCGGCCATGCATCCGAGGTCACTGGCCATCACGCCGTCATCCGCGAAATGGCGCGCAGAGATGCCACTGCGCGAGACTATCCACTCGTCGGACGTCTCCAGGCCCTGTCCCGCCAGCGTCTTGGCCAACTCATCGTTGCTCACTCGCCTCGGGGGCAGGTAACTGCCGGTGCCGGCGATTCTTGTAAAAATGCTCATGCGTTTATTTCTCAGTGACGCCGGCTTGCGCTTCTGCGGTCGGCATCAGTTCGGCGATCGACGTCTCGATCCGCGACAGTACATCATGACGCGCCGCCTCGAAAGCACGGCGTATCGCCCACTGGAAACCGTAGGCGTTTTCGCCACCATGGCTTTTGAACACCAGGCCGCGTAAGCCCAGAAGGCTCGCGCCATTGTAACGAGAGGGGTTCAGGCGCTGCGAAATCCGCTTGAGTGCGTGTTTGGCCAGCAGTGCGCCCAGCCTGTTGAGCCACCCGCTTTTGAGTTCGCTGACCAGCACGCCTTTGATCAGGCGACCCAGTCCCTCGGCAGCTTTCAAGGTGACATTCCCGACAAAACCATCGCACACCACGATGTCAGTGGTGCCCTCGAAAATGTCATTGCCCTCGACATTACCGTGGAAATTGATCAGACCTTTTTCATGATCGGCCCGCAGCAGTTCGGCGGTCTGCTTGACCAGTTCATTTCCCTTGATGTCTTCTTCTCCGACATTGAGCAATCCCACCGTGGGCCGCGCATGCCCTTCGATCGCAGAGACCAGCGCCGAGCCCATCAGGGCAAACTGGTGGAGATGATGCGGCTCGCAATCGACATTGGCACCCAGGTCAAGCACATACGTCGGACCATCTTTTTGGTTGGGCAGGATGGTGCAGATTGCAGGTCGGTCAACGCCGGCGATCGTCTTGAGCAGGTAGCGCGACACTGCCATGAGCGCACCCGTGTTGCCTGCCGAGACGCACGCCTCGGCAAGCCCCTCCTTGACCTGGGTAATCGCGACCCGCATGGAAGAATCTTTCTTGCGACGCAGGGCAGTTTCGAGAGGGTCATCCATCTCGACGACCTCGGTGGCGTTCACCACGAAAATGCGCGGATGACCACTCGCACCCAGCTTGTCGAGCTCGGCGCGAATCTCACCCTCGCGGCCGACCAAAAGCAGCTCGGCAGAGGGTTCACTGTCTAGGAAGGCTACGGACGCGGGGACGGTCACCGATGGACCGTAATCCCCGCCCATGCAATCGATGGAAAGTTTGACTGT
The DNA here is from genome assembly GCA_900299005.1 of Oxalobacteraceae bacterium. Classification (GTDB taxonomy): domain Bacteria; phylum Pseudomonadota; class Gammaproteobacteria; order Burkholderiales; family Burkholderiaceae_D; genus Pernthalerella. Next base: position 22,401 of record OMID01000025.1, read on the forward strand.
CATGGTCGAGGCAGCGTGTGCCGCGCCGTCGCGCGAATCGCGATCAGCGGCATGGCTCATTCATGCGAAGGCATGACGACGGGGATGACGTGGATAGAAAAGCAGCGCCGAACAGTCCGCGACTGATCACGCCGTAATGCAAACCAACAGCTTATGCGTCGTTCTTGGTCTGAACGACCTTGCGCCCACGATAAAAGCCATTCGGGCTGATGTGGTGACGCAGGTGCACTTCGCCCGTGGTCGATTCGACAGCCAGCGGGGGCTTTTTCAGGGCATTGTGCGAACGATGCATACCGCGCTTGGACGGGGTTTTCTTGTTCTGCTGAACAGCCATGACTTACTCCTAAACCAGTAATAAACCAGTAACTCTGGTCAATCCAAAATTATAACATAGGGTGCCTAACTGCCGCACCCCGCGCAAATCGGGCAGGGTGCCTGCCATCGCGATGCCCTGCTCTGACCACATGTCCCTTGCGGTGTTGGGGCCTCTTGCCGTGCGGCCGCACGGTCTCCGACTCCTGCGCCTGGCCAGCCAGCGCGCCGCCTCGGGATCCTTATTTTTCAGACCAGTCTACGTTTTGAGGCGCTTGAGCACTGCGAACGGGGACTCGGCCTTGTCTTCTCTCGTCTCCGGCACCGAACCAGGACAAATATCATGCCGTGGCGACTGCGGTAGCGACAACAGCGCCTCGTCCTCCACCAGCAACATGAAATCCATGGTGCTGGAGCCAACAATCACATCAACGCTGTCATCATCCAGACGCTGCTCCAATGCCTCTGCCTGCGCCTCATCGGCGGCAAGCACGAGTAACGAATGGCTTTGCAGCGGGTAATCAAAAGCGACCATGCAACGCTGGCACACCAGCTTGACCTCGCCAGCCACGTCCATTTCCAGTTGCGGATGGCCGTCCACATGTTGCCCGCCCAGAAATGACCAATGAAGCTCACCCAGCGAATCGGCCAGATCGGCGGATAGTCGGTCAAAGTCGGCCACCGGCGTTGTGCCCGAGGCCCGCCCGGCGGATCGGCAAAATTCAAAGCTGTCGACGACTAACGCGCTCATGGATGCCGGGTGTCGCAGAAAACCAGCTATGATAGCAGGGTTTATCGTCATTCCCCACATCTATCAGACAGTTGGCGAGGCAGCTTGCTTCTTTTCCGCCTGAAACGCCCCTGGCTGGCGATCTTCAATTTCATTTAATGCAACAAAGTCCTCAGCCCCGCCTGATCCTTGCCTCGGGTTCGGCATATCGGAGAGCACTACTCTCTCGATTGGGTTTGCCCTTCGATGTTTTTTCGCCTGATATTGACGAGTCGCCCTTGCCCACCGAAACACCGGCGCAGACCGCACTGAGACTCGCCAAGAAAAAAGCGGAAGCCATTGCTGCTCGTTTCCCCGAGACGCTGGTGATCGGCTCCGATCAGGTGGCGACTTTGGATGGCGAGCAAATCGGGAAACCCGGCGATCATGATCGGGCGCTCTCGCAGCTTCAAAAGATGCGCGGTCGCGAGGTCGTCTTCCATACGGCACTGTGTCTGCTGGATGGCCGGGCTGGGTGTCCGATACGCCTGCAAACGCAGAGCGTGCAGACGCTGGTGCGATTTCGCAGTCTGTCAGATACCGAGCTGGACGCGTACCTTCGCATTGAACAGCCCTATGACTGCGCGGGCAGCGCAAAAAATGAGGGGCTGGGTATTGCGCTGCTCGAGCGGGTCCGCAGCGATGACCCGAGCGCACTCACGGGCCTGCCGCTGATTGCGCTGAGCAGCATGCTACGTGCTGCAGGCGTCCGATTCTTCCTCCACCACGAGAGACCATGAAGGGTACGCTCTACCTGATTCCCAATTCTCTCGGCGCCGGCGCGCTTGACCCCGTGATTCCGTCGCCAGTGCGCGAACTGACTGCCAGCCTCGATTATTTTGTCGCCGAGAACGCGAAGACCGCGAGGGGTTTTCTTAAACTCGTCAGCGAAACGCACGCCTTGTGCAGGGCCATACAGGAGATCGAGATACGCGAGCTAAATGTCCATACAACCGCTGCAGATGTGCCGGCCCTTCTCGCGCCACTACAGTCAGGACGGCATGCGGGTCTGCTCTCAGAGGCCGGCGTGCCTGCAGTGGCCGATCCAGGCGCCGATCTGGTTCGCCTGGCGCATCAGCAGCAAATTACCGTCAAACCGCTGGTGGGACCCTCATCGCTGCTGCTGGCACTGATGGCCAGTGGACTCAATGGACAAAGCTTTGCGTTTCATGGGTATCTGCCCACCGAGGCTGCTCAACGTGCGCAACGTCTAAAACAACTTGAGCAACGCTCGCGTCAGGAGAAACAGACGCAAATTTTCATCGAAACCCCGTATCGTAATGAGGCCTTGCTGGAGGCAATGGCGATGCAGTGCGCCGCCAGTACGCTGATCTGCATCGCCACAGATTTGACCTTGCCAAGCGAATTCGTGCGAACACAACCGGCCTCTGTCTGGAAACGCGCTTTGGCCTCGGGTCAGGCACCGGATTTCCGCAAAAAGCCCACCGTGTTCCTGATGCTGGCGTGATCGTGTTCCAACTGGTCCTCACCGAATGAGTGCCGCGAAGCGGAGATTGATGAAACAGCCAGGACATCGCAAGTAGCACAGATGAACGGCAAGACGCTCGCACTACTGCCAGCAATATTTCGCAAGAACTTCTGTCTCACGACTTAGCGCGGTCTCATCCATTCATTGCCCACGGCACGTACCGCCCCCTCGCCAACGGCAGCGCCAAATTTTTTCAGGACTCGATCAGACAGACCTTCCCGGACGGTGTAATCGATCACATCCTCAGCTTTGAGTACGTCACGCGCAACGGAATCGACCGTACCCAGCGCATCGGCCAAGCCCAGCGAGATCGCTGTGTTCCCAGTCCAGAACAACCCGGAGAAAATCTCGGGTGATTCTTTGAGCCGCTTGCCACGACCGTTACGGACGGCAGTGATAAATTGCTCATGGATTTCTTTGAGCATCGTCTGGGTGAACTCTTTCTGGCGCGAACTGGTGGGAGAGAAAGGATCCATCAACGCCTTATTCTCGCCTGCTGTCATGAGGCGACGCTCGATACCCAGTTTGTCCATCAAGCCGGTAAAACCGAAGCTGCTCATCAGCACACCGATGGAACCGACGATACTGCCCTGGCTGACATAAATTTTGTCAGCAGCGGCTGCGATGTAGTAGCAGCCAGACGCGCACATGTCCTCGACCACCACGTAGATCGGCTTGTTCGGATGCAGCTTGCGCAAGCGCGTAATTTCGTCGTTCACAATCGCCGACTGCACCGGACTGCCACCAGGGCTGTTCATCCTCAGAATGACGCCCACCGACCCTGTATCGCTGAATGCATCATTGAGCGCGGGAAGAATGGAATTAACGGACGCCGTGCTACTGTCGCTATCGATCTCGCCTTCGATTTCTACCAATGCCGTATGGCGAGCACTTGCTGGCTTTGACGAACCTTTCAGATCAAAGGCGGCCCAGATCGCAAAGAGTGCAACGAGCAATGTCGCAAAGCGGAAAAAAACGCGCCAGCGGCGGTTGGCCCGCTGCTCTTCAAGCAAGGCCCTACCCAATTGCTCCAGCATCGCGTACGGGAGCGACGTGGGGTTCGGTGCCGCGGTTGGGGCATTGTCAGCAGGCGAGTCTGTCCTTGACTCAGGCCTGCTATCCGACGCCGACCCGGTCGATGCCGAAGACGACGCAGACATTGCTTCCGTTGGTTTCTCTGGCTGCTTGCCAGCAGCGCCTGTCGTATCGTCGTTCATGTCAGATCCTTGTGAATTCGAGGTAATTTTTTAGGCTCTTGCCGGCCGAATGATCTCATCGGCCGTCCAGTAAATTTTCTCATCGTGCTCCAGAACGCTCACCGGAAGCAGGCCACCTCCGCGACAAGGCCCGCCTGCGCATCGTCCGGTATCGGGCTCATACAACGCGCCATGCGTTGCGCACATCAAATACAGTCCGCTGGATTCAAAGAATTCGCCCTCATTCCAGTCGAGCTCCATGGGTACATGGGCGCACCGGTTCAGGTAAGCATGGACTTTGCCGCCATAGCGCACCACGAATGCAGAGCAATCCTCGCCACTAGCGGTCACGGGAAAGCGTATGCCTCTGCCGCCCTCGACCAGTAATGAAGAATCGCAGATGTAGATTGGTTCAGTCATGGATGGCTCGCCCGAAGATCACGCATATTCATTGAGCCAGGCGTGCAGCTCGGCGATGGATTCTGCACCAAACACCGGTGACATCGCCACCAGTTCCTCACGCGGATGCGCGCCGAAGTGCACGCTGATGGCAGAAGTGCCTGCATTACCGGCCATTTGCAGATCGTGCGTGGTATCTCCAATCATGACGGTGCGACTCAAGTCCTGACCGAGCTCTCGCGTAATTTCATGCAGCATGGCCGGATGGGGCTTGGAAAAAGTCTCGTCTGCGCAGCGGGTGGCATCGAATACCGACATCAGCCCCGCGGTGCTGAGTGCACGGTTGAGCCCCACCCGGCTCTTGCCTGTGGCCACAGCCAGAAAATACCCTTGCCCGGCCAAATCCGTGAGCATCTCGCGCACACCATCAAACAAAGTCAGGCTGTGGTCTTGGGACAAATAGTGATAACGATATCGCTCAACCATCCGAGGATAAAACTTTGGTTCAAGATCGGGCATTGCTCTCTGCATTGCGTCTTGCAGACCAAGGCCGATCACGTGAGAAGCCTCGCGTACGCCCGGCACCGGCAAGCCAAGGTCGCGCGCGGCTGCCTGCATGCTTGACACGATGGTCGCCGTGCTATCGAGCAGTGTGCCATCCCAGTCGAAGACGATCAGGTCGAATTGTTTTCTGGGCATTGGCCTGTCTCTTTCCTTCTCGAACCTGAATCGGCAAAGCTGAGTCGACATGGGTTTACGCTGCAGCGCTCAGTCGAATTCATGCGGCGTCTGAAGACTTTCCAGAAAGCGCTCACATGCAGAGGGCAATGGCGACTCCAGGCTCACCTCGCAGTGAGTGGCGGGGTGCTCGAAGCGCAGCCTCCACGCGTGCAGGAACATGCGTTTAAGCACACCATGTCCAGCCCCGCTCCTCTGACACTGCCGGTTGAACGCAAAGTCACCATACTTCTCATCGCCTACGATAGGAAAACCCGAAGCTGCGAGATGCACCCGAATCTGGTGTGTCCTGCCCGTTTTGAGCTCGGCCTCGAGCAAGGCGAAATCGCTATATTTTCGCAATAAATTGAATATCGTGTGAGCAGGCTGTCCGTCGGATTGCACCCGGACTCTGCGCTCTCCGTCCGGCGTGGTGTATTTGAACAAAGGCAGCTTCACATGCTGCCGGCGGTGCGTCCATGGGCCATGCACCAGCGCAAGGTAACGCTTGTCCACTCGGCCATGTCGGATCTGTTCATGCATCGCGACGAGTGCGGCACGTTTTTTCGCTAGTAGCAGAATGCCTGAGGTCTCCCTGTCAAGGCGGTGTACCAGCTCCAGAAACTTTGCCTGCGGGCGCGCGGCCCGTACTTGCTCTATCACGCCATGGCTGACACCGGAACCGCCGTGTACCGCGACACCAGATGGTTTGTTGATGATGAGCAGATGTTCGTCTTCAAACAGGCTATCGAATTCCACTGCCGGCGCAGGGGAAGTGACACGTTCGGCAACCCGGATCGGAGGCACCCGAACCGTATCACCCTCCACCAGGCGGTAGGACTGGGCGATCCGCCCTTTGTTGACCCGAACCTGTCCGGAGCGAAGCACCTGATAAATATGGCTTTTCGGGACGCCTTTGCAGATTTTTATTAAAAAGTTATCGATGCGCTGACCGGCTTCGTCCGGCCCGATGGTCATCCAGCGCACCTCCGGAGGTCCGGCCGGCCCCGGAGGATCGCCGCGAGATCTCTCACCAGATTCAGAAAGTCTCGCTAAGTCCTTCATTTTGAATATATAATCTCGTTAGCGGAGAACTTCCGCGTAATGTGTCAGAACAAAAAACGGATTCTACACAGGGGCTTCTCCATTGGCCCCGCCTTTTTGAAAACTTGCGCGAGATCGGCACAGCGATCGCTGCCCCATGCGACCCAAGAAGTCAGCACCCAAGGCGAGCGAAATCCCACGGAAGTTTTCTGGCATTTTCAATGGTAAAGCTGTGCATGCAGGCAGTCCTTCGCGGTCAGGGTCGCACCGAAGTTGCGACCGGACATGCGCTGGAATGCCGGAAGCGAAAGCCAGGAACAGTAAGGATTAGTCTGGCAAGCCGTTCTCAAACGAAGGCTTGTTGGCAGATGTAACTGAGATTGCTTGCGATATTTGCGAACCCCAGGAAGCCGAGCGACCATGGTCGACCCACGTTACCGCCCGAGTACCGAGCAGCCGCCAGCGGCTGGCGGGGTACCCGTGCGCGCGTGATCCTGCTACGCAAATAGCGAGGCCCCGCAGTTCCATCCGCGCCCAGTGCGGCGAGCGCAATGCGCTCAGTGCCCACGCCACGGCAATACTCTCCTCTCGGCTCCGCTCTCCCGCATGCATCCCATGACTTTGCCGCATCGCTGGCTTGCGCCCATGCGGCAGACATTGGCCCTCTCTGGGCCCCGGAGCACTACAACATGAAACGCATGCTGTTCAATGCCACGCAACAGGAAGAACTGCGCGTGGCCATCGTTGATGGGCAAAAACTCATCGACATCGATATCGAGACCGCCGGTCGCGAGCAAAGAAAATCCAACATCTACAAAGGGGTCATCACCCGCATCGAGCCCTCGCTCGAGGCCTGCTTTGTCAATTACGGTGAGGAGCGTCATGGCTTCCTGCCCTTCAAGGAGGTCGCCCGCAGCTATTTTCGGGAGGGCGTTGATGTCCGCAATGCCAGCATCCGCGAAGCGCTGCGCGAGGGCCAGGAGATCATGGTCCAGGTCGAAAAAGAAGAGCGCGGTAACAAGGGCGCCGCACTGACCTCATTCATCTCGCTGGCTGGCCGCTATCTGGTACTGATGCCCAACAATCCGCGTGGTGGTGGCGTCTCTCGACGGGTCGAGGGCGAAGATCGCCAGGAGCTCCGCGAGACCATGGACAAGCTCGACCTGCCGCATGGCATGTCCGTAATTGCCCGGACCGCCGGTATTGGTCGCAATGTTGATGAGCTGCAGTGGGACCTCAATTATCTGATGCAGCTGTGGACAGCGATCGACGGGGCCGGCAAAGCCGCGCCCGGGGCCTTCCTGATCTATCAGGAATCCTCGCTTGTCATCCGAGCGATCCGCGACTACTTCCAGCCTGATATCGGCGAGATCTTGATCGATACCGACGACATCTTCGAACAGGCTCAGCAATTCATGAGCCATGTGATGCCAGATATGGTCCACAGGGTCAAGCGCTACCGGGACGATGTACCTCTGTTCTCGCGCTTCCAGATCGAACATCAGATCGAGAGCGCATATTCCCGTACCGTTCCCCTGCCCTCGGGCGGCGCGATCGTGATTGACCACACTGAAGCGCTGGTATCCGTTGACGTCAATTCTGCGCGCGCCACCCGTGGCAGCGACATTGAGACCACTGCATTCAACACCAACCTTGAAGCGGCCGATGAAGTCGCGCGCCAGTTGCGCCTGCGCGATCTGGGTGGACTGATCGTGATCGACTTCATCGACATGGAGCACTCGAAGAACCAACGCGAGATCGAGAACCGTCTCAAAGATGCCCTGCATTACGATCGTGCCCGCGTCCAGATGGGCAAGATCTCCCGCTTCGGTCTGATGGAGCTCTCGCGCCAGCGGCTTCGTCCCTCGCTCTCGGAGGGTAGCCATGTGACTTGCCCGCGGTGCAACGGTACTGGCCATATCCGCGATACCGAATCCTCTGGTTTGCAGGTGCTGCGCATCATTCAGGAAGAGGCGATGAAAGAGAATTCGGCTGCTATCCATGCGCAGGCGCCGGTCGACGTAGCAGCCTTCCTGCTCAATGAGAAGCGGGGTGAGATCCTGAAGATCGAAAGCCGCCATCGCGTCTCCGTCATCCTGATCCCGAACAAGCACCTAGAGACACCGCACTACAAGCTCGAGCGCATCAAGCATGATGATCCTCGTCTCGATGACCTGCAGGCCAGCTACAAGATGGCCGAGGAAGTCGATACCGACGTCGGCTACAGCAAGCGCAAAGAAGAGGAGCGCAAGCCGCGTCAGGAGGCCGTGGTCAAGTCAATTACACCGGATCAACCAGCACCGGTCGTCGAACGACGTCCGGCAACAATCAGCGCTGCCAGCGATCAGGCAGCCGAGGGTTTCCTGTCACGCCTGTTCGGCCTGTTCCGCAAGAAGCCTGCTGCAGCCGTACCAGCAGCGGCCGCTGGCAGCAAGCCAAAAGAGCGCGAGCGCACCGATCGTGGCGGACGCCGTAGCCGTGGTGGCCGTAACCGAGGCCGCGACAAAGAAGACCGTGCCGAGTCGCGTGAGCTCAAAGAGGCCAAGGAGCTTAAAGAGCTCAAGCAGGCCAAAGATGTGCGTGAACCAAAAGAAGCTCGTCAACCCAAGCCTCCGCGTGAGCAACGCGAGGCACGTGAAACTCGCGAGCCTCGTGAAGGACGCGATGGTCGCGAGGGCGCTGATTCACGAGAGCCGCGCCGCGAACGTAATCGCCAGGCCCGCAATGACAAGCAGCCCCAGCAGACGGAAGAGAAACTCCTGCCAGAGGTGCCTGCAGCATCGGCAGCGCCAGTCAACCTCACTCCGGCCGCCGAAGCGCCCGAACAGCCGGATCTGCTGACAACCACGGAGGATGCCGCTGCGGAGGTCGGTGGGGATCAGCCTCGACGCCGCCGTCGGCGTGGCGGCCGCAACCGTAACCGTCGCGACCGCGATCAGGCAGAGACCGCTGGCGCAGAGGAAGTCGCAGACGCCGAGTTCGTGAATCACCCTCATGCCATTAACGATAACGATGCTACTGAAGTCGTGCACCAGTTCGTCGAACATGACCACGATAGGGAAACCGCGCATCCGCCTGCAGGCGTTTCCCCGGCAGTGCCGGTAGTGGTGGCAACACCACTGGCAGTTGCGGGGACAAAAACCCATGCGGCGCCCTCCCATGACATTGCGCATGTCGAGCAGGAAGTGGCTCCCGAGGCCCTGGCGACTCAACAGCCTAACGCTATGACATCGCCCATGCCACTCACCGAAGTCGCTGAGGTTGAAGCGCTGGCCACCGGTATCGTGCCTGCACAAGCGCACGCATCCCCTGATGTCTCGCCCCCGGAAACTACTGTCGTGAGCAATGAGAAGATCAAAGCTTCGGCGGCAGACCATGGCGCTGCTTTCCGCACCGCTGCTCAAAGCGCTCCACTGGAAGAGGCACTCGCTGCTGCTGGCCTGACGATGGCCACGACGGATCCGGAAAAGCTGCGGAAGGTACAAGAGGCAGCTGCAAGCGTTACGGCAGTAGCCCGTGCTCCACGTGAGCGCAAGCCGGCACCCTCTGTAGCAAGCGAGCCCTTGGTGCAAGTGGAAACACGGTCCTGATCAAAAGAGCACTCTCAACAAAAATCCCGCCGCAGATTCCTGCTGGCGGGATCTTTTTTTGGCGCTGGCGAGCGCTCAGCGCACAAGCGGGATCCACTCGCCTCGCCTGATTTTGTCCAGCCAAAACGCACCAATGATGGTCTTTACATCAGTCACTCTGCCTTGCTGTATCCATTCAAGCAGTTGGTCAAACGGTAGCGTAAACACATCGAGAAACTCTCCCGCATCGAGTTCACGTTCACCCTCAATTAGTCCTTGCGCAAGATAGATCTGCAGATGCTCATCCGAGTAAGCAATCGCATTATGTATGGTGCACAGGAATTGCCATGCGTTAGCGGTGTACCCCGTTTCTTCGCGCAGCTCGCGCTGGGCACAAACCAAGGGGTCTTCGCCCGGCTCCAGCTTCCCGGCTGGGAATTCGATGAAAACCTGCTGGTTTGGATAACGGAACTGCCGCTCCAGCAGGACGCTACCGTCCTTGAACAGAGGTACGATCACGACAGCACCGGGATGACGAAAATACTCGCGCGTGGTTTCACTACCATCTGGCAGCTGAACCCGGTCGTTGCGCAGCTTGATGAACGTGCCCTCATAAACAAGCTCAGAGCTTATCTTGGTTTCGGTGAGGTGCTTATCCATGCTAGGCAGGGCAGGAAAAGAAGGAACGCGACTCGGTGTGCAAAGACCACGGTTCGCTGGTCATTCGCCAACAGACCGGCGGCGAAGATGTCTCCAAACAAACCCAGGGAATGCCAGCACCAGCATCAGACAGAGTGTGACGGTATAAAACTGCCATCCCTGAGGAAATGCGTTACCAGCCATGGTCTCAAGCAAGTGCGCGATAACGATCAACAGCAAGTACAGGACTAGCAGTTCAATTAATCTGACTGCAAACGGCTTGTCCGCCGACTTCAGACGGAATATCCCGAACAGCGACTCCGTAAAAAACGGAAAATTCGCTGCCAGCGCCATCAGAAAGATGATTAGCCAGGCTGCCGTTGAGGTATTCATCTGATTGACATCCTCAGGAAGCCAAGGCCTGGGAAATCGAATACACGCAGGCCGTCATCAGGGGACCCGGCAAGATGCCCAATAATAAGATCGCAGCACCATTGATTGACAAGGTAAGACGCATCCCAACGGGCGCTGAAATTGGCGACGGATCTGCTGCCTCATCAAAATACATCAGCTTGATCACCCGCAGGTAGTAAAAAGCTCCAATTAGTGAAGCCATCACCGCAAAGAGCACCAGCCACAGGTAATCTGCCGCCAGTGCCGCTTGCAGCACTGCGAATTTCGCATTGAACCCCACCAGTGGTGGCACACCAGCTAAGGACAGCATCAGCACCATCATGACAGCGGCGAACCAGGGGCTGCGCTGATTGAGTCCCTTGAAGTCATCGAGCTCTTCGGCCTCGAAACCGCTGCGCGAGAGCAGCAGAATCACAGCGAAGCTGCCCAATGTGGTCAGCACATACACAATGCCACAGAACATGGCGGCACTGTAGGCACTCACGGCCGATTCCATGGTACTGCCGGCAAATACGCCCGACTGCAGACCCACCAGCATGAAACCCATGTGCGAGATAGTCGAGTAGGCCAGCATACGTTTGATATTCGTCTGCGCGATGGCCACGATGTTGCCAATAGCCAGAGACAGCACCGCCATCACCAGCATCATCTGCTGCCAGTCGGCAGAGAGCGAACCCATCGCTTCAACCAAAAGCCGCATCGCAATCGCAGAGGCCGCCAGTTTGGGGGCAGCACCAATCAACAAGGTGACCGAGGTTGGCGCACCGTGATAAACGTCAGGCACCCACATATGGAAGGGCGCTGCCGAAAATTTGAAAGCCAGACCAGCCACCATAAAGACAAGGCCGAGTGCCATCGCCATATGATGCGTGGAATTGGCAGAGATTACCTGCGATATTTTGCCAAGCTCGAGAGAGCCGGTAGCGCCATAGATCATCGACATGCCATACAGCATGAAGCCTGAGGATAGCGCGCCCAGCACAAAGTATTTCATTGCCGCCTCAGTCGAGATTGCATGATCGCGGCGCATTGCGACCAAGGCATACAGCGAGAGCGACATCAGCTCGAGCCCTAAATAAATCACCAAAAAGTTGTTACCCGAGATCATGACCATTTGACCAAGCAGGGATAACAGTGCGAGCACATAAAACTCGCCCGACAAATTCCCACCCAGCATGCCACGCTCATTCGAGTACTGACGCGAGTACACCAAGGTAGCCAACGTGACCAAAGCGGCAAAAAACTTCAGCAGGCTGGCCATTGGATCCAGAACATAGCTGTTGTTGAGAGCGTACACCGTACCGGGAACCGCATAGTCACCGATTGCGATGAGGGCAGTTATAGCGACAACAATCAACGACAGCCGGTGACTAAGTGGATTTTTTTCTTCGTCAGCAAACAGGCCTGCCACCATCACCACCATGGTTGCAATCGCCAAAAAGATCTCGGCACTCGCTGCGGCATAGTTCAGTTCAGTCATGGTCAGTTTCCTGCTTTATTGCGGGATCTTGCTGAGAGCCACGTGGCGCAGCAGGTCAAGTACCGAAGTCTGGGTCAACTCTGTCAATGGCGCCGGATAGACGCCCATCCACACTGTCGCAATTGCCAATGCGCCCAATAATAAAAACTCACGCGTGCTGAGGTCTGAGAGTCCGGCAATCTGCTCGCTACCGACTTCACCGAAAACGACGCGCTTGACAAGCCACAGTGAATACGCGGCACCCAAAACAAGCGCCGTCGCCGCCAGCACGCCGATCCAGAAATTAAATTTCACCGCGCCGAGAATCACCATGAATTCGCCAATAAAGCCTGAGGTACCCGGCAGACCCGCATTCGCCAGTGAGAACAACACAAATAGCGCAGCAAAGCGCGGCATGGTATTGACCACGCCGCCATAGTCGGCAATCTCTCGAGAATGCAAGCGATCATAGAGAACGCCTATGCACAGGAACATCGCACCCGAGACAAAGCCATGCGAAATCATCTGCATCAGGCCGCCCTGTATCGCCATCTCGCCAAACATGAAGAGGCCAAGAGTTACGAATCCCATATGCGCGATGGACGAATAGGCGACTAATTTTTTCATGTCGGCCTGCACGAGCGCCACCAGGCCAATATAAATCACAGCAATCAGTGACAATGCGATCATCATCCCGGCAAGCGCATGACTCGCATCGGGCGTGATCGGCAGGGACAACCGCAGAAAACCATAGCCCCCGAGTTTCAGCATGATCGCCGCCAGCACAACCGAGCCACCCGTTGGTGCTTCGACGTGCGCATCCGGTAACCAGGTGTGCACCGGCCACATCGGTACCTTGACCCCGAAAGCGATCAGGAAAGCGAGGAATATCGGTATCTGGGCTTCCAGTGGCAACGGGAGCTTGTGCCAATCCAGAATATCGAAACTCCCTGATTCCACGTGCAGCCAGATCAACGCCACTAGCATGAGCAAGGATCCGAGGAAGGTATAAAGGAAGAATTTGATCGCCGCATAGACACGGCGTGGACCACCCCAAACGCCCACGATGATGAACATCGGTATAAGCGTTGCCTCAAAAAAAACGTAGAAGAGCAAGGCATCAATAGCGCAGAACACGCCAATCATGATACCTGAGAGGATAAGGAAAGCGGCCATGTATTGCGCGACCCGCTTTTCAATCACCTCCCAGCCTGCGATGACGACGAGAACCGTAATGAAGGCGGTCAGTGGAACAAACCACAGCGATAGCCCGTCGATACCGAGGTAGTAATACACATTAAATCGTGCTATCCACAATTCTTTTTCAACGAACTGCAGTCCGTGCATGGAGGGGTCGAACCCAGCAACCAGTGGCAGCGTGATCAGAAAGCTGACAACAGACCCCATCAGAGACAGCACCCGGGTACGCGAAGCCCTGCTGTCGCTGCCCGTGGCCAGCACCAGCACGCCGAACGCGATCGGAAGCCAAATCGCGAGACTGAGAAGAGGAGTAGTTGACGGCATAGTGTTCGTTGTTGTCAGGCAGGAGCTCTGTCGTTGATTTCGTTGACGGATCAGGACATCAGCAGCAGATAGCCCAGATAAACGGCGATGGCCAGAATCATCGTGAATGCGTAGTGATAGATGTAGCCCGTCTGGATACCACGCGAGAGCAGCGCAAACCAACCAATCATACGTGCCGAGCCATTCACCACCAGACCGTCGATCAGGGCGCGATCACCTACGGCAGACAAGCCACTGCCCAGACCGCGAGCGCCTGCGGCAAAGACGATATCGTTGATTTTGTCCATGTAGTATTTGTTGTCCAGCAGCCGGTGCACGCCGCTGAAACTGCCATAGAACCAAGCAGGTACTCGGGGATTGATCATGTAGCAGTAATAGGCGCTACCGACGCCGGCGGCTGCCAGCCAGAACGGCAAGCTGGTCAGTGCGTGCACGCCCATCGCCGCTGCACCATGAAATTGTGCCGCCAAGCCAGCCATCGCCGGGTGATTGTCGGCAACGACAATCACGCCTGTGAAGAAGTCTCCGAACAACATCGGGCCCATGGCGATATAACCAACGAGCACAGAGGGTATCGCCAGCAGAACGAGTGGCAGGGTCACGACCCACGGAGCCTCGTGAGGCTTCTCGCCCGGCGCCAATCCGTGATGCTCTTCGCCGTGATGGTCCTCATGACCGTGGCTCACATGGCCGAAACGCTCCTCGCCATGAAAGACCAGGAAGTACATGCGGAAAGAATAGAACGCCGTGACGAATACGCCTGCCAGCACTGCAAACTGCGCAAAGCCAGCGCCGGCGATGTGCGTCTCGGCCACGGCTTCGATGATTGAATCTTTTGAGTAGAACCCCGAAAAAAATGGCGTCCCAATGAGTGCGAGAGAACCCAGCAGGCTGGTGACCCAGGTAATCGGCATGTACTTCCGCAGACCACCCATGTGGCGAATATCCTGATCATGGTGCATCCCCATGATGACGGCACCGGCACCCAGGAACAACAGCGCCTTGAAGAAGGCATGCGTCATCAGATGAAAAACCGCAACAGAATACGCGGAGGCCCCGAGTGCTACCGTCATGTAGCCCAGCTGGGAGAGCGTGGAATAAGCGACCACACGCTTGATGTCATTCTGGATGATGCCAAGGAAGCCCATGAACAACGCCGTGATGGCACCGATCACCAGCACGAAGGACAGCGCGGTATCGGAGAGCTCAAACAGGGGCGACATGCGGCTTACCATGAAGATGCCAGCCGTGACCATGGTCGCTGCATGAATCAGCGCAGAGATCGGTGTCGGACCCTCCATGGAATCAGGAAGCCACACATGCAGCGGAAACTGGGCCGACTTGCCCATGGCGCCAATGAACAGGCAGATGCACGCCACGGTGATCAGCAACCAGTCGGTGCCCGGCAGTGTCAGCACTGCCAACTCCTCGCGGCGGGCGAATACCTCGGCGTAATTCATGGATCCTGCGTAGGCGAGCAGCAGACCAATGCCAAGAATGAAGCCAAAATCACCAACCCGATTAACCAGGAAAGCTTTCATGTTGGCGAAGATAGCAGTCGGTCGCTTGAACCAGAAACCGATCAGCAGATAAGACACAAGGCCAACCGCCTCCCAGCCAAAAAAGAGCTGCAGGAAGTTGTTACTCATGACAAGCATGAGCATCGAGAATGTAAATAGCGAGATGTACGAAAAAAAGCGGTTGTAGCCTTCATCATCTTGCATGTAACCAATCGTATAGACATGCACCATGAGCGATACGAAGGTCACCACGCACATCATCATTGCGGTGAGACTATCAATGAGAAAACCAATCTCTAGTTTTACCTCGCCCAGTGTCATCCAGGTGTACATAGTCCCGCTATAGGTCGCGCCATTCATCACTTGCATGAGGGTTTGAGCGGAGATCAGGAAGGCAATCAGCACGCCAAGGATGGTCACACTGTGCGAGGCTTTACGGCCGATCAGATTGCCAAAAAAACGTGTGCCGAACAGGCCGGCAATCGCGGAGCCAGCCAGCGGCGCCAGCGGCACGGCCAGCAGGAGATCAGGATTGAGTTGCACTGCCATGGGAACCTTGCATTATTTTTCGGGTCAGCCTTTGAGACGATCAAGGTCTTCTACGTTGATCGTATTAAGGTTACGGAATAACACCACTAGAATCGCCAGACCAATGGCAGACTCTGCGGCCGCAACAGTCAGGATGAAAAAAACAAAGATCTGTCCCGCCGCATCGCCCAGGTAATGAGAAAACGCGACGAAATTTGTGTTGACCGCCAGTAGCATCAGCTCGATCGACATCAGGATGATGATCACGTTCTTGCGGTTAAGGAAAATACCCACCACTGCAATCGCAAACAGAATGGCGCCGAGCGTCAGGTAATGGGCGAGTGTGATTTCCATGGCAAGCCTCAGGAATTATCGGTGGCCGACTGGCCTCCGGCACGAGTACTCTCCGGCGCCATGCTGACGATGCGAACCCGATCCTCGCGACGGGTTTTGACCGCGAGCCCCGGATCGAAGTACTTGGTGTCCTTGCGCCGGCGCAGCGTGAGCGCAACGGCAGCCACCAGTGCCGCCAGCAGGATCAGCGCGGCCACCTCAAACGCGTAGAGATAATGTGTGTAAATGAGTTTGCCCAGCTCTTTGGTGTCACCGATATTACCAGCGGCGAGTTGAGGCTGATTGACAAAACTATTGACGAGAACGGCGACCATCTCTGCGGCGATCACCACACCGATGGTCACTGCAAACGGCAAATAGCCCCAGATCCCGGCGCGCAGCTTGGCCATATCGATATCCAGCATCATGACCACGAACAGGAAAAGTACCATCACGGCGCCGACGTACACCAGCACCAGCACAATGGCCAAAAACTCGGCCTTGAGCAGCATCCAGATCGCAGAGGCTGAAAAGAAGGACAGGATCAGATACAGCGCCGCATGCACCGGATTGCGGTCGGTGACCACGCGCAGCGCGGCCAGCACCAGCAAGGCCGAAAACACGTAAAAGAGAATGGCGGTGAAATCCATGTCTTGCCTTAGCGATAGCGCGCATCGGTGGCGCGGTTGGCGGCAATCTCGGCTTCGTATTTGTCACCGATAGCCAGCAGCATGTCCTTCGTGTAGTACAGATCGCCGCGCTTTTCGCCGTGGTATTCCAGGATGTGCGTCTCGACGATGGAATCCACCGGACAGGATTCTTCGCAGAAGCCGCAGAAGATGCATTTGGTCAAATCGATATCGTAGCGAGTGGTACGACGTGACCCATCATCGCGCTGCTCGGATTCGATGCTGATTGCCATGGCAGGGCAAACGGCCTCACATAGCTTGCAAGCGATGCAGCGCTCTTCTCCATTAGGGTAGCGACGCAGCGCATGCAAACCTCGGAAGCGCGGTGACATCGGCGTTTTCTCTTCAGGGAACTGCACCGTGATCTTACGAGCAAACAAGTAGCGACCAGTCAGCGCAAGCCCCTTGAAGAGTTCGCGCAGCATCAAGCTGCCAAGAAAATCTTTGATGGCTTCCATAATCGTTCAGCCCCGTCTCATTTCCAGATATTCCAGGAGGTCTGCATCCAGACCGCAACGATCACAAGATAAACCACCGTCAGCGGAATGAAGACCTTCCACCCCAGACGCATGATCTGGTCGTAGCGATAGCGCGGGAAAGATGCGCGCACCCAGATGAAAATCGAGACCACCAGGAAGGTCTTGATACCTAACCAGATCCATCCCGGGATGAAGCCTAGTACCGCCAGAGGCGCGCTCCAACCGCCGAGAAACATCAACGTGGCCATCATCGAGATCAGAATCATGTTCGCGTATTCGGCGAGGAAGAACATCGCGAAAGACATCCCGGAATACTCAACCATATGACCTGCCACGATTTCGGACTCACCCTCGACGACGTCGAAGGGATGCCGGGCTGTCTCGGCAATACCGGAGATGATATAGACGCCAAACATCGGCAGCAGGGGTAGCCAGTTCCAGGACAGAAAATTCAGCCCCATTTCAGCAAATACGCCTTTGGTTTGGCCAGCAACGATCGCCGACAGATTCAGGCTGCCCGATACCATCAGCACGATCACCAGCACAAAGCCCATCGCGATTTCATAAGACACCATTTGGGCCGATGCGCGCATCGCACCAAGGAAAGCATATTTGGAGTTCGATGCCCAGCCCGCCACGATGACGCCGTACACTTCAAGTGACGTAATGGCCATCACGAACAGCAGGCCAGCATTGACATTGGCCAGTGCTTTTTCGGGACCAAAGGGCACGACCGACCAAGCGGCGAGCGCGGGCATGATGGTCATGACCGGTGCAATCACGAACAAGGCTTTGTTCGCCTTCGCCGGGACCACGATTTCCTTGAGCAGCAGCTTGAGCGCATCCGCAATGGGCTGCAAAAGCCCTGCAGGACCCACGCGATTCGGGCCGAGACGCACATGCATCCAGCCAATCATCTTTCGCTCCCACAGCGTCAGATAAGCAACGCAGCCCATCAGGGGCAAGGTGACCGCAACAATCTTCATGAGTATCCAGGCGATGGGCCATGCAGGACCCAGCAGATCGCTGCCCGTGGTGGTAAGCAGATTCAGTACGGGGTCCATCAGGCTTTCTCCACCGAGATCGGGCCGAACATGTCGCCTAACGCTAGGGTCGAAGAGTGCGCAGCAGCCACTCGGACGACGTTGGCGGGCAGGCTGCCATCAATGGCGCAAATGAGCATGACGGATGCGGTGCCCTGGGTGACCCGCACGGTCGCACCCTCACCGACACCGAGTCGTTCTGCCAGCGCGGCCGACAGCACTGCTCTCGGCGTGCGCGCATCAGCGGTCTCTTGCAGCGCGTGCGCGCGACGAACGATCGCGTCTGAGAAATAGACCGGGACATCCGCCACGCGCTGCAATCCATTCAATCCTTCTTGAACCTGCGGAGATTCCAGCGTGATAGTGGCGCGATTGTTCAGGCGAGAGGAGAGAGCCAGACCTTCAAGCTTCCTGGTTCCCAGCACTTCGCTACGGATATCCTCTGAGCTCTCGTAATTGAAGCCATCGAGTGTCAATAAGTTACCCAGCACGCGCAGCACTTTCCAGCCTGGGCGAGCTTCTCCGAGCGGTTTCACGGCACCGTTAAAGCCCTGGGCGCGTCCCTCGGCGTTAACAAAAGTGCCGGAAGTTTCGGAGAAAGGCGCAATAGGCAACAGCACATCAGCGAATTCGAGGCCGTGTGCAAAGGGCGACATCGCCACCACCATGTCGGCTTCGTCCAGCGCGGCACGAGCGATCTGGGGGTTGGCGCAATCGTATTCAGGTTCAACATTCAGCAGCAGGTAGGCCTTGCGCGGTTGCTCGAAAAAATACTTGGCATGGGCGCCGTTCGAAGGAAGCGCGTTGGCCAGATAAGCGCCTACGGTGTTTGCGGCCTCGGTGAGATAGCCAAACGACGCCGACGTGTGCTCCGCGATCCACTGCGCTATGGCATGCAGCTGCGATGCCTTGGGATGCTGCGCAGCGGCGTTGCCCAACAAGACAGCGCGAGGCTCACTGGACATCAGACTGGTGGCAATCTGCTTTGCGGTCGCCGAGGGCTGCAGAGAAGATAATCCGGCCGGTGCTGAGATGTTTTTGCTCTGCGCGACGGCTACCGCAACCTCGGCTAACAGTGACGTCCATTCGGCTGGTGCCGCAACAAGCTTGTTCGCCAACGGCATCAATAGATCGTCATCGGTCGCATGAAGTATCGATACCTGGGCGCCACGACGCACAGCCTGGCGCAGCTTCGCCGCGAGTAGCGGATGATCCTTGCGCAGGAAAGAGCCGACGATGAATACGCGCTTTAGCTGACTGAAGGTCTCAATGCTCATACCCAGCCAGGGAAGCATTGCCCGGTCTGTCACGACATCAGACTGTCGCAGACGGAAGTCAACGTTCTCAGAGCCCATGCCACGCATGATCTTCTGCAGTAGCGAAAGCTCTTCCAGGGTTGAATAGGGGGTCGCCAGTGCGGCTAGTGAATCAGGGCCGTGCTCATGACGAATGTTGCGCAGTCCGTGCGCCACGTATTCAAGCGCTGTTTGCCAGTCAGTGGTCTGCCACTGGCCACCCTGCTTGATCATGGGCGAGGCGAGGCGATCTTTGCTGCTCAGGCCTTCATAGGAAAAACGGTCACGATCTGATAGCCAGCATTCATTGATCGCCTCATTCTCCAACGGCAGCACCCGCATCACTTTGCCACCCTTGACTTGGAGGATCAGATTGGAACCCAGGCTGTCATGCGGACTGACTGACCGGCGACGTGAGAGCTCCCACGTACGGGCACTGTAGCGGAAGGGCTTGGATGTCAGCGCGCCAACCGGGCACAAATCGATCATGTTCCCGGATACTTCCGAGTCGACCGTCTTGTTGACAAACGTTGTTATCTCGGAGTGCTCGCCACGATTGAGCATCCCGAATTCCATCTGGCCGGCGATCTCCTGACCAAACCGTACACACCGCGTGCAGTGAATGCAGCGACTCATCTCTTTCATGGAGATCAGAGGCCCAGCCTCTTTGGGATGAACCACCCGCTTTTCTTCGTGATAGCGCGAGGCCGAGGGGCCATAACCCACCGCGAGATCCTGCAGCTGGCACTCACCGCCCTGATCGCAAATCGGGCAATCCAGCGGATGATTAATCAGCAAAAATTGCATCACGTCTTTTTGAGCCTTCACCGCCTTGTCGCTGTGCGTGCGTACGATCATGCCCGGTGTAACCGGTGTCGCACAGGCAGGCAGTGGTTTGGGCGCTTTCTCCACCTCGACCAGACACATGCGACAGTTGGCCGCGATCGACAGCTTCTTGTGGTAACAGAAGTGCGGAATGTAGGTGCCGAGGCGATTCGCGGCTTCCATCACCATGGAGCCTTCCTGCACCTCGACTTTTTTACCGTCTATCTCGATCTCAACCATGATTGTTCCGGTCAGATATACGTCGGCACCAGGCAGCGCTTGTGCTCGATGTGATACGCAAATTCGTCGGCGAAATTTTTGATCATCGCGCGCACCGGCATTGCCGCCGCGTCACCCAGCGCGCAGATCGTTCGCCCTTGGATGCCGTCGCAAATGGAATGGAGGACATCCAAATCATCTACCCTGCCCTCGCCATGCTCGATACGATGCACCATGCGGTACAGCCAGCCTGTACCCTCACGGCACGGCGTGCACTGTCCGCATGACTCCTCATAATAAAAATAAGACAGGCGCAGAAGTGACTTCACCATGCAGCGGGTCTCGTTCATGACAATCACCGCTCCGGAACCGAGCATGGATCCGGCCTTCGCGATGGCGTCATAGTCCATATCGGTTTCCATCATCACGTCACCGCGCAACACGGGCATGGAGGAGCCGCCGGGAATAACCGCCTTTATCTTCTTACCGTCTCGCATGCCGCCCGCGAGATCCAGCAAGGCCGCAAACGGCGTACCCAGCGGGACTTCGTAATTGCCTGGGCGAGCGACGTCTCCGGATACCGAGAAAATTTTGGTGCCACCATTGTTCGGCTTACCCAGCGCGGCATACGCCTCACCACCGAGAGTCATCGCGAAAGGCACGGCAGCGAAGGTTTCGGTGTTATTGATCGTAGTCGGCTTGCCATACAGACCAAAGCTTGCCGGGAACGGCGGCTTGAAGCGTGGCTGGCCTTTCTTGCCTTCGAGCGATTCGAGCAACGCGGTCTCTTCCCCGCAGATATAGGCCCCGTAGCCATGAAACGCATGCAACTGGAAAGAGAACTCCGATCCCAATATGCGGTCACCCAGAAAACCCGCTGCACAGGCCTCGTCCAGTGCTTCTTCGAAGCGCTCGTAGACTTCCCAGATCTCGCCGTGAATGTAGTTGTAACCGACAGTAATGCCCATCGCATATGCGCCTATGGCCATGCCTTCGATGACCGTGTGCGGGTTGTAGCGCAAAATGTCGCGGTCCTTGAAGGTGCCCGGCTCACCCTCGTCCGAATTACACACCAGGTATTTCTGCCCCGGGAACTGGCGCGGCATGAAGCTCCACTTCAGACCAGTCGGAAAACCTGCGCCACCACGGCCGCGCAGCGATGACGCCTTCAATTCGGCGATCACTTGTTCAGGCGTGATTTTTTCTGTCAGGATGCGGCGCAAGGCTGCATAGCCACCTCGTTTGACGTAGTCCTGCAGTCGCCAGTTGCTACCGTCGAGCCCGGCGAGAATCAGTGGATTGATATGGCGAGCATGAAGGCTGGTCATTTCTTCAGTTCCGTCAGCAAGGCATCGATTTTTTCGTTGGTCATGTGGCTGCACATGCGCTTGTTATTCACGAGCAGCACCGGCGCATCGCCACAGGCGCCCATGCACTCACCTTCAATCAACGTGAATTCGCCATCCGACGTTGTCTCGCGATAAGCAATATCCAGCTTGGACCTCAGGTAATGCGCCGCACGCTCACCACCGGACAACGCGCACGGGAGATTGGTACACACGGTGATCTTGTGCCTGCCGACTGGCTTGAGGTCGTACATGTTGTAGAACGTCGCCACCTCCTGCACAGCGATAGCGGGCATGCCTAGGTAATTGGCGATATCCTGCATGACCTCCGACGACACCCAACCTTTTTCATCCTGCGCAATCGCAAGCGCCGCCATCACCGCCGACTGACGCTGGTCCGCCGGGAACTTCGCGAGTTCACGATCGATTTTTTTATACGCTTGCTCTGATAACAGCATCGTTCCGCCTTTGTGGAGATATCCGAGATCAGCGATCAATCTCGCCAAATACGATGTCCTGTGTACCGATAATGGTCACCGCATCAGCGATCATGTGACCCTTAGCCATTTCATTCAATCCTTCGAGGTGAGCGAAACCGGGGGCACGAATTTTGAGCCGATAAGGTTTGTTCGCACCATCAGACACGAGGTAGATGCCAAACTCACCTTTGGGATGCTCAACCGCGGCATAT
This sequence comes from Oxalobacteraceae bacterium, assembly GCA_900299005.1. Classification (GTDB taxonomy): domain Bacteria; phylum Pseudomonadota; class Gammaproteobacteria; order Burkholderiales; family Burkholderiaceae_D; genus Pernthalerella. Next base: position 44,900 of record OMID01000025.1, read on the forward strand.
GCCTCACCCTCGGGCACATGGAAGCCCTCCGTGAAGAGCTTGAAATGGTGGATCAGTTCTTCCATGTTGGACTTCATGTCCACCCGTGAGGGTGGCGCGACCTTGTGGTTGTCGGTAATGACCGGGCCCGGATGATTACGAAGCCATTCGACGCATTGCTTGATGATGCGGTTGGACTGGCGCATCTCTTCGACGCGGACGAGATAGCGATCGTAACAATCGCCATTGACGCCAATGGGAATGTCAAATTCCAGCAGATCATAGACTTCGTAGGGTTGCTTCTTGCGCAGGTCCCAGGCAATACCGGAACCCCGCAGCATTGCGCCGGTGAAGCCCATCTGCAGCGCGCGCTCCGGAGACACCACACCAATACCCACCAAGCGCTGCTTCCATATACGGTTATCGGTCAGCAGCGTCTCGTATTCATCAACGTAGGTGGGAAAACGGCGAGTGAAATCTTCAATGAAATCGAGCAATGAACCCTGGCGGTTTTCGTTCAACCGCCTGATTGCCTTCTCATTACGAATCAACGAGGCCTTGTATTGCGGCATGCTGTCCGGCAGATCGCGATAGACACCTCCCGGACGGAAGTAGGCCGCATGCAGACGAGCTCCGGACACTGCTTCATAGCAGTCCATCAGGTCTTCTCGCTCGCGGAAAGCGTAGAGAAAAACCCCCATCGCACCAACGTCGAGTGCATGCGCGCCTAGCCACAGCAAGTGGTTGAGCAGCCGGGTGATCTCGTCGAACATCACGCGGATGTATTGTGCTCGCAGCGGCACTTCGATGCCGAGGAGTTTTTCGATCGCCATCACGTAGGCATGTTCGTTACACATCATCGACACATAGTCGAGCCGGTCCATGTAAGGCACGGACTGGAGATAGGTGCGAGTTTCAGCGAGCTTTTCGGTCGCTCGGTGCAGTAGACCGATGTGCGGATCGGCACGCTGGATGACTTCGCCATCCAGTTCCAGCACCAGACGCAGTACACCATGGGCGGCCGGATGCTGAGGGCCAAAGTTGAGCGTGTAATTCTTGATTTCAGCCACGGCACTTCCCCCACCGTGATGCGCGTTTGCAGAGAGTACAGCCTTGCTGATTGACGGTGAAGGCCGACTTCGCAGCGGTGACTTCAAGCGCCCGATGTGCGCGTCTCGAGCTCATTTTGAGCAAGTTGCTCTGGGTATCAAGCATGATCATGCAGCCCCGTAATTCTCTTCTCGGATCACGCGCGGCACGTTTTCACGCGGCTCTATCGTGACCGGCTGATAGATCACGCGCTTCTGCTCAGGGTCGTAGCGCATCTCGACATACCCGCTGACCGGAAAATCCTTGCGGAAGGGGTGACCAATGAAGCCATAATCGGTAAGAATGCGGCGCAGGTCATTGTGGCCTTCGAAGAGGATGCCAAACAGATCGAAAGCTTCGCGCTCGTACCAATTGGCGGCCGACCAGAGGGTTGAAACGGAAGCCACAATGGGCATCGCATCATCCGGTGCAAAGGTGCGGATGCGCACACGCCAATTGTGCGTCACTGAAAGCAGGTGCGAGACGACTGCAAAGCGCTGCCCTTCCCAAGTACCGTCCGCATACTGCGAGTAGTCGACACCGCACAAGTCAATCAGCTGCTCGAAACGGGTGGCATCATGGTCGCGCAGCGCCTGCATGGCCATCGGATAGTCGGTGGAGTCAAGCGCGACAGTGACTTCGCCCAGATCAGTGCCGAGGCTCTTGATCCGCTCGCCCAACACCTGCTGCAAGGCGTTCACAAGGTTTTCTAGTTTGGTGCTCATGTCGGGCTTTACTCAGTTCAGCGGGCGATGGTGTTTGTCCGCCGTATCTTGTTCTGTAGCTGCATGATGCCGTAGAGAAGCGCTTCCGCAGTCGGCGGGCATCCGGGCACATAGATATCCACTGGAACGATGCGATCGCAACCACGCACGACCGAGTAGGAGTAGTGGTAATAGCCGCCGCCATTAGCACAGGAGCCCATGGAAATCACCCAGCGCGGTTCGGCCATCTGGTCATAGACTTTGCGTAGCGCCGGTGCCATCTTGTTGCACAAGGTCCCAGCGACAATCATCACATCCGATTGACGCGGCGACGGACGGAACACCACGCCGAATCGATCAAGATCATAGCGGGAAGCTCCTGCGTGCATCATTTCGACTGCGCAGCAAGCCAGACCAAAGGTCATGGGCCACATCGAGCCGGTGCGAGTCCAATTAATCAGCTTGTCAGCGGTCGTGGTGACAAAACCTTCGTTCATCAGTCCTTCAATAGCCATTGCTTATTCCCAGTCCAGAGCGCCTTTTTTCCATTCGAAAATCAAGCCGATCACGAGCACGCCGAGGAATATCATCATTGCCCAGAAACCGAGTCGGCCCACATCGCTCATCGCAACGGCCCATGGCACAAGAAACGCAACCTCAAGATCGAAAAGAATGAAGAGAATGGCGACCAGGTAATAGCGCACATCGAATTTCATGCGAGCGTCTTCGAAGGCTTCAAACCCGCATTCGTAAGCGGAGGTCTTTTCCGCATCCGGTTTGTGCGGACCAAGCAAGCGCCCCAGCAGCTGGGGCGCAACACCCACAGCGATACCAACGCAGATGAACAGCAGTATCGGCAGGTAGTTTTCGAGGTTCACGGTATTCGCAGTTCAAAACTCTGGTTATAAAAACCAGACATGAAGCCAAAAAGACAAGTCTGTGGTTACGGCGCAAAGCCAGCACGAGGCAAACTTTTGCTGACCTGCTCGAATTACACTTTGACTGGTGCCGACGGCGAGACTCGAACTCGCACAGCTTGCGCCACTACCCCCTCAAGATAGCGTGTCTACCAATTTCACCACGTCGGCAAAAGCAGGCTATTTTAACCCGCTTTGAGACCCCAATTCAATGAAGGTTTTGCGGGGAAAAGAAGAAAATCTTATTTGGGAATCTCGCCTGACTGACCCTGCACCGGGGTCGACGGTTGTGACTGGCTAGTCGGATTTTGTGGCTGCGCGGGAGCAACCGGCGTCGCGGGTATCTGGTCCATCACACCGGCACCACCGCCCGTGACCGGACGACTGCTGATGAAGCTCAACGCTAGTGTCGCGACGAAGAACACCGAAGCAGCAATCCCTGTAAAACGCGAAAGGAAATTTGACGAGCCGCTGGCGCCAAACAGGCTGCCTGACGCCCCTGAACCGAAGGCAGCTCCCATGTCGGCACCTTTCCCATGCTGAAGCAGCACGAGGCCAATGATAATCAGAGCGCTCACCACCTGAATAACGATTACGATGGCTAATAAAGTAGTCATAGAATGGTCCGAAATTCTGTCAATACGTTATGAAAAATTTTTTTAAAAACGATACGGATTAACACGATCAATCCAAGCCTGCATTGGTTTGATAAAAACCTGCTGTTTTTGCCAGGAGAAGATCACCGCAAAGCCTCGATTTTATGAGCAGCCGCATCGCATAGCGGTGCTGGCCCAGCAGTCAACTCTGTTTGTTCAGCATCTCCCTGACTGGATCAATTCACGGATTCAAGCTGCATGAACCGCGGAGGCAATTGCCAGAAAATCTGCCGATTTGAGGGATGCACCTCCGATCAGGCCACCGTCGATATCCGACATTGCCAGCAGATCTTTTGCGTTGTCCGGCTTCATGCTTCCACCATACAAGATTTGCACTACGTCTGCCGCATCCACACTGGTTTTGGCCAGTGTGGTGCGTATCAGGTTGTGGACCTGCTGCGCCATCTCGGGCGTCGCAGTTTTTCCGGTGCCGATGGCCCACACGGGTTCATAGGCGATCACGACATCAGCCAGCTGTTTCCCGACAGCCGAGATGACAGGTGCAAGCTGACTCACTACCACCGCATCGGTAAGACCAGCCTCGCGCTCCTGCAGCGTCTCGCCTACACAAATGATGGGCAGCAATCCTGTTGTCAGGGCTCGCAGGGCCTTGCGTGCGACCAGCTCGCTGCTCTCTCCATGGTAGCTGCGCCGCTCGGAGTGACCCACGATGACATAGGTACAACCAAACTCCTTGAGCATGCTTGCCGACACCTCGCCCGTGTACGCTCCGCTCTCGTGCTCGGAGACATCTTGCGCACCCCAAAGCACCGCTGAAGCGCAGAGCGCGGCCTGTGCTTGCGACAGATAGGGGGCCGGGACACAAACGGCCAGATCACAATCTGTCGGCGCGGCCGCGCTGATGCCCTCGAGCAGGACCGAGTTCGCCGCGAGACTGCCGTTCATTTTCCAGTTACCGGCGATCAGTGTGCGTCGCATGGTGTTGTCCGTAAAGAAGCCCGCGATTCTATATCAAAGCACCTGAAGCATGATCTTGCCGACATGCGTACTACTTTCCATCAGCGTGTGCGCATCAGCCGCCTGCTCCAGAGGAAAGGTCTTGAAAATCACGGGTTTGATTTTTCCGGATTCGAGCAAAGGCCAGATCCGCTGGCGCAGCTTTTGTGCAATGTCCTGCTTGAATGCCACGGGACGTGGGCGCAAGGTGGAGCCGGTAATCGTCAGTCGGCGGCGCATGATGTCGCCAAAATTAAGCTCCCCGTGAGATCCACCGAGCAGAGCAATGACGACAATCCGGCCATCGTCGGCGAGGCAGTTGATCTCGCGGCTTACGTAATCGCCGGCCACCATGTCGATGATCACATTCGCCCCTTTGCCACCGGTGAGCGATTTCACTACCTCGACAAAGTCTTCCGAACGGTAGTTGATGCCCCGTTCCGCACCCAGACTCTCGCACGCACGACACTTGTCATCAGTACCTGCCGTGGCAAACACACGATGACCCAGCGCTGTGGCCATTTGTATGGCCGTAACGCCGATGCCGGAACTGCCGCCTTGTACCAGCAAAATCTCTCCCTCGGCCAGACGCGCGCGATCGAAGATATTGCTGTACACAGTAAAAAAAGTCTCCGGCAGCGAAGCCGCCTCCAATGCTGACCATCCTTTGGGAACCGGCAAACATTGCGCAACGGGCGCAGCGCAGTATTCTGCGTAGCCGCCCCCTTGAACGAGTGCGCACACCAAGTCACCTTTGGCGAAACCACTGCCGCCAAGATCACCATCGATGATCTCACCCGCAACCTCAAGCCCCGGAATGTCTGATGCCCCCGGCGGGACAGGATAGTTACCTGTACGCTGAAGAACATCAGGACGATTCACACCTGCCGAATGGACTTTGATCAATACCTCGCCAGCTTTGATGGCAGGCACAGGGCGCTCGCATGGCGTGAGTACCTCCGGTGCGCCCGGCTTGATGATTTCAATTGCACGCATTCGCTGTCTCCCGGTGGAATTTTTCTTCGAGGATGGTGTGCCAGGTTGGGTGACGGTTACTTTACAAAGATCAGTTTACGCTTGGCCAACACGCCGACCCGGGATACGTGCCGGGGCGGCGCCTGTCGTGGGCATGAAGGTTGAGCCATCAAGCTGATGACATAGGTCCTGTCAAAGCCCTGCGAACAGACTCAAGCGGACTGATCCGCGCTGCTCACTGCTGCTGAGCAGCGGCCTCGCCGGATTCCTCCGCCGCCGCAGCCTTCATGGACAACTTCAGTCGTCCACGATCATCGGTTTCGAGCACTTTCACGCGAATCTGCTGACCTTCCTTCAGGTAGTCCGCTACCGCGTTGACGCGCTCGTTGGCAATCTGGCTGATGTGCAGCAAACCGTCTTTGCCCGGCATAACCTGAACGATCGCGCCGAAGTCCAGCAGCTTGAGCACCGTCCCTTCGTAGATTTTGCCAACCTCGACCGAGGCAGTCAGTTCTTCGATGCGGCGCTTGGCCTCCTGACCCGCCGCAGCATCTACCGATGCAATGGTGACGACACCGTCATCGGTAATATCGATCTGGGTGCCTGTTTCCTCGGTCAGCGCGCGAATTACCGCACCACCCTTGCCAATCACATCGCGGATTTTCTCGGGGTTGATGCGGATCGTGATCAGTCGCGGCGCAAAGTTGGATAGCTCGGTGCGGCCCTGGGGCATCGCCTCCTGCATCTTGCCCAGAATGTGCATGCGCCCTTCCTTGGCCTGCGCCAGCGCAGCCTGCATGATCTCTTTGGTGATGCCCTGGATTTTGATGTCCATCTGTAATGCCGTGATGCCGGCGGCGGTACCCGCCACCTTGAAATCCATATCGCCGAGATGATCTTCGTCACCAAGGATGTCGGACAACACCGCAAATTTGTTGCCTTCCTTGATGAGACCCATCGCGATACCGGCCACATGCGCCTTCATGGGCACGCCAGCATCCATCAAGGCCAGGCTGCCGCCGCAAACCGAGGCCATTGATGAGGAACCATTCGATTCCGTGATTTCGGATACCAGCCGCAGCGAATAGCTGAATTCTTCAGCGGCCGGTAGCGCCGCGACCAGGGCACGCTTGGCAAGCCGTCCATGACCGATCTCTCGGCGCTTCGGTGAACCGACACGGCCCGTCTCTCCCGTTGCGAACGGAGGCATGTTGTAGTGAAGCATGAAGCGGTCGCTGTATTCACCTGTCAGCGCATCGATCTTTTGCTCGTCACGCGCAGTGCCCAGTGTGGCTACGACCAGCGCCTGGGTCTCACCCCGAGTAAACAGCGCTGAACCATGGGTGCGAGGCAGTACGCTGCTGCGGATCGTGATTGGACGCACGGTCCGCGTATCGCGGCCATCGATGCGAGGTTCGCCATCCAAAATTTGTGACCGTACAATCTTCGACTCAAGGTTGAACAGAATGTCACTCAGTTCGGCAGAATCGGGAGCGGACGTGCCGGCAGCAGCCGCTTCAGATTCTATTGTCGCAGCAACCTCCGACGATACGGCACGCAGCTTGTCTGTGCGTGCCTGCTTTTCCTTCGTGGCAAACGCTTCGCGCAACTTGGTTTCGGCCAGCTGGGTAACTCGAGCGATCAGTGCTTCATTCTTGACAGGAGGTGCCCACTGAATCTCGGGCTTGCCGCCATCGCGCACCAGATCATGAATGGCGTCGATGACGACTTTCATCTGCTCGTGGCCATACACCACAGCACCCAGCATCACCTCTTCCGGAAGTTCCAGCGCCTCGGATTCCACCATCAGCACAGCCGCCTCTGTACCGGCAACGACAAGATCCATGGCTGAATCCTTCATCTGCGAGACGTTCGGATTCAACACATACTGGCCATGGATGTAACCTACGCGGGCCGCGCCGATCGGACCGTTGAAGGGGATGCCTGCTATGCACAGTGCCGCTGATGCGCCGATCATCGAGGGAATGTCGGGATCGATTTCCGGATTGACCGACAGCACGTGAATGATCACCTGTACCTCGTTCAGATACCCATCCGGAAATAGTGGGCGAATGGGACGATCGATCAGTCGGGAAGTGAGCGTTTCTTTTTCGGAGGGGCGGCCCTCGCGCTTGAAAAAGCCACCGGGAATTCGACCAGCGGCATAGGTTTTTTCGACATAATCCACGGTCAGGGGGAAAAAATCCTGGCCAGGTTTGGCCTCCTTGCGGGCGACCACCGTGGCGAGAATCACGGTATCCTCAACAGAGACGACAACCGCGCCAGAGGCCTGACGCGCGATCTCTCCGGTTTCCAGTGTGACCGTGTGCTGGCCATACTGGAAGGTCTTGGTGACTTTATTGAACATTGGGTAATTCCTTTCTAATTTTGCCGACAGAGTTTCAGGCGCTGTCGTTCACCTCACCACGGGCAGACCAGCAAAGCCACCTTCTCTTTTTTGAGGCCCCAAGTCCTGGCCCTCAACACTCAACACTGCGACTGCATTCGACGTAGTCGTACTGCTTCAAAAAGACGAAATGCCCGCATCAGGCTTCTGATACAGGCATCCGAGTTAAAAACTGGCTGGCAAGTGTTATTTGCGCAGGCCCAGTTTTTCGATCAGTGCACGATAACGGTCAGCGTCCTTGCGCTTGAGATACGCCAGAAGACTCTTGCGACGGTTGACCATCATGATCAGTCCTCGGCGGGAATGATGATCCTTGGCGTGCGCCTTGAAATGACCGTTGAGTTCGTTGATACGCGCCGTGAGGAGGGCCACCTGAACCTCAGGGGAGCCGGTGTCGTTCTGACCACGTGCGTTTGCCGCAATGACTGCGGCCTTGTTTTCTTTGGTGACTGCCATGATTGCTTACCTTTCACAGGCGGCAGGCGGAGTCGCAACCCCGGATGCCGTGACGACAATTAAAAAATTGGCCACAAAAGGCCAATACGCGATTATAGCGGAAACCGCCCGTCCGCCCAAGCCTGAGCAGGAACAGGCGGGCCTCGGCCGGCGCCCACCGAATCGCTCGGGCTTATCAGGCGTTGTATTAAATATAACGATCGTATTGCCTCCCACGAGATCGCCGAGGCCTTGAAATCCGCGCCGACCACCCTATGTGAGGCGCATCGGGCCGCGAGGCATGTCGGCCCACTCAATTACTCAAGGAGGACATCATGAATCTGATTATTCGCAATCGCGCCGCTTATCCCCTGCCCGGCAGCCTCAGAACCACTGTGTTTGGCAACCTGCTTGACAGCGTGCTGGACGATTTTCTGGCACCGGCGAATGGAAACACTCGGGATAGTGCGGTGTACAGCCCTCGGATCGACCTGAGCGAGAATGACAAGGCCTTCATCATTGAGGCTGATCTGCCGGGCGTATCGAAAAGCGACTTGAAAGTGAGCGTCGTTGGACAGCGCGTCACGATCGAGGCGGAAATCAGGCGCGAGACCGCAAGCAAAGAGGGTGACGTGGTCGTTCATGCCGAACGGGTAGTGCGCAAATACGCACGCAGCATGGACTTGCCCGGCGAGGTCGATGATGGAAACGCTACCGCCAAACTGGAGAATGGCGTGCTGAGTCTGGTGCTGCCTAAAAAACAGGTTGCACAGAGCCGACTGCTGACAATTCAGTAAAACGAGGCCAGCGCCAACCCTGGCCAATCAGCAAGATGCCGGATCCCGGTGTTCCTCGGGTCCGGCCGCTTCATTTGCTCACCGCGGCGCAGATCGCTCAGAGCTGCGGATTGAGCTTCTCTGTCTTGGAATACAGCTTGTTGAGCGCGGAGAGATAGGCCTTTGCAGATGCCACCACGATATCCAGATCAGCCCCAACCCCGTTGACGATACGTCCATTGCGCGACAAGCGCATCGTGACCTCGCCCTGTGACTGAGTGCCCGTGGTAATCGCATTGACCGAGAATAGCAATAGCTCCGCGCCGCTCTTGACGTCGGTCTCTATCGCGTTGACGATCGCATCCACCGGACCATTCCCCTGCCCTTCGCCCGTGACTTCTTTTCCCTCGACAGCAAAAGTGATTTTTGCTGCGGGTTTTTCACCCGTCTCGGAGTGCTGCGACAGCGATACAAACTGATAGTGTTCTCGCTCGTGCGACTGCTGCTCGTCCGACACCAGCGCCATGATGTCTTCATCGAAGATGTCTGACTTGCGGTCTGCGAGTTCCTTGAAACGCGCGAACGCGGCGTTGATTTCGGTTTCGGAGTCGAGCGCAATACCCAGCTCTTCAAGACGCTGCTTGAACGCGTTTCGTCCGGAGAGCTTGCCAAGAACGATCTTGTTCGCAGTCCAGCCCACATCTTCAGCGCGCATGATTTCGTAAGTGTCACGCGCCTTCAGGATGCCATCCTGATGGATGCCCGATGCATGAGCAAAGGCGTTTGCGCCCACCACGGCTTTGTTTGGCTGCACCGCAAACCCGGTGATCTGGGAGACCAGTTTCGAGGTTGGCACGATTTGCGCTGTGTCGATGCCTACCTCGAGCTTGAAATGGTCCTTGCGTGTGCGCACTGCCATGACAATCTCTTCGAGCGCGGTGTTACCGGCGCGCTCACCCAGACCATTGATCGTGCATTCGACCTGACGCGCACCGCCGATCATCACACCGGCCAGCGAGTTGGCAACCGCCATTCCCAGGTCGTTGTGACAGTGGACCGACCAGACGGCCTTGTCCGAGTTGGGGATGCGCTCGCGCAGTGTCCTGAGCAGATTGCCATAGAGTTCGGGCACGCCATAGCCAACGGTGTCGGCAAGATTAATCGTGGTAGCACCTTCCTTGATCACCGCTTCCAGCACTCGGCACAGGAAATCCACATCCGACCGGCTGCCGTCTTCAGGACTGAACTCCACATCATCAGTGAACTGGCGGGCGAAGCGCACCGCCAGCTTGGCTTGCTCAAACACCTGATCAGGCGACATCCGCAGCTTCTTTTCCATGTGCAAAGGCGATGTCGCAATGAAGGTGTGAATACGCTTGCGCGGAGCCGCAGCCAGCGCCTCGGCGGCTCGGGAGATGTCCTTGTCGTTGGCTCGAGAGAGTGAGCAAACGACCGAATCCCTCACAATGCCGGCAATAGCCTTGATCGCCTCGAAGTCACCCGGGGATGAGGCTGCAAAGCCGGCCTCGATGACATCCACCTTGAGTCGCTCCAGCTGGCGTGCGATGCGGATTTTTTCATCCTTGGTCATCGATGCTCCCGGCGACTGCTCGCCATCGCGTAACGTGGTGTCGAAAATTATCAGCTTGTTCGAGTCGGCCATCTGGGGCTCCTGAGGTTAATGCCGGATGAAGATATATTTTCACCCGCCCGGGCTATCCTTGCCTGAGCTTGGAAAAACACGAATTGTGGGGAATGAGGTGTCTGCGCGGTCAGCGCAGTAGGTACAGCAGCAGACCGAAAGGGCTGCTGGCGCGGAGGTAGGCGGTGCTGAAGAATGCGCTTGACATGAGGCAAAGAATAAGGGGATTTCGCGAAAAGCGCAACTCGGGGGGGCTATCGTGCCGATAGCGTCGGGCCGGTTGCTCTCGGCCGGCGGTCTTCGGTGTCACCCGCCTTGCGCAGCTACTTGTCCACTGGCTCGTCACTCGTCTGGACAATGGACACCGGCCGGCCCTTGAACCACTGCCAGAAAAACACACCGTAGCCTGACAGTCCATAGATCACGAACAGCCCAAACAAGACTTTGGGAGGATCGCTGGACACCGCCACAAAGATGAGCACAATCAGGAAGATGGCGATGAAAGGTACCGACTTCTTGAAGTTAACATCCTTGAAGCTGTAGAAAGGCACGTTGGTGACCATGGTCAGACCCGCGTAGACGGTAATACTCCATGACAGCCAGTTGAAATCCGCGCCAGCGATGCGCAGATCATCCACCAGCCAGATAAAACCTGCCACCAGCGCCGCCGCCGCAGGGCTGGGGAGCCCCTGGAAAAAGCGTTTATCTACGACAGCGATGTTGGTATTAAAACGCGCCAGCCGAAGCGCCGCGCCGGCGCAATAGACAAACGCTGCCAGCCAGCCGAGCTTGCCCATTCCGCGCAAGGACCACTCATAGACAATTAGCGCCGGTGCGGCACCGAACGACACCATGTCCGACAAGCTGTCATATTGAGCGCCGAACTCGCTTTGCGTGTTGGTCAGCCGCGCAACGCGACCATCAGTCGCATCAAGCACCATCGCTGCAAAGATCGCCACCGCCGCATTCGAGAACTGGCCATTCATGGCCATGACAATCGCGTAGAAGCCGCAGAAAAGCGCGGCTGTGGTGAACGCATTGGGCAGCAGATAGATGCCGCGACTGCGCGGCGCTCCTTGCGCAGACGGGTCCGAATCTGGATCTAAGGAGCGTTTCAGCACGAATTTATGCGAACGAAACGACTTGGCCTGCGCGGACTTGGCCTTGTTTTTACGGTGGTTAAAGAGTGCCATGATGCCTATGTTACCCGAGCTGACCTGCGACCAGCTTTAGAGCTGGCTTAAAGCTCCGCAAGAATCGTCTCAGTGGCAGACACTTTCTCGCCCACCGTCACCAGCGGCCGGGCTGACAGCGGCAAGTACACGTCGACCCGCGAACCAAAGCGGATAAAGCCGTAGCGCTGTCCGCGGGTGAGCGCATCACCAGCTTTCACGTAACACAGTATCCTGCGGGCGATCAGCCCCGCCACCTGCACAAATGTAATGGTCTGACCATTCGCTGCTGTCATCACGACTGCGTTGCGCTCATTCTCGGTAGACGCCTTGTCAAGATCCGCATTCACAAATTTGCCTGGGAAGTATTCGATCTTGTCAATCCTGCCATCCACCGGGGATCGGTTCGAATGCACATTGAACACGTTCATGAACACGCTGATCTTCAGCGCCTCACGATTCGCATAGGGGTCGTGTGCCTTCTCGACGACAACAATGCGCCCGTCGGCAGGCGAGAGTACGGCTTTGGCGTCCTGAGGAATCACGCGCGCCGGGTCGCGGAAAAATTGCAGAACAAACAGCGCGATGACCCAGAAGGGGAAGGACCACGCACCGATCAGTTGCGTAGCCGCCAGAGCAGCCAAAACAGCAATGCCGAGGAAAAGCCAACCCTCGCGGGCAATAAGGGGATGAGGATAGGTGTTCAACTGAGCTGACTCCAAAGCGAGTTGCCAGAATTTCCCAAGGGAAATCCATGCGAAGCGAACATTTTAGCGCTATCGCCAGCTCGGGTGGGCCGCTGACGACTGCGTGCTTGTGCTTGTGATCTGAAGAGACGCTAAAAAAAACACCACTTTATGGCGAGCCAGCACCGCTGTGCGGTGGGGGAGGCTGTCAAATCAAAGGCTTGCAGCCATTTCCCAAAGGAGAACCCTTGCGGTGTTTCATTCATCAGCACTGCTCTGGGACATTCGTCCAACCGTCGAGAACAATTGTTTGGATATCGACACAAATTGCTCTGAATTGCTCTGCAAAACTAAGAAAGTCCAGTGAGGATAACCAAACCATGGCCACGGAGGCACGCCAAGGGATACCGCGAACCGGCCAAAGCCTAGAACCTGCACTGCCAGTGGAACGCCCCCAGAGCAGAGCAACGGCCGTGGTCCGCAAGACCACCACTGAACTGGAGTACCCAAAGCTGATTGCAAAAAATGGCGTGCGTTTCCATCAGCATCACGGTTCGCATCAGAGCGCCTACAAGGTCAGCCATTGAATTGTCCGGAATACCTGGCACCGCCCCGTAGTTGATTGAATACAGTGAGAAAAAATGATCCCGACAATGCCAAAAGCAACCTTAGCCAAGCTGGCACCGGGTGTTGACTGGAATTGATCAACTATCTCTTTTTAAATGATGCCTTTTGTGCGGCCAATTTATTATCAAACATCGTTTCAAGCCATCGAGGTCTATAAAAAATCCTGCAATGATCCTGCTACGGATTTGACTATTACTTCATCGGGCAATGTTCGTCTGGCGACCCTGTTTGAGCGAGCCGCTCACTCGATCTACGATTTTTTGGGGACTTGCTCCCCAGAGCAGCGTAGAGAGAAGGCAAAACAAGTAATCAAAGAAAAATTTGCCTCTGAAATAGATACCCTCACAAAAAAATCAATGAAAAATATAGCCGCAACCATGGATACAGTGGTTGATGATCTCATCTCCAGCAAAAACCTGAATCAACTCAGCTCAACGATTAACAAATCAGAAGTTGCATCAAGCTTGGCATATCTTAAAGAACTGCATTCCAAAAAATATTCTGAGGAGCACACTCGTATCGCTTGGCGGGCTACCCAAGAACTTTTCGCCAGCAGAAGGGATGTCACCGATGAAAACCAAACGCAAGAAGCAGCCTTGGCAATGCGGGTTGCAGATCTCTACCTCGCCTGGAAAACCGAGCCTCATCTTGGAGAAAGAGCCGCTTACCGACTAGCCTTTAACGCTGCAGTACTCATGGATAAATACGATCTGAACGATTCAGCAGCAAGACAAGTTTTAGCACTTTCAGGCCGACTTCAATCTCGTCTTGGCATTGACAAAGATTTGTCACTACAAATGGCACTTGCTTTTCAGGAACAACCCGACCAACTTAATTTCGATGCTGAAAAATTATTTAAAACATGTGTAAAAACTACTTTTGCCGTGAATGAAAATACGGCTGATCAGATCATGCAAAAAGCAAGTCTTTTAAAAAAGAATGATCAGCTAAACTTTTTATCCACCACACAGCTCCTCGAAATTTCAAAGCTGATTGTAGCTAAAAACAAACCTCAAAATGAGGCTGTTCTCATTTCTCTTGAGGCAGGTATCCTGAAGCGTGATGCTCTGGTTAATCGAGACGAGCTACTCGCCGAAAAAGGGCGGCTACTTGACCAAAAAATCAAACAAGATTTCGAGAGTTTGTTACCCGCTGACTGGCCAGATGCATGGGAACTGCTACCCAACGGCTCACGGCGATTGAAAGAAAGTGAATTTTTCCAAAATGAATATATTGAATTTGTTACCGACAGCTTCGAAAAGACAACAATTAACGAAGCCGAAGGACTCGCCAAGGAATTTTTGGCGGACGCAGGAGGATCAAAGTTTAAATTCGGTGAAGGAAAAAATGGCGTCAAAGTGGATACGGATGATATCCAAGTCAAAAACCAGCTTCGCTCTCTTGTGCCAGATCCTGAAGCACGAAAAAATCTCAGCCGCGCATTATTTCAGGCTGGAGGTAATGGTTTTGTTGCAGCGATGACATTGGGCTTATCACAAAGTGAAACGAAACGCTTTTTGCCGCTCAGTTTGAACCTCAGAGGCAGCTCAATGAACGCAGCTACAGAACAATGGATTTCCGTACAGCGTACAGATAATAATAAAATCCGAGTGGGTTATACAGTTTTCATGAAACACTTCTCGTTATCCAATATAACCGATGGCAGCCAAATCCCGATCAATCCAAACCATGATCCCAGCGCTCCATCTAGCGCCGATGACCACACTGCGAAAGCAACTAGCTTGATTGAGTTTGACCTCGAACAACTCAACAAGGGCATTACTGATCCTCAGTGGGTACGTAAGCCGGAATTAACTCTTTTGATTGAATTGGACCGCACAAGTCACATCAACAACCTGTTAGCAACGAAATTAGAGGATTTGCCGTAAAAATTCATGTCGTTGATATCACGTCACCTCTAATGGCTATTCTGTTTATCGAAATTAAAAACCTATCTCGCTGGGATGATGGTAAGGCGACAATGCCGCAGGCAGTACAGGCGTACGACAAGGTATTGGCAACGCCACCAGCGACCTGACGAGAGAGGTTCCAAGCCAAGCTCAGTCATAAAAAAAGCTGCACCTGCGTGCAGCTTTTGGCGCTTCGATGCCAGGCTTGAGAGCCAGCTTAGTTCTTGGACTGATCGACTAATTTATTTTTCGCAATCCAAGGCATCATCGCACGCAACTTCGCGCCAACAACCTCAATCGCATGCTCGGCATTCAAGCGACGGCGCGACATCAGCGTGGGAGCATTGGCCTTATTCTCGAGAATGAAGCTCTTCGCGTATTCACCCGTCTGGATATCCTTGAGACACTCACGCATGGCCTTTTTGGACTCCTCCGTAATAATGCGTGGACCGGTCACGTATTCTCCGTATTCCGCATTGTTGGAGATCGAGTAATTCATGTTCGCGATGCCGCCTTCGTAGATCAGGTCAACGATTAGCTTGAGTTCGTGCAGGCACTCGAAGTACGCCATTTCAGGCGCGTAGCCTGCCTCGACTAAGGTGTCGTAACCAGCCTTGATCAGCTCGACCGTACCCCCGCACAACACGACCTGCTCACCGAACAGATCGGTCTCGGTCTCTTCACGGAAGTTGGTTTCGATGATCCCGGCGCGGCCACCACCGTTGGCCATGGCGTACGAGAGGGCGATATCACGGGCATGGCCGGATTTGTCCTGATATACCGCCACAAGGTGTGGCACACCGCCCCCCTGGGTGTAGGTCGAACGCACGGTATGACCGGGTGCCTTGGGAGCCACCATGATCACATCGAGGTCAGCGCGTGGTACGACCTGACCATAGTGCACATTAAAACCATGGGCAAAAGCGAGCACTGCACCCTGCTTCGCATGGGGTGCGACGTTCTCATGATAAACCTGCGCGATGTTCTCGTCGGGCAGCAAAATCATGATGACATCCGCGCTCTTGACTGCGTCATTGACTTCCGCAACCTTCAGACCAGCCTTTTCTACCTTGGCCCAGGAGGCGCCGCCTTTGCGAAGGCCCACAGTGACTTTGCAGCCAGACTCGGACAGATTCTGCGCGTGCGCGTGACCCTGCGAGCCGTAGCCGATGATGGCGATGTTCTTGCCCTTAATGAGGGAGAGGTCGCAGTCTTTGTCGTAGAAAACTTTCATGTTTGTCCTGATGTAAAAGTAGAGTGTTTATTGTTGGGGTTGTGACTATCAGACCTTGAGGATGCGCTCACCCCGCCCGATCCCGGAACCACCTGTGCGGACAGTCTCGAGGATTGCAGTGCGGTCGATGGCGTCAATGAACGCATCCAGTTTGGACTTGTTGCCAGTGAGCTCGATGGTGTAGGTTTTCTCGGTGACGTCGATGATACGGCCGCGGAAAATATCTGTCGTCCGTTTCATTTCTTCACGCTCCTTGCCGACTGCACGGACCTTGATGAGCATGAGCTCACGCTCTATATGCGCACCCTCGGTCAGGTCTACCACTTTGACAACTTCGATCAGCCGGTTGAGGTGTTTGGTGATCTGCTCAATCACATCGTCCGAACCGGTAGTAACAATCGTCATTCGGGACAAGGTGGGGTCTTCGGTGGGCGCTACTGTCAGCGTCTCAATGTTGTACCCACGGGCCGAAAACAACCCTACCACGCGAGACAAGGCACCTGCTTCGTTTTCCAGCAATGCAGAGATAATGTGGCGCATCACAGATCCTCCGAGCCGAGAAGCATTTCGGTCAGACCCTTGCCTGCCTTGACCATCGGCCACACGTTTTCATCTCGATCGGTGATGAAATTCATGAACACCAGCTTGTCTTTCATTGCAAACGCATCGCGCATGGACCCGTCTACATCGCCCGGTTTGGTAATCGTCATGCCAACATGTCCGAAGGATTCGACCAGCTTGTCGAAATCCGGGAGCGAATCCATGTACGACTCAGAGTAACGAGAACCATAGTCGATTTGCTGCCATTGCCGCACCATACCAAGATAACGGTTGTTAAGCAGAATGATCTTCGGTGTGAGGTGATACTGCTTACAAGTTGCCAATTCCTGAATGCACATCTGGATGGAAGCTTCGCCCGTGATGCAAGCGACTTCAGCACCCGGATTGGCCATCTGAACACCCATCGCGTAAGGCAGACCGACGCCCATGGTGCCCAGTCCACCAGAGTTGATCCAACGGCGCGGTTTGTCAAAGCCGTAGTATTGGGCAGCCCACATCTGGTGCTGACCAACATCGGAGGTGACGAACGCATCGCCCCGGGTGACCTCCCACAACTTCTCGACCACGGCCTGGGGTTTAATGACGTCGTTGGAAGCCGGATACTTCAGGCATTCACGGCCACGCCATTCAGCAATCTGCTTCCACCAGGCGTCGATGGCTTTAGCATTTGGCTTGATCTCGGAGGCCTCTATCTGGGACAGTACCTCTGTGAGCACGTCTCTGACGTTGCCAACAATGGGAATGTCCACCTTCACGCGCTTGGAGATCGACGATGGGTCGATATCGATGTGAATGATCTTGCGAGGGACAGTGCCAAAGTGCTTGGGGTTGCCGATCACGCGATCATCAAAGCGGGCGCCAATCGCAATGAGTACATCACAATGCTGCATGGCCATGTTTGCTTCATACGTGCCATGCATGCCCAGCATCCCAACGAATTTGTCGCTGGAGGCACGGTAACCGCCTAGGCCCATCAGCGTGTTCGTGCATGGGTAGCCGAGCTTGTCGACCAGCGCATTCACCTCAGGCGCGGCATCGGCAAGGATGACGCCGCCGCCAGTGTAGATCATTGGACGTTCAGCCGAGAGCAGCAGCTGCACTGCCTTGCGGATTTGGCCAGCGTGGCCTTTCTCTGCGGGCTTGTATGATCGCATCTCGACTTCTTTGGGATAGTCGTATGTCGTTTTGGCGACCGTGATGTCCTTGGGAATATCGACCAGCACCGGACCGGGCCGGCCCGTTTGGGCGATATAAAAAGCTTTCTTCATGATCGAGGCCAGCTCTTTGACGTCCTTGACCAAAAAGTTGTGCTTCACGCAGGGCCGGGTGATGCCGACGGTATCGCACTCCTGGAAGGCATCCTGACCAATCGCATGGGTTGGGACCTGTCCGGTGATGACCACCATCGGGATGGAATCCATGTGCGCCGTGGCTAGACCAGTGACCGCATTGGTCACGCCGGGCCCGGACGTCACAAGTGCCACACCGACTTTGTTGGAGCTACGAGAATAGGCATCTGCCGCATGGATCGCCGCCTGTTCATGACGAACCAGGACATGCTGGAATTTGTCCTGCTTGAAGATCGCATCGTAGATGTAGAGGACGGCGCCGCCGGGATAGCCGAACACGTGCTCGACGCCCTCTTCGGCAAGACAGCGCACGACGATATCGGCGCCGGTGATTTCGGAACTCATTGCTACTTCCTTTCAAGGTCCATTGGAAATTGAACGGATGCTCTCTCCTGGCGGCAGTGAACGCGGCAACACGCGACAGGCATTCCTTTTTTGTGCGGTCACGCCGATCCGTCCTGCGCACTACAGCGCATTTCAGAACGACGCTCAACGCGACTCGTTCAGCCTGAGTTCGTGCTTGTGCGATCGATGCCTCACGCTTGTGGCATGGGTTAGAGCAAACTGCTTTCACATCGAAAGAACGTGGAGGCCGAAGGCATGATGTACGTCCGACCCACGCTAAAAAATACCCCTCGCTGTGGCGAGGGGAATCGTACGTTACTGCGTCGCAGCACTCAGGTCAAGGAAAATCTTGGAAAAAGCCTTTGAAATCAAGCGTTTTGCCAGGCCTTCAGCAGTCAATAGATTATCAAAAAAATATCCTCGCCAACCTGGTCCAGGAACACGGCTGACCTCACAGTACAATGCCGCCGCGCCCTTGTTTCGCTGCCCCTGATGGAACCTGCCGTGACTGAGATAAGCCTCGAACCCCTTCCACGCGCTCCGCTTAAAAACCGCCTGCTGTGCATCGTCTATGAGGCCATGTTGCTGTTCGGCGTGCTGTTCATCGCCACTTGGCTGTTCTCTACCTTGCTGCAGCAGCGCCATGCGCTCTACCTGAGAGATGCGCTGCAGGACTGGCTGTTTATCGTACTGGGGCTCTACTTCGGCTGGTTCTGGACCCATGGTGGGCAAACGCTGGCGATGAAGACCTGGCATTTGCGCGTGGTCGGACGGGATGGCACGGCCTTGCGCTGGCGACACGCCCTGCTCCGATATGCGCTGTGCTGGCTGTGGTTCTTGCCGGGGCTGGTCATCGCGAAACTGATCGGTGCGCAGGGATGGATGCTGGTGCTGCTGCCCGGAGCAAACTTCGTGTTGTGGGCGCTGACGTCGCGTCTTGATGCCGAGCGCCAGTTCCTGCACGATCGGCTGGCACACACCCGTATCGTGCTGATGTCACCTCCCATGACGGCACCGATCACTGACAAGCACTGACCAAGCCAAACAAGGGCAGATAACTGCAAGACGATGATTGCCCACCTCACGCGGATGATGATCCTGTTCCAGCTACTGATGCTGGTCTTCATCGCTGCGATGTTGAAGCACGTTCAGATAGTGGACAGCTGGTCGCTGGCATCTCTGGCCTCGGCGGGAATACTCATGCTGTCGCGAGCCGGCATTGTCTTCCATAATTTTTTTCTCTCTCGCGCCTTGTGCCAGGTGTGCGCTGACGGTCAGCGGCTGTCGCGGGTGGGAACAGCGGCCATGATGCTGAGTGAACTCAGGTTCAGCCTGCTCTGCTGGTTCCGGCTATTCCCGTTCGCGCATCCGTATGTCTGCTGTTTTGAAAAAGACGGGGCAAGTCCGGTGCTACTGCTGCATGGCTATGGCGCGAATAGTGGTTTCTGGCAGCGATTTCACCTGAGACTGGTGGCCGCTCAGATCAGTCACAGCGCAATGGATCTCGAACCCGTGCTCGGCAGTATCGACAGCTATGCGCATGGCATTGAAAAAGCCGTCACGCACCTGCTTGCTGAGAGTGACGCCTCGTCCCTCATTCTGGTCTGTCACAGCATGGGAGGCTTGGCCGCTCGCGCATGGTTGCGGTGCTACGGCCATCATCGCGTCAAGCGAGTTATCACCCTGGGTACACCGCATGCAGGCAGCCTGCTGGCCGGCTATGGCATCGGCATCAATGCCCGGCAAATGCTGCCGGAGAGCGCCTGGACACGTGAGGAGCGCCACTGGCTGTCCACACTGGCCGCCTCTGAAAGTATGGCAAGGCGGTCACTATTCGTCAGTCTGTGGTCGCGGCATGACAATATCGTGATGCCTCAAGCCTCCGGAGCGCTAGAGGGCGCAAAGAATGTCGCGCTAGAAGGTGTGGGACACGTTGCGCTTGGCTTCGAAGAGCGCGTGCTGGACAGGGTGATGCAGGAAATCAGTGAAGCCCGTCAAAACAAGTCGTGAGCAAAAAGTGAATGACCTGATCGTCCGAGTACTGGTCGCCCATGCGAAGGTAATCAAGCGTAGGATCGCATGAGCGGGCGTACACCGTGAACAACACTACCTCGGTGGGCAAGTCCTTGCGAATCGAGCCTTCGGCCTTCGCCTTTTCGATCAGTTCTCCCATCAGCTCGTTCAGATCCATCAGGCGGCTGATATAACGGGGGTTGTTCAGTAAGGCATCCCGCAGGCTGGTGTTCTCTGCGGGGAGAGTTGGCAATCCGCCCTTCATGCGTATTTCAAGCGCCCACTGAAGTACGTTCTTAAGCTGGCTGATGGCGGGCTGATCTGCCGCAAGACCGCGTACGAACGCGAGCGTGTTCTCTAGCAAGCGGATCATTGCTGCGGCTGCAAGCGCTTCTTTGGACGGGAAGTGCTTGTAAAGGCTGGCCTTGGCAATCCCGACCTCAGCGGCGACCTCGTCCATGGTCATGAGGTCAAAGCCCTTTTTGGCCAGCAAATTGTTAGTCGCATCAACAATGGCGTTCTCACGCACAATCAGTTGCTGCTGCTTAAATGATAACTTGGGTTCTGTACTCATCGGTTGCGATGAAGGCCACGCAGTTGTGAAGTGCCCCGATTATACGGCACCAGAACGTGTCCCGCATGAAATTGCTCATATGCAAATTCACAAGCCCCCGGTGCCCCCGACAAGCTGCCTGGCAAAAGTCGTCTGCCTGCGCGTCATTTTTGCGGGGCGCGCATTCCAGGCTTAGTCGCGGCACGCCAGGCCTGACTGCCATTGACCCGCCACTGACGTGCGACCACGGGATCGACACGGACCACGGCACGCTCGTGACCGAGGGCGACAACCGGGCCGACAAGAACATTAACCCAGGCATTGATCGGGCAACGATGCCGCCAGCATCACCAGCGCTCCGTTATGATCATGGTGACCCAACCGTGTGAACTTTGCCATGACCACAAGCATTCGAGCCGTCTGTGTCTATTGCGGTGCCTCGCCAGGACATGACCCGGTCTATGCCGAAGCCGCCCGGGCACTCGGTAGGGAAATGGTGCGACAGGAACTACACCTGATCTATGGCGGCGGTCATGTAGGGCTAATGGGCATCATCGCCGATGCCGTTTTGGAAGCCGGTGGCGAGGTCACCGGCGTTATACCCAGGGCCTTGATGGATGCCGAGGTCGGACACAATCGGCTGACCCGGCTACGGGTCGTCAAAGACATGCATGAACGTAAGGCACTGATGGCAGAGCAAGCAGACGGCTTCATTGCGATGCCGGGCGGCATAGGCACGCTGGAAGAGTTATTCGAAGCCATGACCTGGGCGCAGCTCGGTTTCCATGAAAAGCCGGTCGGTCTGCTTAACGTCAACCGTTTTTATGACAAGCTGCTTGCTTTCCTGTCGCTGCAGGCGCAGGAAGGATTCCTTCGAGCTGAGCACCGCCATTTACTGCTGACTGAGACCGATGCCGCCCTGCTGCTTCAACGGCTGAGAGACTTTCGCATGCCCGACGGGGTCAGCTGGCTGAGCCGGCAGACGGCTCGCACGCTGGGACCCTGACCCAGAACGTCGATTTCACTGCTCGAGCGCCTGCCTGAAATCGTCGAGCAGATCTTCTGTGTCTTCGATACCTACCGACACGCGAATCAGTGACTCCGCAATGCCCATGCTGGCGCGACGCTCGGGCCCCATTTCATGATAGATCGTATGAGCAACCGGAATGACCAGCGTGCGGGTGTCACCAAGGTTGCTCGCCGAGATAGCCAGCTGCAAGCGATTGAGGTAATCAAAACAATCAATGCCGGTGTTGAGTTCGAAACTGAACAGTCCGCCATAGGCCCGGAACAACTCTGTTGCCAGCCTGTGCTGAGGGTGTGATGGCAAACCGGGGTAATACACCGCAGCGACCCGCTCATCCGCATTGAGCATGTTGGCAAGCGCCAGCGCGCTGGCAGATTCACGCTCGATGCGCAGCGCCATGGTCTCTGAGCCCACTGCCAGATGATGCGCTGCCTCCGGACCCAGAGCACCACCGAAATCACGCAGCGCCTTTGCGCGCAGCTGCGCAATGCCCCACTGCGCCGGCGCGAAGCGTTTGTAGTTATCGGCAATATTGGGATAGCGAGTCCAGTCGAACAGACCCGTATCGGTCAGGCTGCCACCCAGTGCATTGCCATGACCACCGATGGATTTGGTGAGTGCGTTGAGCACGAGGCTGGCACCCACCTGTTTTGGTCGGAACAAATAAGGTGAGGTCATCGTATTGTCGACCACGTACAAAATACCCCGCTCACGGCACAGCTCACCGATGCGTGCCAGATCAGCAATCTGCGTGCGTGGGTTGGCGATCGTTTCAACAAACACCATACGCGTCGCCGACGTGATTGCCCTCTCGACGTTGTCCACACGGGTCGCATCCACAAAGCTGACCGGCATCCCCTGCAGATTCACTGTCTGCCACAGACTATTGGTGTTGCCGAATAAAAAGGACGACGACACCACATGGTCGCCATTGCGCAGCAGGGCCTGCACCACCGCACCTATTGCCGCCATACCGGTCGAGAAGCACAGTGTCGCCATGCCATCCTCCATGCGCGTGATCTTGTCCTCCAGCGCATTGATGGTGGGGTTGCCCTGACGGCCGTAGCGATATCCGGGCTTTTTGCCCTGAAAAACCTGGGCCAGTTCGCGCGCATCGCGATAGCTGTAAGCAACTGCCGTGTGAATGGGTTTATGCAGCGAGCCGTGCTCGATGGGCTTCTGGCGGTCGCTGTGAAGTATGGTGGTGGTGAAACCGAATTTTTTGCCGTTGTTCATGGAATCCTTTGCGCATGCTGCTGTCAGCTCACTCAATCTGCGCGAGATTGAGGTTGAGCTGAGTGCGCACCGTATCTTCGACCACGGCTTTCGGATTCTGACGCGCGTATTCAACACGATCCAGATAGTCGCGCGAGATATCGCCGGTAATGTAGTCACCGTCAAAGCATGAAGCCTCGAACTGCTTCAGCATGGGGTTGACGTCCGTGATCGAACGCTTCATCGCCTCGATATCCTGATACACGAGCGCATCAGCCGTAATCTCTCGGCAGATCTCGTCTTCAGTGCGGCCGTGAGCAATCAGCTCACTGCGCGTAGGCATGTCGATGCCATAGACGTTCGGATACTTCACAGGTGGCGCGGCAGAGGCAAAGATCACACGCTTGGCACCTGAATCGCGGGCCATCTGCACGATCTCACGGCTGGTGGTCCCGCGCACAATGGAATCATCGACCAGTAGCACACTCTTGCCCTTGAACTCGGAGCTGATCGCATTGAGCTTCTGGCGCACCGATTTTTTGCGGACACCCTGCCCCGGCATGATGAAGGTGCGACCGATATAGCGGTTTTTGATGAAGCCTTCCCGGTAATTGAGGTTCAGCTTGAGTGCCAGTTCCATCGCCGCCGGACGAGATGAGTCGGGGATGGGCATGACGACATCGATATCACCGTCCGAAAACTGCCTGCGTATTTTTTCGGCCAGATGCTCACCCATGCGCAGACGGGCGGCATAAAC
This sequence comes from Oxalobacteraceae bacterium, assembly GCA_900299005.1. Classification (GTDB taxonomy): domain Bacteria; phylum Pseudomonadota; class Gammaproteobacteria; order Burkholderiales; family Burkholderiaceae_D; genus Pernthalerella. The sequence continues at coordinate 68,886 of OMID01000025.1, forward strand.
GGAAGCGCCATCAATCACGGAATCAGGTCGCGCAAGATAGACAAATTCGAAGGCGCAGGGATTCAGCGTGGGATTCTCTGCACACTGCTGATTGTATAGTCTGCCATCGTTATCGATGAAGATTGCCTCACCAGGCATCACATCGCGCAGGAAATGGAAACCCAAGCCTTCGAGTGCCACCGATTCACTGGCGACCAGATACTCGGGGCCCCGATCGGTATCGTTAAACCCGATGCACAGCGGGCGAATCCCGAAAGGATCGCGGAAGGCCAGCAGACCATAACCTGCGATTTGCGCGACCACTGCATACGAGCCACGCACGCGCTTGTGCAAGGTCGATACTGCCTTGAAAAGCATTGACGGATCCAACGACAATCCGGTCGTGACTTCCTGTATCTCGTGCGCGAGCACATTCAACAGAACCTCGGAATCAGAATCGGTGTTGATATGCCGTCGGTCATTCTTGAACATCTCGATCTTGAGCTGCTCGGCATTGGTCAGGTTGCCATTGTGGGCAAGCGTGATGCCAAATGGGGCGTTCACATAGAAGGGCTGTGCCTCTTCTTCACTGGATGACCCTGCGGTTGGATAACGGCACTGGCCGATACCGGAATTACCGGGCAACGAGCGCATGTTACGGGTACGGAAGACATCACGTACCAGACCATTGGCCTTGTGCATGCTGAAGGTGTTGCCATGGCTGGTGGCAATGCCCGCAGCATCCTGTCCACGGTGCTGCAACAGCAGCAAAGCGTCATAAATGATCTGATTGACGGGGCTATGCGACACAACGCCAACGATGCCACACATGGCGGACTCCTTCAAAAAACAGACCCGGCTTTATTGCCGGGGAAAACTCACACGGACTGCACCGCCGTAGACAGGCCCAGCTTCGACAGACGCGCGCGCATTTTATCTGCCTCGTCTCGGCTACCGAACGGACCGACGCGGATGCGATAGCGCTCACCCTCTTTCGTGCTGACTTTCTGGAGATACGACTTGATGCCCGCCTGTTTCAGGCGGTTCTGCAATTCTTCTGCTTTGGCCTTGTTCGCCACAGCAGCGACCTGAACCACGAAATGCGGTGCGTTGGCCTTGTCGCTGGCGGATTTGTCCACGGGCTTTTCATACGAAGAATCGGCTGCTTTTACGGCTTGCTTCTCGGGAAGCTTGTCCGCAGCCCTGCTAACAGGCTTGTCTGTCGCCTTTTCTGCTGGCTTCTCGGCAAGTGGTTTCAGCGCTTCTGCTGAAGGCAAATTTGGCGCTGGTGCAAGATCAGATTTGGCCTGCAGCGTCGCGCCCGATGGTTCGGGTTCAGGCGCGACGGGTGCCTGTCCTGCAGGAAGAGGCGCGACCGATTTATCGCGCGAAGGAATTTGTATGGCGATATCGTCCGTCAATGGCTTGGGATCGGAATCGAAGATCATCGGTAAGCCGATCACGGCTGCCAATACCAGTGCGGTGGCACCAATGAGTCGCCGGCGAGCGCGCTTCTTTTCGGGAAGCATGGGGTCCATGGGCTCTTCTTCTTTCGCCCTCGCGCGACGGCGCGGCGTCACCGGAACATCGATATCATGGTCGGCGTCCTGCTTGCTTTTGTTAAGGAACGAGAACAAGCCCATAAATCGCGTAACGTGCGTAGTGTGATTGCCAGACAAAGCGTGGTGCAGCCAAGATCAGCCAGAAGATCTGGCCGACATCACACCGGCGACAGTCAGAAATGATCCGAAGACCGCAATTCTATCATTCTCACCGGCACGATTCTTCGCATCGATAAACGCCTGCTCTGGCGTCGGGAAACAGCGCAGACTGCGTTCTGCCCCCGGCTCTGAACCCTCTCTGAAACCGGCCTCCTTAAGCTGGGCTGCCAGCGCCTCGGCGCCCGCAGCGCGCGGCAGCGGCAAATCGGTCAGGCACCAGTGATCGATGCGATTTTTCAGCTGAGCCATTATTCCGGAGATATCCTTGTCTGCCATCGCGCCGAACACCGCGAAGGTGTAAGGATGAAAACCCATGTTGTCCAGGTTCTGCGCCAGCGTGGCTGCCGCATGCGGGTTGTGCGCGACATCGAGGATGACTGCCGGTCGCCCTGGCAGCACCTGAAATCGTCCCGGCAGTTCAACCATCACCAGTCCGCCGCGCACCTCTTGCGCACCGAGCGGCAGGCGATCGCGCAAGGCCTCCAGCGCAGCCAGCGCCGCGCTAGCGTTCAGTAGCTGATTGGCTCCGCGGAGACCGGGATAGGCCAGTGAGTTGCGCCGCATGCCTCGCCCGCCATAATTCCATTGCTGACGATCACCTGAGTAATTGAAATCCCGCCCGAAGAGCCAGAGATCGGCGCCAATCGCATTCGCCTGCGCGATAAGTGATTCCGGCGGCTGGGGATCACCGCAAATCGCGGTGCGACCGGCTCGAAAAATGCCAGCCTTCTCAGCACCAATCTTTTCTCGCGTATCGCCAAGGTACTCCATGTGATCGAGATCGACGCTAGTAACGATGGCGACATCTGCATCAATGATGTTGACTGCATCCAGACGACCGCCGAGCCCGACTTCGAGTATCACCGCCTCAAGATCAGCAGCGGCAAACAGCTTGAGTATCGCCAGCGTGGTGAATTCGAAATAGGTCAGCGATACATCGGCACGCGCTGTCTCGACCTGCTCGAAACAAGCGCAGAGCATCGCATCCGTGACCATCTCGCCATTGATGCGTGCGCGCTCATTGAAGCGCAGCAGGTGCGGCGAGGTGTACAAGCCAACGCGATAGCCTCCTTGCAGCAACATGGATTCGAGCATCGCGCAGGTGGAGCCTTTGCCATTGGTGCCGCCCACCGTGATGACGGGGCAGTCAAAATACAAACCCAGTTTGCGCGCAACGGCGGCAACGCGCTCAAGGCCCATATCAATCGCTTTGGGGTGCAGCGACTCCAGACGGGCAAGCCAATCGTTCAGGGAAAGTGGCATGGCGGGCAATGTGGGTATAGCGCTGGATTCCGGCTCGCGCCGGAACGAGGGAAGAAAATCTGTCAGCCGATCAATCCGTGAGTCGAACAATCGATCACCCTGACGCGGGACGGGATTGAGAATCTATCTCGTTAGGTCGCTGGCGGCGTTGCCAATACCTTGCCGTACGTCGGCACTGTCTGCGGCATTGTCGCCTTGCCATCACCCTAGCGAGATAGGTTCAGAGCCTTTCACTTGAAAATTCAATGCAACAGCTTAGGCCAGCACTTCAGGCGACTGATTTTGCAGCAGCGCGAGCAGCTGCGCGATTTCTTCGCGCATCTTGCGGCGATCAACGATCATGTCGATTGCTCCCTTCTGCAAAATGAACTCGGAGCGCTGGAAGCCTTCGGGCAATTTCTCGCGCACAGTATTCTCGATCACGCGCGGGCCGGCAAAACCGATCAGTGCCTTGGGCTCAGCGATGACGACGTCGCCCATGAAAGCGAAAGACGCCGATACACCACCCATCGTGGGGTCAGTCAACACTGAAATGAAGGGGAGCTTCTTCTCTGAGAGCTTAGTCAGCATAGCCGTGGTCTTGGCCATCTGCATGAGCGAGAGCAGACCTTCCTGCATGCGCGCACCACCGGTCGCGGTGATGCAAATGAAGGGCACCTTCTGCTCGAGCGCTGTCTGAGCACCGCGCACGAAACGCTCGCCCACGACTGCGCCCATGGATCCTCCCATGAATTCGAATTCGAAGCAGGCGACCACCACGGGCAGCGACATGATCGCGCCACCCATGACGATCAGCGCATCCGTCTCCCCGGTCGCATCAAGCGCAGACTTGAGCCGCTCAGGGTATTTCTTGGAATCCTTGAATTTCAGCGTGTCGACCGGAAGGACTTCCTGCCCGATCTCGTAGCGGCCCTCCTGATCAAGCAACGCATCGAGGCGCTCGCGTGCGCGGATGCGCATGTGGTGATCGCACTTGGGACAGACTTGCTGATTGGACTCAAGGTCGGTGCGGTACAGCACGGACTCGCAGGACGGGCACTTGACCCACAAGCCCTCGGGCACCGAGCGACGCGTGGCAGCATCAGAGCGCTGAATTCGGGGCGGGAGGAGTTTTTCTAGCCAGCTCATGGGGGCTCTCTTTCGGTCATGCGGCGGGTGGCCGCGTAGGACGATATTTTAACCGCGTCGGTAAGGTGCTGCCACCTTGGCAATCAACTTGCCAAGGTGGTATTGATGATCACGAATCCCTGCCCTCAGGCGGGCACTTCGTCGATGGCTGCACGGATACTCGCCAGGAAATCGCTGACCGCAGAGACGGCCTTCTCCTTGGGCGTATGCTCCAGTTCCTGGATGATGCGACTGCCGATGACGACCGCATCGGATACCGAGGCCACCGCCTTGGCGGTCTCGCCATCGCGAATACCGAAACCAACCCCGATGGGGAGCTTTACATGTTCTCGGATGGCAGCGAGCCGGTTCGCGACCTCTGTGGTGTCGATGTGTCCGGCACCGGTGACGCCGCGCAATGACACATAGTAGGAAAAGCCGCTGCTGATCTGAGCGACCTGGCGTATGCGTCGCTCTGTCGAGGTAGGTGCCAGGAGGAAGATCAGGTCCATGTCCTGAGCTTTGAGCTTCTGCGCGAACTCGGCCGCTTCTTCAGGCGGATAGTCGACCACGATCGCGCCATCGGCGCCGGCCAACTTCGATTCTGCAACGAAGCGATCGACACCCATGCGCTCAATGGGATTTGCATAGCCCATGAGCACCACCGGCGTGTGCTGGTTGGTCTTACGAAATTCACTCACATAGTCCAGCACATCGCGCATGCCTACGTTGAATTTCAATGCGCGCTCGTTGGCGCGCTGAATCACTGGACCCTCGGCCATGGGATCGGAGAACGGAACGCCCAACTCAAGGATGTCGGCGCCGCTTTCGACCAAGGCGTGCAAGAGCGGCACGGTCAGTTCAGGAGCCGGGTCACCCGCCGTGATGAAGGTGATCAGCGCTTTCTTTTTTTTCGACTGCAGGTCAGCGAATGTTGTCTGGATTCTTGACATGATGGGCCAACCTCAATGCTTGGGCTGCGCATGCAGCGATTGGTGTTCTTTGTCGTACTCCTGGACCGTGTGCATGTCCTTGTCTCCGCGACCGGACAGATTCACCAGAATGGTTTTGTCCTGAGGGAGTGTCTTCGCAAGTTTGACCGCATAGGCAATCGCGTGACTGGACTCCAAGGCCGGAATGATGCCTTCAATGCGGCAGCAATCATGAAAGGCCTTGATCGCTTCTGCATCCGTGACACTCACATACTCGGCGCGATGAGAGTCCTTCAACCAGGCATGCTCGGGACCCACCCCGGGATAATCAAGGCCCGCCGATACGGAGTGGGTCTCCATGATCTGCCCGTTCTCGTCCTGCAGCAAATAGGTGCGATTACCATGCAGCACACCGGGAATTCCCCCGCCCAGTGATGCCGAGTGCTTGCCTGTCTCCACGCCCTCGCCTGCGGCCTCGACACCGATGAGCTTTACTTCAGAATAGTTAATGTACGGATGAAAAATGCCCATCGCATTCGAGCCTCCACCGATACAAGCCAGCACATAGTCGGGCTGGCGCCCCGTGAGTTCAGGCATTTGTTCAATGCACTCCTTGCCAATCACGGACTGGAAATCTCGCACCATCATCGGATAAGGATGCGGGCCGGCGACAGTACCGATGATGTAGAAGGTATTCTCGACATTGGTCACCCAGTCGCGCATCGCTTCATTCAGCGCATCCTTGAGCGTCTTGGAACCAGACTCGACGGGCACCACCGTGGCGCCCAGCAGCTGCATGCGGTACACGTTCTGCACCTGACGCTTGACATCTTCGCTGCCCATGTACACCACGCATTCCAAGCCGAAGCGCGCGCAGATGGTGGCCGTGGCCACTCCATGCTGACCAGCGCCGGTCTCGGCGATCACGCGTGGCTTGCCCATGCGTTTTGCCAGCAGCGCCTGGCCAATGACGTTGTTGATCTTGTGCGCGCCGGTATGGTTCAGGTCTTCGCGCTTGAAGAAAATCTGCGCACCGCCAGTCTCGGATGACCAGCGCTTGGCGTGATAGACCGGGCTTGGACGGCCGACAAAATACTTCAGTTCGTCGTGGAATTCGCGCAGGAACTCGGGGTCCTTCTGATAGTGCGCGTATGCCGCTCGCAACTCCTCGAGCGCATAAGTGAGTGTCTCGGAAACAAAACTGCCGCCGTAGGGCCCGAAGTGGCCGGAGGCATCGGGAAAATCATAAGCGCCCACATGCGCGGGATGGTGGTCCATGGTGTCTTTCCTCAGAAAATTTTATCTACGGTCGCTGTCAGCGTCGCCGACGCGTACGGCATTGACGAATGCCTGCATCAGCGCGGGGTCCTTGACGCCCTGGCTGGCCTCAATGCCACTGCTGACATCGACGGCATGCGGGCGTATCCGACGCACGGCGTCAGTCACATTTTGCACGTTCAAGCCACCACTTAAAACGGCCAGACGCGCGATTTCTGCGGGAACGAGGGACCAATTGAAAGCCTTTCCAGTGCCACCGTAGGCATCGCTCCAAGTGTCAAGCAGAAGACCTGCGAAAAGCGGGCTGGCGCCACGGTAGCGATGGGCCGATTCTAGCAAATCTGCGGGCTGCGTCTCAGACCGTATCCTGAGCGCTCGCAAGAACGGCCGGCCAACGGCCTCGGCAATCCTGACACACTGATCAGGCGACTCATCGCCATGGAATTGCAGCATTGATATCGGTGCCGCTGCCACAATTTCCCGTACCAGCTCGACCTCGGCATTGACGAACAACCCGACGCTGCTTATGAAAGGTGGCAGGCACTCCAGCAGCTTGGCCGCCTCGGTCGCCGACACATAACGCGGGGATGGAGGGTAGAAGACCAGACCAATCGCATCGGCCCCCGCAGCAGCAGCAGCTTGCACGTCGATGGGCCGCTTCAGTCCGCACAACTTGATTCGGGTTCTGTGGTTCATTCGGAAAAATCTTTAAAGAATGGCAAATCAGCGTCAGACATCGGCAAACCCCAGCACGCATCGTAGTCGACCTTGGCGAGATACAGGCCGTCAGGGCAGAACGTTGGGGCTGCCGACTCGCGGTCGCGACCTGCGAGCAACTTGGCCATCCACTCCACCGGACGATTGCCGTTTCCGATCTGAATCAGTGAACCAACGATATTACGCACCATGTGATGAAGAAAGGCATTGGCCTGCAACGTAACGACGAGCACATCGCCCGCCCGACGCACTTGAATACGCTGCATCGTCCGCACAGGCGAACGCGCCTGGCACTCGGCTGCGCGAAATGCAGAAAAGTCGTGCTCGCCCAGCAGAGCCAAAGCCGCCGCTTGCATCGCGGTTGCGTCCAGCGGACGGAACACCCAGCCCGCGCGCCGCTCCCACAGCGGGGACCTCACCGCATGGTTATAGATCAGGTAGTGATAGGTGCGCGCACTCGCAGAGAATCGAGCATGAAAACCTGATTCACCGCCCCCCACCTCGGCGGCCCAGCGCACGGCAACGGAGGATGGCAGCAGAGCATTGACCCCTCTCACCCACGAAAACGCTTCACGTGCTGCGTGGGTATCGAAATGCACCACCTGAGAAAGCGCATGCACTCCGGCATCCGTGCGGCCCGCACAAGTCGTTGCGATTGCTTGCTGGGTAAACGCCGCAAGTGCTTTCTCCAGCGCGTCCTGAATCGTGCGGCCATGCGGCTGCGTCTGCCAGCCCTGCCAGCCGCTGCCGTCATACTGGAGGCCGAGCGCAATTCTTTTCAAGGGAACACTCTGAATGGGGAGATCAGGTTGAGGTTACCATCGTCACGCCTCAACCCCAGGCGTGTTAGCGTGCTCAAGGAGTGCACCGGTTCGACGATTCGGCCATACCTACATGGGCCGGCGCCAACCGAGCAAGCAACGGCGATCCGGCACAACAGCGGGTTGACCCGCGAATTTTACGCGAGTTGTTGCAGCAGAGACTCAGCGCGGCCGGCGAACTCAGGGTGCCGCGTGCCGGCAACCTCAGAGAGAAGGTCTCGCGCAGCCTCCTTGTCGCCTATCTCCTGGCAGGCGAGCGCCAAATCGATCTTGGTCTTCAAGGCAAGTGCAGTGGCCTTATCGTCGCCGCCCGGAATCGCGGCGGGTGAAAGCCCGGAAAGTTGAAAATCTGGCGCACGCGTGGTGACCGACGGTAGTGTCCGGGGTGCGAGCGACAGCCCCGTTTCAGTGGTGCGACGTTCGTCGAGGAATCCCTCCAGCCTAATCCCAAAATCGTTGATTGCAGGTGTGGAAGTCAGGGAGTCCTCCGGCCTCACCGCGCCACCCGATGGCTGCACTGGCAAAGAAAAAGTCAAGCCGGGCGTTATCGCTGCCGCATTGGCAAGCGTTGTCTCGATCCGTGTGATCGCCGTGGGCAACTCGGCGGCCGGTACGCCGGTCGGCGAGAGGGCAGCACTACCTGTGGCGCCGGTAGCGCCCATCCTGGCAGCGGTTGATGGAATGGCTGACGTCACTTTGGGCGCTGGTGAATAGACCGGCATTGGTGCGCCGCCATACAGTAAATTACCGGGATCAAGTTGCTGTCCCATCTGCGCCGCCTGTTCCCATTCCGGACCCTGGCCATGCGTCGTCACGCGAAGTTCTGCAGCGACTGCACCGAATTGTTGAACATCTTTGCGAGCGAGATAAATCTCCAGCAGCTTTACCCTCAGCGCGTGCCGCTGCGGATAATGCTTGAGCGCATCGAGCAAAATCTCTTCAGCCTGCTCATCCCGGCCGTAAGCAATGTAAACATCCGCCTCGGCAATGGCATCGACTTCATTCGCATCTAGCTGGCTGACGGAAGGAACGAAATTGGAGTGAAACACGCTGTTACTGGTATCGATATTTCTGCCACCCGCTTGTCCGAACACCGACTGGCTCTCGGCATTGGGCTCTATTTTTGCAGCGGGTAACTGGCGTTTTTTCAGACGGGAGCGTAGCCAAAGCATGAGACTGGCAGCGACCAAGGCACCCAGAGAGAACAGAAAGAGCATGGGATCGCGTGCGTACTGGTCCTGAAATTGGGTGAGGTAGTCAGCAAATCCCGGATCCTCCACAGCAGTGGCCGTTTGGACCGGCTTTGCTTGGGGAGGCACAGAATCGGGGGACTTTGCCACCGCCAGATCCGGATTCGGCGCAGTGGCCCCGGTGATGGTCTGATCAGCGCGCTCCTGAGCGACTGATAGCGACTGGTCTCGACCTAACAACTGCTGCAGTTGATCGACATTTTTCTCCAGCTCGGCAATGCGCGAATGGGCATCGGCAAGCGCTTTCTCTGTGGCGATCTGCGTCAGCTCGCGATGATTGACCTGTTGCGGCTCATCCGACCTCGGGTTGTCCCGCGCGGCGGGCTCCAGTGTCAATTGATCGCGATGACGGTCAGTATCGCCCAGCTGGGTTTCTTTCACGCCAATCTTGCCGCTGCTGCTGCGAGTACTCGCCACCGACGAGGGTGATCTAGCAGCATCGGCAGTCGGTGCGACAGGCTGGGCAGCCGAGCGCGCCAGCACTTCACGGTAGCGCTGAAAATCTGCGGTCTGCAATGCCACTTCGCGACGCGCTTCAGCGACCGGGATCTCGGCCACGGCCTGGTGGTCTGGCACACGCAGCACGCTGCCTGTTTTCATGCGATGGATATTCTTGCCATCAAATGCGGTGGGATTGGCCCGAAAGAATGCCACGAGCGCTTGCTCAAGGGTGGCCCCCGGAGGTAATGCCTCACGCGCGAATTTGGCAAGCGTGTCGCCGCGATGCGCCACCCGCGTCGTTGAGGCAGGACTCGAGTCGGTTCGCACGGCAAGCGCGCTGCTGCTGGCTTGAGCTGCGCTCGTGCTGACCGAGGGCGATTCCACGACTGCGTTGCGCGTATCCTGATCGACCACAGGCGGGTCCAGCAGCAAGGCATATTGCCGGATCGTGCGATTGCCCGCTGTATTGACCTCAATGAGCAGTATCAGGAAGGGATCAGCAACAGGCAGATCCGAGCTAAGGTGTATCAACGAGCGATCAGCTTTTTTTTCAACGCTCACGCGTAACGACCGCTGCAATGCGCCAAAATCCAGTCCGGCTTCGGCAAACATAGCGGGAGGCGCCAGTCTGACCGTCAGTGATTCCGACTCTAACGTTGAGATCGAGGTAATGTCGATCTCGGCATCGAGCTTTTGCCCCAGTGAAGAGCGTACCGTGGGCTCGCCGAGGGCGACCGCCGCCACTGGTAATGATGAAAACATGGCCAGCATTGCGGCCAGCGCAGGAGTAAGCAACTTCATGGTCAGAACGGGGTGACGCTCAGGAAAGGACATGACTCGCGGCGTAGGGAGTTACAGCTTGAACATGAACGCGAGGTGGATTTCAATGTGCCCGCGAAGCGATAAATGAAGACGCTGACCTTATCATCCACCCGGAACTCCAGCAAGTCACTCTCTGAAGTCAAGCCATAAAAAAACCCGCATGTTTTCCGCTGAAAGCAAAACATGCGGGTTTAGTTGTGCATTGACAACTGCTCGCACCACACTCTCTTAGTTAACAAGAGGTGATTATTTGCCCAGTGCGGGCGGGGATTTAAGCATCGAGTAAAATACGCAGCATGCGGCGCAATGGCTCGGCAGCGCCCCACAGCAACTGATCTCCAACAGTGAATGCAGAGATGTACTCACCGCCCATTTGCATCTTCCGAATCCGGCCAACAGGTATCGTCAGCTTACCGGTGGTCGCCGCAGGCGTCAGTTCATGCATCGATGCCTCACGCGAATTGGGCACGAATTTCACCCACGGGTTATCGCTGGCAATGATGTCATTGATCTCGTGTAGTGGTACGTCTTTCTTCAGTTTGATCGTCAGGGCCTGCGAATGGCAGCGCATGGCACCGATACGCACGCAAAGCCCATCAATGGCGATGGCCGGCTTCGCCGCCGCGCCGAATGCCTCACCACGGCCAAGAATCTTGTTAGTCTCGGCACCCCCCTTCCACTCTTCACGCGACTGCCCGTTGCCAAGATCCTTGTCGATCCAGGGGATCAAGTTGCCGCCGAGCGGCACTCCGAATTGCTTGGTTTCATCTGCCGTCAGCGCGTGCTGTTTCGCAAGCACCTTGCGATCGATCTCCAGAATCGCGGATGCGGGATCGTCGAGCAATGCCCTGACTTCGGCATTGAGGCTGCCGAACTGGGTCAATAGTTCACGCATATGTTGCGCACCGCCACCCGAGGCTGCCTGATAGGTCATCGAGGTCATCCAGTCGACCAGGTCGTGCTTGAACAAGCCACCCAGACCCATCAGCATGCAGGACACGGTGCAGTTGCCGCCGATATAGTTTTTAATGCCTTTGGAGAGAGCGTTCTTGATCACATCGAGATTGATCGGATCAAGAACGATGATCGCGTCATCTTTCATTCGCAGCGTGGATGCGGCATCAATCCAGTAACCGTTCCAGCCAGTAGCGCGGAGCTTCGGGTAGATCTCGGTGGTGTAATCCCCTCCCTGACATGTCAGGATAATGTCGCACCGCTTGAGTGACTCAATGTCGTTCGCGTTGTAGAGCGTGCTCTCGTTCTTTGCCATCGAGGGCGCACTGCCCCCTGCATTGGAAGTTGAGAAGAACACCGGCTCAATGTGCGAGAAATCATTTTCTTCCTGCATGCGCTGCATCAGCACCGAGCCCACCATGCCGCGCCAACCAACCAGACCTACGAGTTTCATTACGGTTCCTTCAGAATTACGGAGGACTTCCTCAGGCAAGCGCCTTGACGACGGCATCGCCCATCTCGGCAGTGCCCACTTTGGTAGTGCCGGCTTCATGAATATCGGGCGTACGAAGGCCCTGTGCGAGCACTTTCTTCACGGCGTTTTCAATGCGATCGGCCTCGGCCGGCAAATTAAGCGAGAAACGCAGCATCATCGCTGCCGATAAGATCGTCGCCAGCGGGTTCGCAATACCCTTGCCCGCGATATCCGGCGCAGAACCATGCGAAGGCTCATACAAGCCCTTGCTGTTGGCATCAAGCGAGGCGGAGGGCAACATGCCAATGGAGCCGGTCAGCATTGCGGCGGCGTCGGAGAGAATGTCGCCAAACATATTGCCGGTTACGATCACGTCGAATTTTTTCGGTGCGCGCACCAACTGCATCGCTGCATTATCGACATACATATGATCCAGCTCGATATCCGGATACTCCTTGTGCACGTCAGTGACGATGTCTTTCCAAAACTGGAAAGTCTCTAACACATTCGCTTTGTCCACACTGGTAAGGCGCTTGCCCCGCTTGCGGGCTGCCTGGAAGGCGACGTGAGCGATGCGACGGATCTCGGGTTCTGCATACCGCATGGTGTCAAACCCCTCGCGCGCGCCTTTAAACAGCCCGTCCGGTGCTTCTCGCACGCCCCGCGGCTGGCCAAAGTAAATATCGCCATTCAGTTCGCGCACGATCAAAATATCCAGACCGGACACGACCTCGGGCTTGAGCGTTGATGCGCCAACCAGTTCGGGATAAAGAATCGCGGGGCGAAAATTGGCGAATAGCGTCAGATGTTTGCGCAAGCCGAGAATCGCCTGCTCGGGACGCAGCGATCGCTCGAGCGTGTCGTACTTCCAGTCGCCGACCGCTCCGAAGAGAATAGCGTCGGCTTCTTTCGCGAGCTTCAGCGTGCCTTCGGGCAGAGGATGTCCGTGAGCTTCATAACCCGCGCCGCCCACGGGTGCGCTTTCCATATCGAATGGCTGGCCCAGTGCATTGAGTACCTTGACAGCTTCTTCAATGATCTCGGTTCCGATGCCGTCGCCCGGCAGAATTGCGATTTTCATGATGGATGAGATGGGGATTAAATCGTATTCGCCAGCCAAGGGAAACGGCTGATGTGGCGCGCTTCGAAGTCGCGAATGGCGTCAGCCTTCTGCAGTGTAAGACCGATGTCATCCAGACCATTGAGCAGGCAGTGCTTGCGAAATTCGTCGACCTCGAAATGGAAAACCGAGCTGCCATTGGCTGTTGATACCGTCTGCTTGTCCAGATCGATCACCAAACGATATCCGGGGAAGGCTTTCACTTCATTGAACAGCTGATCAATTTCTGTGTCGGTCAGACGCACCGGCAACAAACCATTCTTGAAGCAATTATTGAAGAAAATATCGGCAAAGCTGGGGGCAATCACTGCGCGAAACCCATACTGATCCAGCGCCCAGGGCGCATGCTCACGCGAGGAACCACACCCGAAGTTTTTGCGGGCGAGGAGAACCGAAGCGCCCTGATAACGCGGCTGGTTTAGCACGAAGTCCGGATTCAGCGGACGCTTGCTGTTGTCCATCCCCGGTTCGCCATGGTCAAGATAGCGCCATTCGTCAAACAGGTTGGGGCCGAAACCCGTACGCTTGATCGACTTGAGAAACTGCTTGGGAATAATGGCGTCGGTATCCACATTCGCGCGATCCAGCGGAACGACCAATCCATCGAGTACGGTGAACTTATTCATGGTGTTTATTTTTTACCCGCTTCCTGAACTTTCTCGCCTAGCTTTTCAACGTCCTTGCCAATGCCCTGAATGGTGTTGCAACCAGCGAGCGCGAGGCTTGCGGTCATCAGTAGGACGACAAATTTTTTCATGGTGTATTCCCTGAATCTAAACTTGCGATCTTACAGACCGCGCACATCAACAAAGTGGCCCGCTACGCCTGCAGCAGCTGCCATGGCTGGGCTGACGAGATGCGTGCGGCCGCCGGCGCCCTGGCGCCCTTCAAAATTACGATTCGAGGTCGATGCGCAGCGCTCACCCGGCTCCAGTCGGTCGGCATTCATCGCCAGACACATCGAGCACCCCGGCTCCCGCCATTCGAAACCGGCTTCTCTGAAGATCTTGTCGAGACCTTCACGTTCGGCCTGCTCCTTGACCAGACCGGAGCCCGGCACCACCATCGCCAGCTTGACGTTTGAGGCTCGGTGCTTGCCGCGCACGACCGCCGCAGCGGCGCGCAGGTCTTCGATACGCGAGTTGGTGCAGGACCCAATGAAGACTTTATCAATGCGAATGTCGGTGATAGCGGTATTAGGCTTGAGGTTCATGTACACGAGCGCCTTTTCCATGGCGTCGCGTTTGACAGGATCTTTTTCCTTGTCGGGATCAGGAACACGCGCATCAACAGGCACCACCATCTCTGGCGAGGTACCCCAGGTAACTTGCGGCCGAATCTCAGCAGCATCGATCATGACCACAGCATCGAATTTCGCATCGGGGTCGGAGTGCAGCGTGCGCCAATAGGCAACGGCGTGATCCCAATGGGGTCCGACCGGCGCGAAGGGGCGGCCCTTGACGTACTGGATCGTCGTGTCGTCCACCGCCACCATGCCAGCGCGTGCACCTGCCTCGATTGCCATGTTGCAGACGGTCATGCGACCCTCCATCGTCAACGAACGAATCGCGGAACCTGCAAACTCGATCGCATAGCCCGTGCCACCCGCCGTGCCTATTTTGCCGATGATGGCCAGCACAATGTCTTTGGCCGTGACGCCCTCGCCTAGCTTGCCCTCGACTTGAATCAGCATGGACTTGGATTTTTTTGCCAGTAGCGTCTGCGTGGCAAGCACATGCTCGACTTCAGAGGTACCGATCCCATGCGCCAGACAAGCAAACGCACCGTGCGTCGATGTGTGCGAATCGCCGCAGACCACTGTCATGCCAGGCAGCGTTGCACCCTGCTCCGGGCCAATCACGTGCACGATGCCTTGACGCTTGTCGGCCATGCTGAAATAGGTAAGCGCATATTCTTTTGCGTTTTGGTCCAGTGTCTCGACCTGAAGCCGAGATACGGGATCGGCGATGCCGTCCGCGCGATTCGTCGTGGGCACATTGTGGTCTGCCACCACCAGATTCGCAGCTTGGCGCCAGGGCTGTCGATGGGCGAGCTTCAAACCTTCGAACGCCTGCGGGCTGGTCACTTCATGAATGAGATGGCGATCGATGTAAAGGATAGCGGTGCCGTCCTCGGCGGTGTGCACCACATGGGACTGCCAGAGTTTGTCGTAGAGGGTTTGGGCCATGGCGAGAGGGTCGAGATGCCTGACAATTCGGGAAAAATAGCCCTAAATTATGCCACATCACCCCCCCGCCCAATTGCCATTGAGGCCCGGAGTGTCAAACGCGAAAATAGCGCTCAGCCGCGGACCTTCGCTTTTTCGTAGAGCGGCATGACCCTCTCGGCGTATTTGGTCAAATCCTTCACCCGATCCGCTCGCGGCGGATGGGTCGACATGAATTTTGGCGGCTCGTTGCCACCAGTCTGCCCCATTTTCTGCCATAGCCTGATCGCGGCGCGGGGGTCATACCCTGCGCGTGCGGCCAGCTCGACGCCGATGCGGTCGGCCTCGGTCTCATGCGCGCGCGAGTTAGGCAGGCCGAGCAAGCCCTGGTAGGCATACTCCATGCCCTTTTGCCCGATCTGTCCCAGTCCTGCCACCGCCGCAACAATCGAAATGCCAAGGCCTGCCATAGTCTGCTCGGACGCGCGCTCGCGCGAGTGCTCTCGCAGCGCATGTGCGATCTCATGACCCATCACGGCAGCGAGTTCATCGTCAGTGATCTTGAGTTTCTCGATCAGGCCGGAGTAGACCGCGATCTTCCCACCGGGCATGCACCACGCATTGACCTCGCCAGACGTCAGCACATTGACTTCCCACTTCCAGCCGAGCGCATCCTTGCGAAAAGCCGGGGTCTGCCTGATCAGATGATCGGCGATGGTTTTTACGCGTTCGTACTGCGCAATGTCCGAATTCAGCTTGTCTTTTTTCTGCGCCTCGGCGAGGACTTGCGCATACTGCTTGCTCGCGCTGTGCTCCATGGCCTCGGCAGACACCGCCATGCGCTGCACACGATCGACTCCGACCGCTCCCCCCTGCGTTGTCTGCACGGTCTGGCATGCGCCCAAAGAAAGTGTCAGCAGTACCACAAACAGACCCCGGTATAGCACGTATGTCATTGTTCTCTCCCTGTTTCTGCTTGCCAGCGCCAACTCAGAACCGCCGCCACCAGTCCCGCCAAGGACATAAGGGCGGCAATCAGATAAACCAGATGGGCGCCAAATGTATCCCAGCAAGCCGAGAGCAGCAAGCCGCCCAGCGTGCCACCCAGTCCATAGGAAATACTGATGAACAGTGCCTGTCCACGCGCCTGCAATGCACCAGAGAACCAGCGCTGCAGCGTGGCGATCGAAGCGGAATGGTGCACGCCGAAAGTCGCCGCATGCAGCACCTGCGCGGCCAGCAGCACTGCGAGTGATTCTGCGCCAAAACCGATCATCAGGAAACGCACCACAGCGATCACGAGACTAAACAACATCAGCGGACGTACTCCAAAGCGCCGGAACAGCGGCGCCTGATAAAAAAAGAACAGTATCTCCACCAGCACGCCAAGCGACCACATCATGCCGATTACCGTCTTGCTGTAGCCGATCTGGGAGAGATAAAGCGAGTAGTACACATACAGCGACGAATGCGCTGCCACCATCATGAAGGTGGACAGAAAGAACGCCCGTACTGATCTTTGCCTCAGTAGGCTGAGCACCGACGGTGCCTCTTGCGTGTGAAGCTGGGGAGTCTCTTCGCGCATGTTGAGCGTGACGCCGCAGACCATGAGCAAAAGCGCCATCGCAATCCAGGGCATCAACCCGATGCCTTGCCAGTCGAGCAGTTGACCCGACAGGGTAACTGCTGCGATAAATCCGACCGAGCCCCAGAGTCGCAAACGGCCGTAGTGCGTCAGATCGCCACGCATGGCCGCGAGCATCAGCGCTTCGGAGATAGGCCCTTGGGCGCTGGTGAACAAGTTCACTGTCACCATCAGCGCGAAGAAAAAAGTGAAACTCTGGCCCCAGAACATCCCGCAGAAAGCCATCGCCGCCGCCACTGACGTAAAGCGCAGCACCTTGACTCGCTCTCGTGTGTGATCAGCCACCCAGCCCCAAAGGTTAGGACCAAAAATACGCATGACCTGCATCATCGACATCAGTACGCCAATCTGAGCCGCACTGATGCCTTTATCAGCAAAGTACAAGCTGGCATACGGCGAGAACACTCCAACGTAGCCGTAATACGCAAAGAAGAACAGTGCGAAATTCAGCGACTGAGCAGGTTTGGAGGCAGGGGTCACGGAGGTTACGAGTGTTTGCCGAGATGGTCGGGCTCGGGGAAATTCAGCGATACCGTAGGCACCTACAGCCAGCACTGCCGGCTGCTAGATCGGCATGATTTCAGGACTGCTTTCGGGGATGGCTGACATCGCCACACTGCGCGCGGTGGCGCAACGCGTGATCCATCAACACCAAGGCAAGCATCGCTTCCGCGATCGGTGTTGCACGGATGCCGACGCAAGGATCATGCCGCCCGAAGGTTTCAACCATGACCGGATTGCCATCACGGTCTATCGAGCGGCGTGGCGTACGTATGCTGGAGGTCGGCTTGATCGCGATCGATACCGTGATGTCCTGGCCGGAGGAAATTCCACCCAATACGCCACCCGCATTGTTACCAACAAAGCCTTCGGGAGTCATCTCGTCGCCATGCATCGTCCCCTTCTGCGCGATTGATCTGAATCCCGCGCCGATCTCGACACCCTTGACCGCGTTGATGCCCATCATCGCGTAAGCGATGTCGGCATCGAGTTTGTCGAAGAGCGGTTCGCCTAGACCAACAGGCACATTCTGCGCAACCACATCGATCCTCGCGCCGCAGGAGTCTCCTGCCTTGCGCAGATCGTCCATGTACGACTCAAGCTGGGGAATCACGTCGGCGTTCGCCGCGAAGAACGGATTGCCGTGTACATGATCCCACGATTGGAAAGGAATGGCGATGTCACCAAGTTGGCTCATGCAGCCCCGGAAGAGCGTGCCGTACTGCAGATGCAGCCATTTGCGTGCTACTGCAGCAGCACCCACAACCGGCGCAGTCAGGCGTGCAGAGGAACGGCCACCACCGCGAGGATCGCGAATGCCGTATTTGTGCCAATAGGTATAGTCTGCATGGCCGGGACGAAAGCGGTCGACGATATTGCCGTAATCCTGGCTTCGCTGGTCCTCATTGCGGATCAGTAGCGCGATAGGTGTGCCGGTGGTCTTTCCCTCGAAGACCCCGGATAGAATCTCGACGGTATCGGATTCCTTGCGCTGCGTCACATGCCGCGATGTACCAGGCTTGCGACGATCCAGTTCCGGCTGGATGTCAGCCTCCGACAGCGGCATGCCCGGTGGGCAGCCATCGATCACGCAGCCGATGGCAGGGCCATGAGATTCGCCGAAGGTGGTCACGCAAAAAAGCTTGCCGAGGGTATTGCCGGACATGGTGGGAAGAATGGGCTGCGCGAAAAACCCTCATTCTACCAGCGGCGGCTTCTTGAAGAGCCTCGTCAGCCATGACCACAATGCCTGCGGATACTCCGGCTGCTTCAGACACAGTGCAGCCAGAACCGCCAGATTGAGCATCGCCGTAGTAGCGAAGATTTCCGGTACAGACAGCCCTGCGTGCAGCAGCAGCATGGCCAGCAGTGCGGCGAGCACCATGAAAAGCGCATTGAGCATGTTCATCCCGCCGATGATGCGAGATAAATGTGAGCGCTCGGCACGCGACTGGATCAGTGTGAACAGGGGCACGACAAAAATACCGCCAGTCATACCTAGCATTAGACAGTCAAACAAAATACGAAACTGCGCGCCGAACAGCAGATCATGCGCCGTCAGCAGAGCAGGCATGCTGCCCAGACTAGCAAAATACAGATCAATGCCGAACAAGGAAAGCCCCAGCGAGCCAAGCGGCACCAACCCCAGTTGCAGACGACCACCGGACAAACGTTCGCACATCAGCGAACCGGCTCCGATGCCCAGCGAGAACGCGGTCAGCAGCACCGCGAAAATCTCGGGCGCCCCGTGCAGCACATCGCGCGAATACACCGGGAATTGGGCCAGCACAATCGCACCAAAAAACCAGAACCAGGAATTAGCCAGCATGGCCCCGAAGACACTGGTGTTACTGGCGGCAAAGCGGAGGTTGCGCACCACCTCGGGTAAAGGATTACGGCTGACCACCAGGTCGGGAGCTGGCGCGGGCGTGGTGGGAACCGCCAGTGTGAATAACAAGCCGAAGATGGCGACCAGCACCGTTGACCAGATGATAATGTGCACGCCGATCGCACCCCAGCCAACCAAACCTGCGCCGATGAGCTGGCCTGTCAGTATGCCCACGAAGGTACCCATCTGCACCATGCCATTGCCACCAATCAGTTCTCCGGGTTCAAGATGCTGCGGCAGATAGGCGTGTTTGAGCGGACCGAACAAGGTGGAGTGCAACCCCATGCCGACTACGGCAAGCACCAGCACCCACAGCTGGTGGGTATACCAGCCCACGGCCGCCCCCAGCATGATGAGAATTTCCAGCAGCTTGACGATGCGCATCAGCCGCGCCTTGTCGAATTTATCGGCCAGCTCACCCGCGGTCGCCGATGCCAGCATGAAAGGCAAAATGAAAAGGCCGGCAATCAGGTTATTCAGCAGGCCAGCGTTCAGCGTTGTCCAGGACGCGGCATCGAAGGTGACCACGGTCACCAGGGCAGTCTTGAACAGATTATCATTGAAAGCGCCGAGAAACTGGGCGCCAAAGAAAGGTGCAAAACGACGCTGTGTCAGCAGTGCGAACTGGCCCGAACTCACCCGGCAAATTCCTTTGTGTTGTGTCTGTAGGTTGTTGAATCTCTGGCCGTACGAATGACAAGGCGGCGACACCGCCCCAATTCCCGGAATCTACTCTTCGGTAGTTTCGGAGGGCCAGTCGCGGATATACGCCTTGAGCATCTTGTTCTCGAAACTCTGCTCTTCGAACACCGCCTTGGCCACATCATAGAAAGACATCACACCCAAGAGTACCTTTCCGTCAATAACCGGAACGTAACGGGCATGACGCTCGAGCATCACGCGCCGGACCTCGTTGACCTCCGTGTCCGGGGAGATCGTCAGCATCTCACGGTCCATATGCTCGCCGACGGTTCCCGCCACCGAGCCCCGATTGCTGTGAACTGCCTTCATCACTTCACGAAAGCTCAGCAAGCCGACCAGCGCGCCCCCCTGCATCACCACCAGCGAACCGATATCCTTCTCGCTCATGGTATCGATCGCATCAAGCAGTGCCGTCTCGGGCGTGACGGTAAAAAGAATGTTGCCCTTAACTGTCAGGATTTCTGAAACTTTCACCGGTCACCCCCAGAGATGTCTTTTTTATGAAGTGACTGTAGCCCAGCCTCTTTAAAAAAGCCAGAGCTCAGGCGAAGGATTCGGAAACCTCGGACGCTGGCAGCCTATAATCGGTCGATCCACTCGCGCCCAGCCAACAACCCCGCATGGAGAACCTGCCCCGATGAGTGAACCGAAATACCCCGGCTTTGACACCCTGTCGCTGCACGCGGGCGGAGCCCCTGATCCAGCGACCGGCGCCCGAGCAACGCCCATCTACCTATCGACGTCTTTCGTCTTTCGAGATTCGGACCACGCAGCGTCCTTGTTCAATATGGAACGCTCAGGGCATGTGTACTCACGGATATCAAACCCTACCACTGCAGTTCTCGAGGAGCGCATGGCAGCGCTCGAAGGCGGAGTCGCCGGCCTCGCTGTCGCAAGCGGTCAGGCTGCATTGCACCTTGGACTGGCCACCATCGCCGGCGCTGGATCGCATGTGCTGGCCTCACGCGCACTCTACGGTGGTTCACAAAACCTGCTCGGCTACACCATGAAGCGCTTCGGGATCGAAACCACCTTTATTGATCCCCGCGACAAGGATGCCTGGCGCGATAACATTCGCCCACAAACCAAAGTGCTGTTCGCCGAGACCTTGGGCAATCCGGGACTTGATGTGCTCGACATACCGACGGTAGCTGCCATCGCCCACGAACATCACCTGCCACTCATGGTCGATTCCACGTTCACCACACCTTATTTGCTTCGGCCTCTCGATCATGGTGCGGATCTTGTATTTCATTCAGCGACCAAGTTCCTGTGCGGGCACGGTACTGCGGTCGGTGGCGTGCTGGTCGATGGCGGCACGTTTGACTGGCAAGCGGCCTACGAAAAAACAGGACGCTTCGCTGAACTGTGCGAACCTTATGACGGATTTCACGGCATGGTTTTCGCAGAGGAATCGACAGTCGGCGCTTTCGCACTCCGCGCGCGCCGAGAAGGTTTGCGTGATTTTGGCGCAGTGATGAGTCCCTATAATGCGTTTACCATACTGCAGGGTATAGAGACGCTCAGCCTTCGTATGGAAAAGCATGTGGCCAATGCACGCAAGGTCGTTGAATTCCTAGCATCGCATCCAGGTGTCGAATCGGTTTCCTATCCTGAACTACCGGATCATCCTGATCATGCACTGGCAAAGACGCTGCTACCCAAAGGCTGTGGCGCCGTCTTCTCATTTGCGATCAAAGGCGATCGTGCGGCGGGACGGCGCTTTGTCGAGACGCTGAGCCTGTTCTCTCACCTGGCCAATGTTGGTGATGCCAAATCGCTGGTGATCCATCCAGCCTCGACCACGCATTTCCGCGTGCCCACTGAACAACTCGCCGCGTCCGGGATCAACGAGGGCACCATGCGCTTGTCCATCGGACTGGAAGACCCCGATGACCTGATCGATGATCTCAAGCGCGGGCTGAAAGCAGCTCACAAAGGAGGATGAGCGATGATCATCGATACCCAACCGCATGCCGCGTACGCATATACAGGCGGGAAGAGGTTCGATCCCGCCTTGCCGACTGCCGTCTTTATTCATGGCGCGCAAAATGATCATTCCGTGTGGGCGCTGCAGACACGATATTTCGCACATCACGGATTCTCTGTGCTGGCGATTGACCTTCCCGGCCATGGGCGCAGCACGGGCGCTCCTTTGGGCAGCGTAGAGGCCATGGCTGACTGGCTGTCTCGCGTGCTTAGTGCTGCTGGTGTGAAAAAAGTGGTGCTAATCGGTCACAGCATGGGATCGCTAGTCGCACTTGAAACCGCGTTGCGCTCGGCAAAGACCGTCTGTGGTGTTGCGCTGGTGGGGACTGCCTACCCTATGAAAGTATCGACGCACTTACTGGATGCTTCGCAGCATCGTGAGCAAGACGCGATCGACATGGTGACGCTCTGGTCGCACTCTGGCATTGCGCAAAAACCCTCAGCACCCGGCCCGGGTTTTTATGTGCCTGGTGGTGCGCGCAGACTGATGCAGCACGTCTCTCGCGGCAACCCGGCGAAAGTGTTCTTTACCGACTTTTCTGCTTGCAATGATTACGCTAATGGCGAGGCAGCCGCCAGGGCATTGCAGTGTCCGGCCCTGCTGCTGCTGGGTCGCAAGGACCTCATGACACCACCCAAGGCAACTGCAGCGCTGCGCTCAGCCATGCCGAACGCGCGCGTAGTGCAGCTTGATGGCAGCGGTCATTCGCTGATGGCCGAGCAACCGGATCAGGTGCTGGAGGCGTTATTTGCTTTTGCGGCAGATGCCGCCGAGGCCGCATAGTAAGCGGCCACGGGGCTGGATAAGCCGAGCGCGATTACGCCTTCGATCTTCTGACCCAGCGGAGACTGCGGCGCGGGCGCAAAGGCAAACAACTGATAGACCTCGGCCACCGTCAGCTTGTCGGGATTGGCCAGCAATACCCAGCGGTCCTGCTGCATTTTGCTGCGCCGCCCTAGGCGCCAGCCCTGAGTGCGTTCGATGCGGACTCGTCCTACCCAGCCCACGTTCAGCATGCGCTGAAGCAGTCTTTCAGACTCTTCAAAACCCAGCCGAGTCTCCTCACGCAGACGAAGCACATCGACCACAGACGCACTGCCGCGTGCCTCCACCAGCACGCGCAGCAGATTCATAGCATCGAGAAACTCACCGCCAGGTGCCGGACGATGCCACCACCGCTCATATTTGACCACCGGCAAAGCCGCCGCGATCACAGCGCCGACTAGCGTGATCAACCAGAACAGATAGACCCAGATCAGAAAAATGGGTACCGCGGCCAACGCACCATATACCACCTTGTAACTGGAGCTGGGGCCCTGCACGATGAGGAAGGCAAATAGACGGCGAGCGATCTCGAATGCGATAGCAGCCACCAGACCGCCGATCGCAGCATCGCGCCAGTCGACGACACGATTGGGGACTGTCAGGTACAACAATGAAAACGCCAGGGTAGAAAAAGCGATCGACACCATCACCATCAGCGTCGTACGCATCAGCTGCGCCTCCCTCCCTAACAGGCTGACCAGCGGCGACAATTCACTGGCAAATGACAGGGAGGCGCCCAGCAGCAAAGGTCCCATCGTCATCACCGCCCAGTAGATGACTATCCTTTGCAGGAATGGCCGTGGCTCGGTTACCCGCCACAATTGGTTCAGGGTTCGATCAACGGTACCGAACATCATGATGGCAGTCACAATCAGGAACACGGCACCCACTGCCGAGAGCCGGCTAGCCTTCGCCGCGAACTGGCTCAGATAATCGAGAATGGTGTTCGATATGCCCTTGGGCATCAGGATCTGGACGAAGTAGGCATCCAGCGAATCCCTGAATGTCGTGAACAGGGGGAAGGTCGTGAAAATCGCAAAGGCAATCGTCAGCACCGGCACCAGCGCTAATGCGGTCGTAAAGGTAAGGCTGGCTGCAACTTCGGTGATGCGCTCCTCCCTAAGCCTTCGCCGCGCGAAACGCACCAGATCGCGTATCTGAATGCGCGACCATCCGCCGGAGGGATTTGCAGGGTATGGACTCATGCGCTCGGCACCAAGAGGCGTGATAAAGCGCCATATAATAACAACCATGTCCATGATGAGCCCATCTTCCCTGCTTCCCATCCTGGTGCTGTACTACTCGCGCCACGGCGCGACGCGTAAACTGGCCGAACTGATCGCTCAAGGTATTGAGAGTGTCCCGGGTTGCGAGGCACGGCTTCGCACAGTGCCCGCAGTATCGACCCTAACCGAAGCAACGGCACCTGAGATACCCGCATCCGGAGCACCTTATGTCGAATTGTCTGACCTAGAAGAATGTGCCGGGCTCGCGCTAGGCTCGCCCACCCGCTTTGGCAACATGGCGGCACCGATGAAGTATTTTATCGATGGCAGCAGTGCTCAGTGGTTATCGGGTGCGCTTGCGGGCAAGCCTGCCTGCGTGTTCACCTCCACCGGAAGCCTGCACGGCGGACAGGAATCCACCTTGTTATCCATGATGCTGCCACTGCTGCATCACGGCATGCTGATCCTCGGCCTGCCGTATGCCGAGCCAGCGCTGATGAGCACTCGCAGCGGGGGCTCGCCTTACGGCGCCACGCACTGGTCCGGCCCGACCGGCAGGCAAGACATCACCGAGGACACCCGAGCGCTCACGATTGCGCTTGGCAAGCGCCTCGCCAATGCCGCGCGCAAGCTTCGCACGGAATAAAGCAGCGCACGCATGGATTATAAAAACCACATGACAGACATCTCACCTGAGCAGTATCGACTGCATCAAGTTGCCTCGGGCAGCCTGATCCTGCTCATTGTGCTGTGTATTGCATGGGAACTCGTGCTCGCGCCGCTTCGCCCCGGCGGGTCCTGGATCGTTATCAAGGTGCTGCCTTTGTTCGCGCCACTTGCCGGCACACTTCGCCGCAATGTCTACACGATGCAATGGGCTTCCATGCTGGTGCTGATGTATTTTGCCGAGGGCGCTGTTCGCGCCTGGAGCGAGCGGGGCACGTCGCAGGCGCTTGCCGCGCTGGAGATCGTGCTCTCATCCACCTTCTTTTTCTGCGCAATCTTCTTCCTCCGCCCCTACAAGCAGGCCGCGAGGCAGATCGCCAGCGACGCCATTCGCAAGGCTGCCACGACTGCGCATGAAGACTGAGTTCCTCGCGCACTGCGCCGGAGTCGTCGGCGAGACTCATCTGCTCATGGGCGATCAGATGGCGCCCTACCTGACTGACTGGCGCAAACGCTTCACTGGAAACGCCCTGGCAGTCGTCAAACCGGCGAGCACGGCTGAGGTCGCTGCTGTCGTGACGTTGTGCGCGCAATATCGGGTGCCGATTGTGCCTCAGGGTGGAAACACCGGATTGGTAGTGGGCAGCGTGCCCGACGCGAGTGGCACGGCCATCGTGATATCACTCTCGCGAATGCATCGCATACGCGCTGTCGATACGCTGAACGATACCCTGACTGCCGAGGCAGGCTGCCTGCTGCAACAGGTGCAGGCAGCCGCAAGTGAATCAGGCAGACTTTTTCCGCTCTCGCTGGCCTCCGAAGGCAGCTGCACAATAGGCGGAAACTTGTCGACCAATGCCGGTGGTACTGCGGTGCTCCGCTACGGCAGCATGCGCGACCTGACTTTGGGGCTTGAGATCGTCACAGCATCCGGCGCCATCTGGGATGGCTTGCGCGGCCTGCGCAAGGATAACACCGGATATGACCTACGCGACCTGTTCATTGGTGCTGAGGGCACGCTAGGCATCATCACCGCAGCGGTGCTCAAACTCTATGCGCAGCCTGCTGCACGCTTGACCGCACTATTGGCCGTTGGCTCGGTAAGCGATGCACTGGACTTGCTTGAACTGGCACGGCAGCGATGCGATGCGAGCCTGACGGGTTTTGAGCTCATGTCGGATGTCTGCTTGCAGCTGGTACAGACCCACTTTCCAGAACAGCGTACGCCCTTCGCCTCCCGGCACCCGCAGTATGTACTGATGGAATTATCCGACTGCGAGTCAGAATCGCATGCCATGGCGATGCTGGAAGCTGTCTCCGAATCAGGCATCGAGAGAGGACTGATCGCCGATGCGGTGATTGCCAGCTCATTTTCGCAATCGCAGCGGCTGTGGGCGTTGCGGGAACACATCTCGATGGCGCAAGCTGCCGAGGGTCTGAATATCAAACACGATATTTCGCTGCCCGTGTCCCGTATTGCTGAATTTATTTCAGAGACTGATGCGATCCTGCAGAGAGATTTCCTCGGCTGTCGCATGGTGACCTTCGGACATCTTGGTGACGGCAATCTGCATTACAACGTCTCGGCACCTGAGGGCGAATCTCACGAAACCTTCTTGCAACAGCAGGATGCAATCCATCTTCGAGTTCACGATAATGTACACAAATATGGCGGGTCTATCTCTGCGGAGCATGGACTGGGCGCACTCAAACGAGATGACATACGCCGCTACAAATCCGAGACAGAAATGGCCATGATGGAGGCAATCAAGCGGGCTCTTGATCCGCTGAATCTGATGAATCCAGGGAAAGTGGTCTGAACGCATCCGCGACAGGCCTGCCCTGTCGCGAGGTGATCATGAAATTTGCTTTACCGACTGCGCATGTAGGCTGGTTTGGTCAGAAATTTTTTCTGCCGTGTACCGCGCTACTTCTGTTGACATGCTCCATACCCTCTCTAGCACTCTATAAATGCAGTGTTGATGGCACCATGACTTATACCGATCGTCCCTGTGGCACTCAGACCTTGACCTTGCACGCTGATACCTCCCCGCGCAGCAGTGGTTCGCCTGATGATTCGCTTCGCCATGAAAAAGCAGAAATCGCTCGCCTTCAAAAACTACGTGAGCAACGCGAGCGACAAGAGCAACTCATACGCGACCTTGCCGCGCGGGGTGCTGCAGCCCAAGAACGCAAGTGCAAGTCGCTGGCACTGCAATTGCGCTGGCGCGAGGAAGATTTACGGGATGCGAACTTGAAGGAGGCGCGAAAAGCGCGGGTGCGGGCGCGTCGCGCAGCGGAAAAGCTTGCTCAGGAATGTCAGTGATGTCGAGTGATTCTGATGAACTGCAGGGGTCTGGGGACCCGTGTTGGCTTTCAACAAACTCTCAGCTCATCACTCCGATCAGCACGATCGTCACCACAGCAAACGAAAAAATCGTCAGGCGGATTTCGGTATCGACTTTCAACATGATCAGGCTCCGGGGTTGCCCCTCCGCGCACAGCACGCGCAAGAGGTCTGCTGTGAGAATCGGCGCAGAGCAGGAAAACTTGAGCCGTCAAAAGATGAACAAAGCGAAAAGAGGGAGGCCCGGCCTCAGCCGGGCAACGTAGCTCTTGTGGATCACGAGCTGGCGGTGCCCGGCTCAGCCTCTGCCACTTCCTTGGGGCGGTTCAAGCGCTCGATGAGCTTGCCATAGCCCACGTTGGCATAGACGAACACAAACATCGGGATGGTAAAGACGGTCAGAATGACCGCGAAAACAGCGGAAATCCCGGCAAACACCAGCCGCAATACCGAACCGACGTCCAGGGTCTCCAGCGGCTTGTTCACCACGCCGATACTTGACTTCACGTAAGCAATAAAGCCCAGTGCTTCTGCCTGGTCGTAGGCGAAGATCAGCCAGCCGACAAACAATAGGAGAACGATCAGCCAGGCCACGACGAGTGCCGAGACAATTGATAACTTTCTGAAAATGCCCAGCAGAGCGCTCACGACTAACCCCCTATGACACTAGCTGGAGCGAGGCGCATAATCGCTCACCATGTAATCAAACACTTCACGCAACACGCGCTCATTGACGAAATAAACCTTGTTATTCTCGCGAGTCTTGAAAGTGACCATCTCCGCGCCGATCAGGGCCTCTATCTGCTTGACAATTGCCGGGGCGCCCAAACCAGTGCGACCAGCGATATCAGGCATTTCCAGTCCCGCCTCACCAGCCTCGAGCAAGCTCTGGATGATCTGCACCCGTTCCTCAATTGACAAGACACCCAGTTTTCTGGCGATTTCTCTCGGATCCATGAGTGACTGACCGACGCTGCCGGCAACGGCAGATTGATAGCAAGGGGATAAGGATACCTAACTTTGGCGCGCCGCGAAGGGTCGGCCACCGTCAACAGTGCAAAGCAGGCAAACCCTGCACCGGTCAGATCAGGACTCTGCGTTGTTGAAGTCGGATGACGCCCGGGCTTTTTTGGCGCTGCCCGCTTCCCACTGCTGGCCAGCGATCAGAAATGCGGGAATGGCGACTTCGGTGTTCCTGACATCGACCGACTTTTGATCTTGTGCAGGCGTGAGAGAGAAAGCCGCATCAAGGGGCATGTTGACCTTTTTTGCGTAGAGCTTAGTCAGTCGCTCGATTTCCGGTTTGCCCCCAACGAAGTAGGCGCGATTGTCAGCCTCCAGCGCAACCACCTGCTTGGGAGGCATTCCCGTCATGCGCGCGATATCCTGGACATCGAGTCCGAGCTCCTCGCGTCTTCTTCTGAGACTATCGCCCAACATGGCTTCCCCTTTTGGTGCACCTCTGCGTAGACTCTTGCACAATTTAACTGCATTGTCCATATGACCCAGAGGGCAAATTCACTCCTAAAATCGACTAGATGATTGTCATTTTTTAAATAAATTTAGAAAACCTTTTTCATATACGAAAACACGCGGCATCAATCCCACCTGTTCAAGCTCGCCACGCAGGCGCGCCGTGTGACCGAGACTGCCCCAGCTGCAAGCGCAGCTTATGCACGACTCGCAAAACTGGTATTTTTTCAGCAAAAACTGGTGCATCATTTGCAGACCATCGACATCAGGGCTTGCCTGAATGTGCCACCGGATAGAACTGACCAGACAAGATTGGTGAGCGCGAAACCACAAACACCCCCATCACCCGGGACCGATGAAGTCACAGAGGCGACGATCTCCTCGTCTTTGCAGGTCTCGATAGGCCAGCTGTTATTCAACAGACGAATTCTGCTCGGCTGGACGCTCGAGCAAGCCAGCCGCAAGACGGGCATTCCTTCACAGGCATTGCAGGCTATTGAAGACATGCAGCTCAACATGTTCATCAACGAAGGAGCAAAGCTGGAGCACCATATCCGCGTCTACGCCAATCGTCTTGGCCAATCGCTCGTCGGGCACGATGCGCTGATTGACAAAGCCCGACAGATCATCCGGCCCAAAGAAGTGACGAAGGACCTGCTGGATCTGATCCGACTTGGTCAATAAAGCAAGCCAAGCGCGCCAAGCCTGGCTTGCCAGATCAAGGCCAAAGCCGCAGTATCGACAAGAAGACAATCAAAGGGGGTGGGATACCGCTGACGACTGGCGACTACAAAGCGCTATCAAAATGCCGCTGGCCGCGTTGGGGCCGCCTTGCAAGCGATCGCGCTGCTTCGCGGCGCTCATTGTGATGGAGCCTCTCAAGACTCGGGCTCAGTGGGAAGCCGGCTTGAGCGATTCTTTCTCGTCATGCGCTTCTTTTTTCGAGTTGACCTCTTCCCCGCTCTTTCCGAAGCAGATCTTCAGGAACAGCTCCTCATTGACCGAGGCAGGATCAGGATACAACCAGCGCCCGGGCTTCTTGTCGGCCAAGAGCGGTTCTCCCTGTCCACCCTTGCTTGCGTAGACCAGCTTCTGAACCACTCTGAGCTTGCCCTTCACACAATCGGCCTCGTAGAGCCGCTTGACGGATGCGCTTTTTTCAATGGGCTCGATCAGGTCGACTAATCCCCACACCTGAGACACGACGCCTCTTTGCAAGATCTCGGTGTCGAGATAATAGACATCGCCGCGGGGGTTTTTCGTGACCTTCTCCCATTGCGCATGCGCCGGAAAAGAACTAGTCAAGAGCAAGAAAATCAGTAATCGGACCATGATGAGTGCATGCGGGTGCCTTGCAAAGGCATTTCAAAATGAGCATCGCAACGCGATCCGGTCGCTAACAAGGCGCTCCCTACGATGCCCGCCGCATTTTGATAGCGCTGCCCGAGATTGAACAAAACATCCGCACGATTATATCGACTGCAGCACACAACACGGGCCTCGCAATCGTCTATGATGCGAATTAAGCGAATGGATCCGACAGGATTGTCAAAATGATTATTCATACTGGTCCCATGCCTTACGCACCCGCCACCGGGCCGGCACGACCTCAGGTGCCCACCGACCGGGTAATTACGCCCTCTCCCTCACGCCCCCCGCCGATGCCTCCGATAGGCCCTCTTGCGCCGAACGATGCCGAACGCGTAACTCGGGCGTTTGATGCTGTGGTTGAGCAGCTCAACGCGCAGATGCAGAGCCGCAACCGCAATTTGGCGTTTGCACTGGATCGTCGGCTGAACACGCCAATCATCTCGGTCACCGATAAAAATACAGGTGAGCTGGTTCGCCAGATACCAGCTGAGTCCGTACTCCGTGTCGCGCATTCGATCGAAAATCTCAAAGGCGTTATTTTCAGCGAGATGGCATGAATGCCGGTTGAAATCTCCAGCACATCAGCATCGGTAAATGCTGCGGGGGATAGTACCGCGCTTGAACGGAAAAGGTAGAGACATCAAGCTAAAATAAAAATAGCCGCAGACCGCGATGGAGCGTCATGCCAAGCAATCCAATTGCCCGCAAATTAGCAACGTGAATAACACATCACGGTGACATCCAACCCGACTCTTCCAAAAAAATTTCCGGCAGGCCCTTGACCGTGACAAACGAGAGTACTCCTACTAAATTTCCGCTGTCATCTTCGTTGTACCAAAATTTTCCCGTCTTTGATTCGTAAATTACTTCAGCAATGGATTGCGCTTTCCTAGCATCAGCAAGAGTTTTATAAGCTTCGATATTTCCAAAGCCGGAAAACTCAAGCGAGTCTTGCTCACCCTCGGCGGAATATCTAAAATCAGTAATTGAGTCTACCAGCAGCGCCCTAGCAGAACTAAAATCATAATCCTCCTTGCTTAATACAAAGGTGTCGTTGCCCTTGCCGCCACTCAAAGTATCTCGCCCGGCACCAGCAATTATTTGATCATCTCCTGCCCCACCTGTAACTTTGTCATTACCAGCACCGACGTCAATATCTGCACCATTTTTCGACTTAATTAAAACAGTATTGTCACCTTTAAGTGACCACTCATTGATAATTCGACAGTTACTAACCAGTTTTTCAAAACTTTCTGTCTCAGGAGTGGGACCTGGAATAGCATCAAATTCGTCCTTAGTCAATGTGACTGAATATTTTGCCGTTGAAATAAAATAATCAGAATTGATGTATTTCATATTTGAAATATTTAGACTGATTTCTGAAGCAGATTCAGCTTTAGCTTTCATTGAAAATCCAAGCGATTCTCCAGATGAGATATCTGAAAAATACAGCTTGAAGATATATGCCAACTGATTTCCGATTCCACCGCCCGACGAACTATATTGATATACATAGTCTTTGTTTATGAAGTCGTAGGATTCTGCTCGATTATCTGATTTAGATTCATCTTTTTGATCAGTTGAATACGTAACTTCTTTGTAGAGAATATCGTCAGACTTGGTCGCTGCATCACCAGTAAAAGACCAGGTTTTTGTATGGGATTCCTTTTCCACTGAATTACTCCAGGAATAATCCCATCCACCCTTCACATTCAAACTGTTACTTTTTATGATGACCATGCCGCTGTCGGTGCCGGCCTGTTCGTCACCTGACTTCGTCACATTTGCATTAATTGACGAACCTTGCAAACTTTTCCAGGTTATTGAATTTTTGGGAGCATCAAAATCAACAGACTGTGAATCCCATGATTCATTCAGAACAGGCTCCCAGGAAAAATACGGAAGGAATAGTTTCTTCCAGTTTTCAAAATTTAGTTTGTTAACCAGAAGCTCTTGCCCTGAAATTTGTTGAGCGGACATAAAATTTAATCGTAAAAAATTATTTCATCGTCAATAACGCACAAGAAATTTAACCATCTGCTTTTTCAGATATGCATCTCTTGAGGTTGGATAAAAATGAATTGCTTCTCATCTATTCATCACCTACTCATTATGTCACATCTCGATTATAAGAGGCTCTATCAAAATGAGCGCCGAGAAACAGCACAGTCGCTGCCAAGGCGGGGACGCCGGAGACAGTCAAGACGCTCGACAAGGTATTGGCAACGCCGCCAGCGACATCACGAGATAGGTTATAAAATAGAATCATCGATTGATCCGTTGATGATTACCGCATAACTTTCCGTACACCGACCCACCATGCCCATAGATAAACAGATCAACTTGGTCGAACATAAATTCAAACGATTCGAAAGCCCTCTGGAGCGGCTGATTTTTGGCTCACGGTGGTTGATGGCCCCCTTCTATCTGGGGCTCATTGGTAGTCTTGCCGTGCTGATGTTCAAATTCCTGCAAGAGTTGATCCATTTTTTTCCACTTGCTAGCACCGCCGAGGAATCGCAAGTGATTCTTTGGGTTCTGTCACTGATCGACTTGTCACTGGCAGGTAACCTGGTACTGATGGTGATTTTCTCAGGCTATGAGAATTTCGTCTCCAAGATCGATGTAGCGTCTCACAAGGACAGGCCCGACTGGATGGGTACGGTAGATTTCAGTGGGTTGAAGCTCAAACTGATCGCGTCCATTGTGGCGATCTCAGGCATTCATCTGCTGAAGGCGTTCATGGCTATTGACAGCATGAACAAAGATAACCTGATGTGGCTGCTCATTCTGCATGGCACCTTTGTCATGTCAGGCTTGATTCTGGCGCTGATGGATTATGTCACCGAAAAAGCTCACTGAGGCATGGCATGCATTCTCAGAGGCACGCGAGGCGCGTGTCGAGTACACCCAAGACACCCGACGGTATTGCAA
Organism: Oxalobacteraceae bacterium; assembly: GCA_900299005.1. GTDB lineage: Bacteria > Pseudomonadota > Gammaproteobacteria > Burkholderiales > Burkholderiaceae_D > Pernthalerella. The sequence continues at coordinate 101,501 of OMID01000025.1, forward strand.
AAAATATTTCAGCCATCGTCTTTTGGCTGAAGCAGTACCTCAATTTCCTCAGGAGGCCCGCCCTCTTCGGGCAGCGGCAGCGGACTGCTTTTTTCAATCGCTCTTGCGGCGCTCAGATCCCAGTTCTTAATGCCGCTGGTTTGTATCAAACGGATAGTCTGCACTTCGCCCTTGGGTGAGAGCTTGATGCCGAACCGTACCATCGGATTCAACGCCCTCTCTTCGCCATTTCTCGCAATGTAGACAATAAAGCGTTTGATGTGTCCACCGACTTGCCTGAGGTAAGCCGGGCTGCGTTTATTCGAGGGACGTAATTCGCTATTGAGCGGACGAGCCTTATCCTGGCGCTCGATTGCATTAACTGGCGCAAGGATATTCAATAGCAACACCACACACAATGCCGCATATCGCATCACTCTTCCTCCATCGGCAATCTTTTTCATCAGCCGCTGCGATAGGTCCACATACGATCGATAAGCTCTTCCAATAGCTGACCGACGGGAATCCCGCGCTCTGACGCCACCATCCTCAGGCGTTTGTAATGAAATACGGATATGTCAGCGACGAGCTTGTGCTGATCGGATTTACTGAAGACTGGTGACTTTGCTGCTTCTTCGGCAGCGGCGGATGCCGTTGCTGATCCTGTTGTTCCCTGTGACTGTTCTTCCATACCGTCGCCTCTCATCACAATTATTGACGTCCTGCTTTGGGTAGCGCATACACGCGCAGGAAATCCCCCTGTTTAAAACCAAAAATCTGGTTGCCGCCCGCTGCCACTGCCACATACTGAATCCCGTCGATGCTGTAGCTGATGGGCGGCGCATTCACGCCGGCATCAAGAACATCATGCCAAAGTTCTGCGCCGGAGGTGGCATCCATCGCACTGAAACGGCCATTGCCTTGACCTACAAACACCAGTCCTCCCGATGTCGCCAGTACACCACCGACCAGAGGCTCGGGGGTTTTTGACTGCCAGCGCATTTTTCCACTGCGCAGATCGATTGCTGACACGGCACCCCAACGCGGGACATCCATCATGGGCTCTAGGTTGCTGTACGTGACCTCCGGTTGGGTCGAAGTGGCAGGAAGAATTTTCTTTGTGTATTTCACAGGCCAGTGGATACCAGCGACATAGGCAACCTGCTTCTTCTCATCCAGCGCAGTGGGCGACCAATTAGATCCCCCCAAAGCCCCCGGAAGAATCACCACGCCTTCGGGAGTGGGCGTAGCGAACATGTTTTTGTGCTCAACGAATTCATCCGATTTCAGCAGCAATTCACCGGTGAGTCGATGATGAACAAAGTACCAGCCTATCTTCCCGGCCTGTCCGACGGCAGGTACTTTTCTGCCTTTGTGTAGGTAGTCGAACAGCACTGCCGGACTGCCCACATCGTAGCCCCACAAATCATGGGGCACCTGCTGGTAGTACCAGCGGATTTTCCCGGTCTTTACTTCCAGGCATACCAGCGAGACGCTGTATAAATTGTCACCGGGACGGGTATCGCCATCCATCTGTGGCGAGGGGTTGCCCGTGCCAAAATACAGCAAGCCATGTCGTGTATCGATGGCAGGCGTACTCCATGCCGAACCACCACCGTATTTCGCGGCCTCAGGATAGCGAGATAAGTCGGCTTTCTCTTTTGCGATATCGCGGTCAAGACGAAGTCCATAGGAGGTCAATTGCCTGAACTCGCCCTCCCAGTTTGCAGATGCAATGGTGTCAAACTGCCAGATACGCTGGCCGGTTTTCGCATCGAATGCAGCGAGGAATCCGGTACGGCCATAATTGCCCGCAAAACCCACGACGGTGCCCAGTGGTGCGCCCTCACGGTCGGAATCAAGGTGGAGTCCGTAACCCACGCCGGTAATCCCGAGCAGGACCATTCCCTGATACACCACGGGCGCCATCGTGACGCTGATACCAGATTGCCCTGCCAGACCCGCCTTCTTGCGAGGATCATCGTCGCCAAGCATCTCCACATTCTCGGCGATGAAACTGTCACGGTCGGCGACCTCGATGTCCCAGACCACCTTGCCTGTCTGGGCATCAAGCGCAATGAGGCGTGCATCCACCGTGCCAACGTAGACCATGCCCTGGCTGACAGCCACGCCGCGATTCGCGGGCCCGCAGCACAGCGCATAGCCAGGCTTGCGTCGATGCTCATAGCGCCATAGCTCACGACCCGTAACAGCATCCAGCGCGACCACATGGTTAAAAGGTAGCGACACATACATCACTCGGCCCACGACGATGGGCGTTGCCTGAAAAGTGGCTTTTACCCCGCTCCGGTAAGTCCACGCTGCCCTCAGCTTGCTGACATTGGAGCGGTTGATCTGCGCATTACTGACGTAACGGCGGTTGGAAAAATCCTGGCCATAGCTTGGCCATGCCTGATCTTTGGCGATTGCGTGCCCAAGGGGAGCGATTATCAGACCGAGAACACAGAGTTTTCGTATAAGCGAGTTCTTTATGGCCATGATTAGTTTTTATCGAAGACAGGCTGAGTGGAATCCCATTGTACCCTCGCGCCAGACCGGATCCCGAAGGCAAGCCAAACTGGCGTCGACGCTACCGGTGAAATGCGAACGCCGCCAGCCTAAAGAATGTAAATTTGCCAGCCCGATAATAGATTCGGCATGGCCCCGCCTCGTTGTCCATACCTGCAGTGACAAGTCCATGGTCGCTATGGCACTATGGTTGCCACCTTCCTTGGCCCTTTGGACCCTGAACTTCATCATTCAATGCCACTACTCAGCAAAGATCAATTGCGCCGACGGTATCCTCCTGCTGCAGAAAGAGCCCTGCGCAAAGAATTGACATCTATTGATCATCATATGGCGCGGTTCATCTCTCTGTCGCCTTTTCTCGTCATCGCCAGCGCCAATGCCGAGCGCAAGATGGATGCTTCACCGCGCGGCGGAGCACCGGGATTTGTCAAAGTAGCTGACGCACAGACGCTGCTGATTCCCGACGCCATGGGGAACAATCGCCTCGACACGCTGGAAAATATAATTGATAACCCGCAGGTCGGCCTGCTTTTCTTTATTCCCGGCATAGACGAAATGCTCAGAGTGAACGGTGCCGCTACGCTGGAAATAAGCGAACACCTGCTAGGGCTTTTCGACGACTGGCAGAATAAACCTCGCCTAGTGATTAAAGTCGATATTGAAACGGCTTATCTGCATTGCGCAAAAGCGGCGATGCGCAGTACGTTGTGGGCAAACGATCATCGGCAAGACCGCTCGGTCCTGCCCAGCATGGGAGAACTGATCAAGGAACATGCCAAGCTTGATGCACCTGCAGAGACGCAGGCAGACATGCTCAGACGGTATGAAAACGAATTATAAGTTGTGATGGTTACGCCTCTTTCTAAAATTATCGCCGCGTACACGAAAGTCATGATCTCCGTTGACCGCTCATCACAGCCTAATCACAGTATGTCTATGGGGCTCTTGCTTACCGCGTTTTTACTCATACCCGTGTTGGGTTGGGCGGAGGTGTTTTTCTCTGATAGTAATGCGACGGGGTTTTTTGTGTCTGAGAGCGGTCATCTGGTCACTGCTTATCATGCTGTAGAAAATCGCAAAGTCTCGGTAGTGCTGGCCGACGGCCGCGCAGTACCCGCAGAAGTTATCCGGTACAACAAGGAAGCTGACCTGGCACTCTTGAAAATTCCGTATAAAACGGCCTACCTGTCGATCGCCCAGCCTGACAATATTCAAATCGGCATGGAGATAATGACGATCGGCTACCCCATGATCTCAGTTCAGGGAAGCTCTGCGAAGGTCGCACGTGGCATTATCAACACGTTGGTCGGCTTTCATGGAGATGGCAGCAGCTTTCAGTTTGATGCGGCAACAGCCCGAGGCAATTCCGGTGGACCCGTGATTGGTGCGGAAGGATTAGTGGTCGGTGTCGTCAACGGCAAACTCCACACCACCAAAGTGCTGGAAAGGACCAAGGAATGGGTGGTGAATGTGAATTACGCCACCAATGCCGCTACGCTAATCACCTTCCTTGGTGGTGTTAATGGACTAGCTAATATCCGACCATTGCCAGCCGATGCGGTATTTAATGTTCGCAAACTTTACGCAGAAACCCACCAAGCTGTCGTACCTGTCGTCTCTGACATGTCCGATAGAGCATCTTCTTCGCAGAGGGCATCAGACTAGGAAGGCGCCGCACACACTCAGTTTGATGGCGATCCAGTGTCGCTGACGCAAGGCAGGTACTCATCGTACCAAAGACTGATGACCATTTTCCAGCAGTAAAAACCTGCGGTATTTACTCCTCAGCGCTTTTTTACATAAGGGAATCATGGAGAATGATAGCGCCTCTTGAAACAAACTTGCAGGGATCAGAGAGTCAACACATGATCACTTAAAAATACGGTCGACGCGTCCAGTGTGACTCCCGTTAGCTGGATCAGACTATCGCCTGAGCTGTAGGGAGTACCTGCTTTTCGCGATTGCTCAATGAGATAAGTGCTGCCATTGAGCTCGAACCAGCCAATCTGATGCTGTGCCAAGTTACCCGATTTTGGACTCAGCGCAGCGTTCACCCATTCAGATAATGTCGTCGAATCATGAGCACCACCCGAGGCGACGACATCTGCTGCAGTGATGGGAATTGACCGAAAGCTGTTGGCATCGTTGAATACTAGTTTATCGCCCGGTGCGGTGTCGGCGATGATGTAAGGCAGCTTGACAGTGCCTCGTTTGCTCGCATTGAACGCCACCGTCACAGCTTGCGTGGCAGTGGCTGTCAACTTAGTGCCGGTATCTGTCACTGTTATCGATAAATCATCTTCACCAAGCGCCGCATTTGTATATTTGAGTGTCGATAGGGCTTTATTGATTGTGCTCAGCGTGCCAGATAGCGTCAGGTGGGTCGTGCCATTACCAACAATCGTTAAATTTTTTGCTGTGCTGACTTTAAGTAAACCTGTGTCATCAGAGAGACTGACTTGGACAGGGAGATTGGAAGCATCGGTATCAATAATTGATAAGCTTTTGAGCGCCGTTGACATGCCTTGTAGCACCAGCTTGGAAGTCCCCATGTTGATGGCGGGCGGGGCGGCAGGTACTGGCGGTTTGGTTGCTCCGGATAATGGATAGGTGTCTCCCCCATTTGCAAATACGAGTGTCTCCACATTGGAAAGCGTCACATGGACTGCCGAACTCGCCCCGGAGATGGAATCTACATGAACGACTCCATCTTTGTTTTGGGTGATCTTGAATTTGTTTCGCTCGGAAGTTCCAAAACTCACTTTATCGGTGCCATCTGCACCGTCAACTGAAAAGTAATTAAACGAGGTTTGCTGGATAGCTACCCATAGATTGAGTGTATCGTCAGCAGCAGTACCCACGAATGCCAAAGTATTACCATTAACTTCGAACGAAAAATTATTAAAAACACCGTTGGCCATGATTCATCCTGTGGTTAGGTTGTTTCCGGAAAATTAGTGGCGCATACCACTGCACTGTTGATACGACCATCTCTTCTTGCTAGGTGCTGAAAATCTCTCCTTCAGCATTGACGGCAAGATAGGAAAATCCGGTGCTTTTTAAAAAATCCAATGCGCAGGCTTCCTTGAGCATCGCAATCGTGGCCGTCGCGCCAGCAGTAATCGCCTGCGGCGCAAGCACCGAGACTGCCTGCCAGCCAGAAACTGGCCAGCCATCTTGAGGGCGCAATAAATGGCAATACCGGCGTCCACTCTGTTCAAAATACCGCTCGTAATCACCACTTGTTGCCAAACCACCAGTAGCCACCGGGATTGTGGCAATGACTTGCTTGGGTTTCCGCGGATGCTGAATACCTATCATCCACGAAGCACCATCCTGCTTTGGACCAATGGCTCTCAGGTCTCCGCCGAGGTTTACATAGCCGTGACAAATTCCCGCCTGCGCCAGAATATCCGCAGCCCGATCTGCTGCATATTCCTTGCCCAGTCCGCCCAGGTCGATGCGTACCCCAGACTTCATGAAGCGCACGCAGTGATGTTGATGCCTGACATACTGCCAGCCCACCAAAGTCAATCGCTCCTGTAACGCGTCCGAACATGGCAAGACCCCATTCTTGAAATCCCACGCACCATGCAGTACGCCTGTCGTGATGTCAAACAACCCATCGCTCAGTGCATGCAATCTTCCAGCGTAAGCCAACAGAGAATCAGTCTCACTATCGATGTCTACTTCAAGCGAAGCTGCCTGCGCATTGATTCTGCTAATGACACTGTCGCTGCGGAACCGAGAATATTTTGCTTCGATGCGCTTGACTTCTGCTTCAGCCAGCGACGCCGCCATTGACGATCGTTGATCATCGGTGTCGTCGATGCAAATTTCGCAAGGTGAGGCCATTGCATGAAATGAAAACCGCTGAATTGTCATCACTAGCTAACGAGAACATCGATTCATAAAAAGTGGTGAGCTCCGGTCTCTGACCCGTAGCGATCTAGCTTTGACTTAGCGCCCATCTGAGCGGCATGGGATGCGGTCTTGTCACAATTATTCAGTGTCACCCTAAAATTGATAATTGAATCCGACTTGCAGGCTACGCGCACTGAAAGGAAGCAGACCCTCATCCGGCTTACCTTGCAATGCCCAACCAGATCGCTGATCGTATTTCTCGATTTTTACATCCACTAATAAATCCCGGTTAATTTGCTTTGACAACTTAGCACCAATCGTTCGAGCGCCAAAGGCCGATAGACGCTGGTCTTCGGAGTAATAGCGCATCGTTGGATCAGGAAAAATCGGCAGATTAGGCTGCGCAGGGTCTGATGGCACATAAAATGAAGCCGCATTCTGCGTGTACAGTCGCAACAGCGGCATCAGACTCCAGCCATGGGCTAAAGGCTGGACATATTCTAGATTGATCGTATGCGCATCAATGCCAAACGAATCAGTGTAGTAGCGATAGCTGATCCGAGAGGTGCCGCCCACAGCATCCCAGTAATGATTCCATCGACTTAAGAGACTTTGTGCTTGTCGGTGACGCGGTCGCTGGTCCATGGATTTATAGGGGTCATTGTAGTATCCATTTCCGTCTGAATATCGCAGAGTAAGCTGCAAGATATCCGCTGTGGTGAGTATTTGCGTTACACCAGTGATCAGATCAATAATTTGTTTGTGTTCATCCACCACAAGTCTGTTGGCCGGATTGATGCTGTCATAGGTATAACTGGCGCCTAATGTCACTTCAGTATTTTTCCCGTTTAAAAACCAGACATGAGTAGCAGACACGCTGCTGGATTCATAATCTCGCTCTTTGGATTTGGCAATCCCAAGCGTTTCTGCACGCTCCGGATATAGATGCGTTACTGATGCGCTGACCGCATTGCGCACATCGAACATTTTTGTCAGTGCCTTCGTGTGATAACGGGGCGAAGCGCCTGAAACCGTATCATTCCCAAGGGAGGTATTAAGCAGCCACTCGTCCTTGAAAGGGATGCTAAGCATCAGCATGGGGGCACGAACACGAATGCGATCGGCACCCGGTTGGCTATCGAGGTAATCGAGATATTTCAACTGCAAGATGGCCTTTTCAGGAGCGGTTTCTGCGTCGGCTGATGGCGCAAGCGGAAGCAGTAGTGAAGCAAGCAGCAGGCCCGAACGTAGCGAGGGTGCAGGTGAGGCGACATCGGCGGGAGACAATGACGTCAGAATATCCCGCTCGGTGGCACCAATTTCAATTGCATCCACAGCCACCACCTCCCACCGTGGCGCCGCCCGATGCTGCTTCTTTACTACTGTAGGTGTGCTCGCTGAAGGCAGATTCAGCACGATCATTATCAAAGGTCATTTCTTGCTTGGCTAAATTACCTTTTTCCCAGGGCTGAACAACGCTCAGATTCGTGCAAGCGGACAGAAAAACCAAGGTGAGGAGGTATAGCAGTGCGGTAAACCTGAGTCGCATTATTTTTCCTCCAACGCTTCGCGTATTGCCCTCTCCAGCGCATCCTTGCTTGAACTGGTAAACCCGGAATGCTCCATCAGGATCCGCCCCTGTCGATCAATGAGATAACTGGTTGGCATTCCCTTGATACCATAGCTGCGCGGAGTGCCGCCGGTCGAATCAAACGCAACCCCGAACTGAGCTGGATGCTCAAGCAGAAATTGGCGAGCGTCAGCTTCCTTGGTATCGAGATTAACGGCTAACACTTGTAAACCCTTGACCCCATACTTGGCCTGCATTGCATTCATCCACGGAAAGGACTGTCGGCAAGGGCCACACCATGAAGCCCAGAAATCGAGATAAATGATCTGCCCACGGTGCGCCGCGATCGTGACCGCTGTGCCAGAGGCAGATTTTGCAGAAATTTCCGGGGCTGGTTGATGAGGTTCAAGGGCATTCGCACTGGCCATAAGCACAACGGACAGTAAACCCACGATTAATCGCCATGTTGTCTGATGCCGCCGGAGGTGTATCAAAGTAGGCTCCCGAGTAGTGAGAATGGGTAGCCATTCACCTACAGTGGCCAGTAAAAAATTATCTGGGCAATGCAAACCCTATGTCAATTCTTCGATACAGCCACTTCAATTACTTGTGAAAATTGTCAGCTATCTGAAAGAAAGTTGTTGAGTATGAAATCAACACGCGCTGCCCTACTAGCGAAATCACGCCGGAAGAGTACCGTTTTCAGTTGGAGGCTCTGTCTAAATGAGCGCCGCGAAACGGCGCAGTCGCTGGCAAGGCAGGGACGCCGCAAACAGTACCGAGGTACGGCAAAGCAGTGGCAACGCTGCCAGCGACCTAACGAGAGGGCCCCTTAATCAAGTCTGATTGCGCCGCAGAGAGAGCGGCATATGCAATCTGAAGCCGGCAAAAAGTGTCTCAGAAGATCTGACTCACTGTCGCCAAGAGCGTTGGGGGCGTCTTGCCGTGCGTTTGTGCTGTCTGCAGCATTGTCGCCTTGCCATCAAGCTGACGAGATAGGTTCTGAGACAGGACTATTTATGCGTCTTCAGGAATGAAGGTGGCTGACGATCGCGATGCCTGAAATGTGCGATCTCGTGTGACTGCAGCGAGGGAGGCTGATGCCTTCGCGTCGTCCGAGACAACAAGAATCGATCGAGTACCGTGCCCGCATCTCGTGCCGTACTGGAAGGTATTTTTCGATGCTCTATTTCCTCATCAGGATCGCTGTTGACCATCAGTGTCTCTACGGCACGAGCGAATTCAATAAAATTTTGCTTTATTTCCTCGTTATCTGATTCAAACAAAAACGATTGACAGAAATAATCCTGAACTTCAGTTTTGTAGGCGACGGGCGGGGAAAGGAAAAATTCAAAATTGAAGGTTCGTCTAAGCATACGCGAATAATCCTCCACTTCGCGAATTCTGCTGGGAACAATGATCAATGCAGGTGGCTTTCTGAGCTTTGAGTCAATGATGTGGGAAATTCGCTCGAGGAAATCAACCGTGCTGTCCAGTTCTATCTTTGATAGTGAGCACGGAACGAGCAGAAAATCAAAGTCGAAAAAGAATTCTTTGGGTAGGAGATCATTCCAGGTCAGGTCCGTGATCACCACATCATTGCTTTGACTGGCGTGACGCAAGATCCTGGCGATATTAAGGCTGGTGATTCCATTACTTTTGCCGCGCTCCAGATTGAATGCCGCATTGCCTGAACCTGCGTCGCCCGCTCCGCTAAGCCATTTGCTTGAGGTGGCCTGGTGATCCAAATCAACCAGCGCTGACCTCACCTTGGTCATCCTGTTGAAGTACGCTGCAAGGTTGACTGACAGAGTACTTTTACCAACGCCACCTTTTTGGCTGGTGATCAGAATTTTGTATGTCTTGCTCATGGCAGTTATCGAATACAAAATTAGCGGCCTCACAGAAGATCACAACCGGCTCGATGTGTCAAACACTATTCAATACAGCTGCGGCACCCCCAGGTAGTCTGACTCGGCTGATAAATAGCCAATACAACATGAAAATGTAAAAACCATAACGGAAGCACATGCGGTTACTGGCAGGATCACCCAGCGGTCCGTAATCCGAAGACGGAGGCGGGCACAGGACCACTTCGGGTTATTTCCATAGGCCATACAGTGCGCTTGGGCGAGACTTCGGCCTGCATGATGGCGTCCGCTTTTTCTTCACCGGACGTGCGCACGGGAATTTTTAGACGGCGGCGCCCGCGAGATGACTCATTAGTTATTTTTCCAACTGAATGGCGCCTATCTTGGCACCTTCACTTCCCCGGCGGCCCTTCGGCGTCGACAAGGCAGGCTTGCAAGACACTGGGAGTTTTACAGCAATTACCGGAGATCTTTTTGCTCGGACTTTTTAGACGATGGTGGATGAGGGATGGCGGGTTTCAATCGTCTCACTGCTGAATTTTTGACGTTAAACATTCAGAAAACACTTTATGAAACGTACATGAAATCTGCTTTATTCAAGGTATCTGATATACCTACCATCGCTATTTCAACTGCAGCCTTTCTTCCAACGCCATCGGGATCAAACCACAAAATCCCGCCATTATCCAGCTTCAGTCTTTCTCCGATGACACCGTCTTTTAAGAGTTTGTTTTTATCAAACAATGTACGGAACTCTGTCCCATTAAGTGCAATTTTGTCTTCGCCCGACTCGAAATCCACAATCGTATCGAAGGTTTTTCTCTTCTCTTTTGTCACCACAAACACATCATCCCCACCTCCTCCAAAAAGCGTGTCTTTTCCAGAACCACCACGAATGACATTATCAACACCGTTGCCAGATAAAATATTGGCGCCTGCATCGCCTGTTAAATTCAAGCGACGTGCGCCAGCCAGCATCGCATTTTCAATGCCATCCCACTGCCGCGCACGAAGATCAAGATTGAATTCTTCCGTCATCACCGAGTCAGAATCACCTTTCTGACCCGCAATCACTCGGTCTGCTTTGTCATTGACCATGAAGGTATCATTTACTTCTGTACCGCTGAGCTTATCGCGCTGGCCCTTGATGCCTGTGATTACTTGATTAGAAATGGTATCTGATACCGAGACGATCTTTTCTTGAAAGTCAGTGACCGCACTACGTTCAACAGCGGGCAAGATTTCAGGTTCGGGAGTACTCGCTGCGATTGGCGCTTTCCAAAGCAAAGGCAGTTGTTCTACCGGCTTTCCATCAACGATGGGCCACCAGTCCTCGTTGTATTGCGTGACCCATTCAGAGGTCGAACCGCCAGCATAAGTAAATTGATAGGTTTGAACATATAGCTTCTCGCCCGTTGTAGAGGTTTCGATTGTCGTAGTGAGCCGACTGCTATATCCATATGAATCCGTGGTCTCTGACGCAATCAGTCTCCATTCTGGCGTGTAGGTATTTGTTGAGCGATACGTTACCGTATCAGCCTGTTGCTCATTTCCGGTAATATCTTTTGTGATGAATACTGCACCCCAGATCGCATCAATTTGTTTCTCTGTGGTTCGCTGAGAGTAGTATCCGGATGAGTCCTTGTAACTGTTTTCAAGAAGGTTGCCCCTCTCGTCCAGAATTTCTTTTGATTGATAAGCGTACCCATTCGGGCCCGCCCCACTGGAAATTACCGTGTATTCCTGGGTTGTATTATCAAAAGTTCTCTCAGTTGAAGACTTATTACCATTGCTATCTGAGTAGTCCGATTTGATTACATTCCACTTTCCATCGTACTCTGTGAACGACGTATAGCTATAAACTGCCCCGGTGCCTTCGCTCGAGATGATTATTTTCGTGATCGAGCCATCCTCGGATTTTTTGTATTCCTGTAGTGTCGATGATTTATATCCACTACTGTCTTCGTAACGAGATTCCAACAAATTGTTTTCTGCGTCAGATAGCTGGTAGGAAGTCCACGTGAAGTCACCACTTTCGCCCGACGAGTCTGTTTGGATGTACGTTTGACCCTCTTTGGTGATCGGCTTGTATGATGTTTCCGACCAAGCGCCAAACATGCTGTGATACGCGGTCTTACTCAGTACACCTTCCACTGTGTAGTGGTTAGTGGTGGTGTACCCGGCACCGGTGGTCAAGATTTTGTACCCTATTTTTGCCCCCTCGTTATCGAATAAATCGACAGGGTCTGACACGGTTTCTTCCCAATAGACAGGCTTGCAGCGCGCATTGGTAAAGTCACCCGGCACTGGGTCAATGCCACCTGTCCGAGGCGCCACTGGCATCGATTGAGAGAGCGCTCTGGCGCCGGCGTCAGAAACCGGACCACTATCCTTTTCCAAGCCATTGAACCAAAAATCAAAGCCGCGGGCTTTGCCTGGGCTTGAAAATTCAAGCGCGGGAAAAATCGAGCTTGAGGTAACTACCTGAGCCTGAATACCGCCGAATCCCTGATCGTCTAACCAGGTAGGATGCTCTTTTAGAAAAACTTCATAAAGTCTCTGGTAGTCCGACGAAGAGTTTTTGTCTTCTTGTGACAAAACAGAACTTTTTCCCGCCGTAAGTGAGAAGGTCATGTGAATCCTCCTGCAAAGCAGTATTGACGGTAAAGGTACCCATCATCGCAAGTTGAAACAGCACTCACTACCCCATCAAGCATGGAGTTTATTTTGCTCCTTGTTTAGCGGGCAACCTTAGATGGCCTTGTGGCTGATTGTCAAGCCACTGGCACATAGGGTTGGTCTGAGGCCGAAAATCATTCGACCCTAAGGTTTTTACCATGTCGCCGGAATGACCTGAAGCATCTCGCTGAAAAAACTGCACGATCAGATGCTCGTTTACGCCCTACGTTGGAACTGGTGAAGTGAGAAATGGCGGTGTCATGAACACTGCGATTGACACGGACGATTTTCACGTCACGTTTATGGCACAGTTAACGACTTAGCTGATGAATGACTCGTCGTAAGTGCTTGATTTCATTGGCCTGCCCAGCACGACTCGAACGTGCGACCTACGGCTTAGAAGCTTTATTTTCTTTTTGATAACCTTTGTTAATCAATGCCTAACAGTAGCCTGAAATCCACCGTAGCGTGTGCGGTGTGATTTCTGGCACTGAATGGCTGTGACTGGCAGACAGTGGTG